>CAMJUL010000034.1 GCA_946408995.1 uncultured Clostridia bacterium | reverse complement strand
TGACCGTCCGCGGCGGCCAGACCAGCCACGCGGCCGTTGTGGCCCGCGGCATGGGTACCTGCTGCGTCTCCGGCTGCGGCGAGATCAAGATGGACGAAGCCAACAAGAAGTTCACCCTGGCCGGCCGCACCTACCACGAGGGCGACGAACTCTCCCTGGACGGCTCCACCGGCAACATCTACGGCGAACTGATCCCCACCGTGCCCGCCGACCCCAACAGCGGTTACTTCGGCCGCATCATGGAGCTGAGCGACAAGTACAAGAGGATGGGCGTCCGCACCAACGCCGACACCCCCAAGGATGCCAAGCAGGCGGCCGCCTTCGGCGCCCAGGGCATCGGTCTGTGCCGTACCGAGCACATGTTCTTTGATCCCGACAGGATCGGCGCCTTCCGTGAGATGATCTGCGCCGAAACCGTCGAAGAGCGCGAGGCTGCCCTGGCCAAGATCGAGCCCATGCAGCAGAGCGACTTCGAGGGCCTCTTTGAAGCGCTGGGCGGCTACCCCGTCACCATCCGTTTCCTGGATCCCCCGCTGCATGAATTCGTTCCCACCGCGGAAGAAGACATCGCCGCTTTGGCCAAGGCCCAGGGCAAGAGCGTGGACTACATCAAGCAGGTCATCGCGGATCTGCACGAGTTCAACCCGATGATGGGTCACCGCGGCTGCCGTCTGACCGTGACCTATCCCGAAATCGCCAAGATGCAGACCAGCGCCATCATCAAGGCCGCCCTGGCGGTCCAGGCCCGTCACGCCGACTGGAACGTGGTCCCCGAGATCATGATCCCCCTGGTCGGCGAAGTAAAGGAACTCAAGTTCGTCAAGGACGTGGTGGTCAAGACCGCGGACGAACTGATCAAGGCCTCCGGCGTGGATCTGAAGTACGAAGTCGGCACCATGATCGAGATCCCGCGCGCCGCTCTGACCGCGGACGAGATCGCCAAGGAAGCCGAGTTCTTCTCCTTCGGCACCAACGACCTGACCCAGATGACCTTCGGCTTCAGCCGTGACGACGCCGGCAAGTTCCTGCCCAGCTACTACGCCAACAAGATCTACGAGTCCGATCCCTTCTCCAGGCTGGACACCATTGGCGTTGGCAAGCTGATGGACATGGCTGTGACCATGGGCCGCAAGACCCGCCCCAGCCTGCACTGCGGCATCTGCGGCGAGCACGGCGGCGATCCGTCCTCCATCGAGTTCTGCGACTCCATCGGACTGGACTACGTCTCCTGCAGCCCGTTCCGCGTGCCGATCGCCCGCCTGAGCGCCGCCCAGGCCGCCATCAAGGCCAAGAAAGCCTGAGACCGGAACCAACCCGATCCCAAAGCATAAAAAGCGCGGGGATGCCTGAAAAGGCATCCCCGTTTTTTCCTGTTTTTGATGCAAAAGGCGCGCCTTCCCGGCGGGGGAGGCGCCCGCGTTCATCACGGCACTGCGGCGGAGGGTACGCTATTTCGCGTCCCCTTCCGTCTGTTCCCTTTGGGCGTCCGCGGCCACGGCCAGCATCAGCCGGATGCGGTTTTCCTGGTTGACCTTCGTGGCGGAGGGGTCGTAATCGATGGGTACGATGTTGATGCCCGGGTGGATGGCCGACAGCTTCCGGATCATGCCCTTGCCGTTGATGTGGTTGGGCAGGCAGCCGAAAGGCTGGGTGCAGATGATGTTGGGATAGCCAAGCTCCGCCAATTCCAGCATCTCCGCGGTCAAAAGCCAGCCCTCCCCCATTTTGCTGCCGTATCCGATGACGCCCTTCACCAGTTCCTTGGTGTGGGCATAGCTGGAGGGCGCCACAAACTCTGGATGGGCCCGGAGCACCGCCAGCATGCTGTCCTCAAAGCGACTGACGAATTTCAGGAAGGCCTCGCAGAAGACCTTTTTCAGGGGGTTCCCGCCGTACAGGCGGATGTCCTCGATGCGGTTGTCGATCTTGAACTGCAGGAAGTGGATCACCCCGGGCACCATGTATTCGCAATCCTGCCCTTTCAGAAAGTCCTCCAGGTGGTTGTTCCCCAGGGGGCTGTATTTGACGTAGATCTCCCCCACGATGCCCACCCGGGTCTTCTTGGGGCCTTTTTGGGGAATGGCGGCAAAATCCCCGGCCATTTTTTCAAGGTTCGCGCTGATCTCCTTCCTTGAAAGCCCCCGGTCCCTTTTGAACTGCTCCACCAGCTTTTCCCGCCAGGCACGGATCAGCTGGTCCGTCCGCCCCTTTTCCGTTTCATAGGGCCGGGTCTGGTTGGACAGGAGCATGATCATGTCCCCGTAAATGGCCCCGGCAAACACATGACGCACCAAACGCAGGGTCAGGCGGAAGCCGCCGCCCCTTTCCAGGCCGCTCATGTTCAGGGAAATGACCGGGATGTTGCTCAGCCCCGCTTTCTTCAGGGCCTTGCGCAGAAGGAAAATATAGTTGGAGGCCCGGCAGCCGCCCCCGGTCTGGGTGATCATCAGCGCCACGTGATCCAGGTCGTATTTGCCGGAATGCAGCGCGTCCATGAACTGGCCGATCACCAGGAGGGCCGGCACGCAGGTGTCGTTGTGGACATATTTGAGTCCTTCCGCCACCACGTTCGGGCCGTCGTTGGTCAGCACCTCCAGGTTGTACCCGTTCAGCCGGAACACCGGGGAAAGCAGGCTGAAATGGAAATCCAGCATGTTGGGCACCAGGATCAGGTACCCGTCCCGGCGCATCTCCTTGGTGAACACCGCGTGTTCAGTTTCCATGGGACGCCTCCTTTTCCTCCAGGGCCTTTTTCTGCTCGATGGCGGCCAGCAGGGACCGCAGGCGGATGCGGACCGCGCCGGTGTTGGTGATCTCGTCGATCTTGATTTGGGTATAGATGCGCCCCGCGCCCTCCAGGATCTCCCGCACCTCGTCGGAGGTGATGGCGTCCACGCCGCAGCCGAAGGAGACCAGCTGCACCAGGTGCATGTCCTTTTGGGAAGCGATGTACCGGGCAGCCGCGTACAGCCGGGCATGGTAGGTCCACTGGTTCAGTACATGCTGGGGGGCCCGCTTCATATGCGCGGATAGGGCGTCCTCCGTGACCACGCAGGCCCCCAGGCCCGTGATCATCCGGTCGATGCCGTGGTTGATCTCCGGGTCCACGTGGTAGGGCCTGCCGCAGAGCACCAGGATCTGCCTGCCCTCCGCCCGGGCCGCCCGCACCATTTCCTCCGCCTTTTTGCGGCTTTCCGCCATCCAGCTTTCATAGGCGGCATAGGCCTTCTGACAGGCAAATCGCACCTGACGCAGCGTCAGGTCCCCGAACCGTTGGGACAGCACCGCATGAAGCCTTTGCGGCAGGGTTCTGGGATGGTCCAGGCCGAAATAATCATGGATAAAGTCGATGTTTTTGACGTCCGGCACGTTGGCGGCGATGACCTCCGGATAATAGGCCACCACCGGGCAGTTGTAATGGTTGTCCCCAAGCCCCTCGTCCACGTTATAGCTCATGCAGGGATAGAAGATCCTTTGAACGCCCTGCCGGATCAGCGTCTCGACGTGGCCGTGGGCGAGCTTCGCCGGGAAGCAGACCGTGTCCGAAGGGATGGTGTGCTGCCCCTCAAGATAGGTCTTCCGGCTGGAAAAGGGGGAGACCCTCACCTTAAACCCCAGGGCGGTAAAAAAGGTGTGCCAGAAGGGCAGAAGCTCGTACAGGTTCAATACCAGCGCCAGGCCGATCTCCCCGCGCTTTCCCTCCCCCGTGTCCCTGGCGCACAGCGCCTCAATGCGTTTCTGCTTCCAGGCATACAGGTTCCATTCCTCCTCCCCGGTCCTGCCGGAGACCGGCCGGTCGCAGCGGTTTCCGCTGATGTAGCGCTCCCCGCCGCCAAAGAGGCTGACCGTCAGCAGGCAGTGGTTTTCGCACAGTCCGCACCGGGTCTGCCGAACCTGCTGGGTAAAGTCCTCCAGCTCCTTCAGGGAAAGCACGCTGCTTTCCCCCGGCTTCAGCGCGCGCCATTCCCGGGCGTACAGGGCCGCGCCGAAGGCCCCCATCAGGCCCGCGATGTCCGGCCGCACCACCTGCACGCCCATTTCGTTTTCAAAGGCGCGCAGCACACAGTCGTTCAGGAAGGTGCCGCCCTGGACCACGATGCGCCGTCCCAGGTCCTCGGGCCTGGAGCAGCGGATGACCTTGTACAGGGCGTTCTTGACCACCGAGATGGCCAGGCCCGCGGAAATGTCGGAAATGTCCGCCCCGTCCTTCTGGGCCTGCTTGACCGAGGAGTTCATGAACACCGTGCACCTGGACCCCAGGTCCACCGGCCGCCGGGCGGAGAGGCCCACGTCCGCGAAGGTGGCGATGTCATACCCCAGGGCGCTGGCGAAGGTCTGCAGGAAGGATCCGCATCCGGAGGAACAGGCCTCGTTCAGGAAGATGTTGTCGATGGTCCCGCCGACGATCTTAAAGCATTTCATGTCCTGCCCGCCGATGTCGATGATGAAGTCCACATCCGGCAGGAAGGCCTTGGTGGCCGTAAAATGCGCCACAGTCTCCACCACGCCGAAATCCACCCGGAAGGCCCTGCGGATCATTTCCTCGCCATAGCCCGTCACGGCTCCCGCCCGGATCACCCAGTCGGGATGGTCCCGTCTCAGGTCCGTCAGAAAGGCCCGGACGTGGGGCACGGGATCCCCGCTGTTTTGCTGGTACCGTGTCAAAAGCAGCTCCCCCTGGGCTGTGATCACGGCGGATTTGATGGTCGTGGAGCCCGAGTCGATGCCCAGGTATACGTCCCCCCGATAGGTGTCCGGGTCCGCCCGGCGGACCTTGTCCAACGCGTGCCTTTCCCGGAAAGCGCGCAGGTCCTCTTCCGTCTCAAACAGCGGCGGCAGCGCGGCATAGGTCTCCGACCCCTGAAACAGTTCAAGGGCCTCCAGGGCGTCGGAGAGCTTCAAGGGCTGGGACGGCTGAAGGGCGGCCCCGATGGAGACGTAATACAGGGAGTTTTCCGGGCAGATCCCCTCTATGCCCAAGGTCTTGTCAAAGCAGTCCCTCAGGGAGGAAAGGAAGGTCAGCGGCCCTCCCAGATATACGACCCTGCCCTCGATGGGACGGCCCTGGGCCAGACCGGCGATCGTCTGATTGACCACCGCCATGAAAATGGAACGGGCCACATCCGCCCTTTTGGCACCCTGGTTCAAAAGAGGCTGCACGTCGGACTTGGCGAATACGCCGCACCGGCTGGCGATGGTATAGCTTCTTTCCGCCCGGGCGGCTTCCGCGTCCATTTCCGGGTTGCTCAGGCCCAGAAGGGTGGCCATCTGGTCGATGAAGGCCCCGGTCCCACCGGCGCAGGACCCGTTCATGCGCACCTCCAGGGTGCCCTTCAAGAACAGGATCTTGGCGTCCTCGCCCCCCAATTCGATGATGCAGTCCGCCCCGGGGGACAGCCTGTCCGCCGCCGCCTTGGTGGCGTACACCTCCTGCACAAAGGAGATCCCCGTCCCCAGGGCCAGCCCCATCCCGGCGGAGCCCGATATATTCAGTACGCCCTTTTCCCCCTTGAGGATCCTCCTGTCCAGGTCCGAGATCATCTCCCGGGTTTTTTGCACAATCAGGGAAAAATGGCGCTCATACGCCTTGTGCACAACGGTCCCCTGCTCATCCAGCACCACGCATTTGATGGTCGTGGAACCGATATCCAGCCCGATTCTGTACATGTCCGTCCGTCAGTCCTTTCCGGAAACACACCGCCCGCAAAAACGGGAAACCGCCCCGGCCGCTCGGCGTCTTGGGAGTTCCCGAATCTTTATGATAATTGGAAAACCCGTCTTTTGCAAGTCCGCTTTTCCCGCGGGCCCTCATCCAAAGGGGACCGCTTCCGCGGTCCCCTTTGGACAGTCCATTTTTTCAGGCGTCCGAGCGGCTGTAGGCGTTTCTCATTTCCAGGCTGCTTTCAAACAGCACAGCGTTCAGACACCGGTCCGTTTCCGCCCGGAAGCGCTCCGTCATCTCCCGGTTGCGCTCCTCCAGGTACCTTTCGTTTTCCCGGGCCTCCCCGTTCGGGAAGCCCGCCTCCGTCTCCTTCAGGCCCCGCTGTCCCAGGGCCGCGCAGGCCTTCTGGTAACGCTCCACCGCGGAAGCGGTGCGGCTGAAGTGCGCGTCGGCAAGGGCCGCGATGATGCGGCTGACCCAGTAGAGGGCTTCGGTGGTGGCCTGCCCGGTCACCTCGCCCAGGTATTCCGGTACCCGGTCCACCTGGGGGAAGAAGGGCACAAAGGCGTTGAACACGTTGGACCCCATGGCGATCCATTGGATGGCGGCAAGCTCCCGTGGCCGGTTGGGTCTTAACTGGGTCAGGGCCACGAAATTGTTCCGGTTGACCCCGATGGGCCGGTATTTGCCCCGCAGGGAAAGGTCCCCGTACTTGCCGTAGGGGTCGTAGGGCGTGCCCTGGAAATGGTTGGAGAGCACGTATTTGACGTCCTCCACCGTGATCAGGTGCTCCGGCGTCAGGCTCCAGGGCAGGTCGTCGTCCTCCGGCGTGTAATCCGCATTGGGGCCGTCCCACCGGCAGGAGCGGGGATTCAGGTACCGCAGCATGGCCCAGGCCCGGGGGGTGTTGTAGCTGTGGTCCGCGTCCTCCCGGCTGCCAAAGGCCGCCCGGACGTCAAAGTCCTCCGTTTCCTCCAGCACCGGCGCGTCCTCATCGGGCACACGCAGGTCCAGATGGTTTTCCCTGATCCACTCCGCCAGGTCCGCGGAGCACAGATGGTCCTGCTGTTCCCCGAAGGCGTCCAAAAAGTCAAAGCTGTCGATGCCCTGCTGGTTGGGCATGACCACATAAGCGTCGTCCGGCACCCGCTTTGCGATCCAGTGATGGCCTCCGATGGATTCGAGCCACCAGACCTCCTGCGTGTCCTGGAAGCCGATGCCGTTCATCTCATAGGTGCCGTAGGTCTCCAGCAGTTTTCCAAGGCGCTGGACCCCCTCCCGGGCGGAATGGATGTAGGGCAGGACGATGGTCAGCAGATCCTCCTCCCCGATGCCGCCCTTCACCAGGGGATCCGCCCCCAGCACCCGGGCGTTGGAGGTGATGGTCTCCGTCTCCGACATGGCCACGTTGCATTCGTTGACGCCCGCCTCCCCCCAGATGCCCTCGTCCGGCAGGGCGTTGGGCACCGCGGAATAGCGCATAGGCTTCTCCGGCAGGGGGATCTCCACCCCCGACAGCACGCTGCGGTAGACCTTTGGCTGGTCCTCCGGGCGGACGATAACGAGCTTCTTCGGGGTAAAGTGTCCGGCCCCGGAATCCTCGTTCCGGGCCATCATGGTGGATCCGTCATAGGTGGCGTTTCTTCCCGCCAGCAGTGTGGTGCAGGGCATGGCGTCCTTCCTCCCTCATATTGCAGTCCGAGGTCCCTTCTTTTACCGGAGGAACCCGTTGATGATCTGTTCTTCCGCTTCCTGTTCGGTCAGGCCCAGGGTCATCAGCTTGATCAGCTGTTCCCCGGCGATCTTGCCGATGGCCGCCTCGTGGACCAGGCTCGCGTCCACGCAGTTGGCCTCCAATTCCGGCTGGGCCAGCACCCGGCCCTGATCGATGATGATGGAATCGCATTCGGTATGTCCCGCGCACTCGCTGTTGCCGTTGACCCGCGCGATCAGGTGCTGGCTGGACTGGTCCCGGGCCACGGACCGGCTGACCACGTCTGCGCTGGAGCCCTTTCCGTTCAGGTCCACGCGGAAGGTGGTTTCCGCCTTCTGGTCCCCGGTGGTCAGGATCTTTTCCCTGACCACCAGGGCGGCGCCCTCCTCCAGGTCCGCGCTGGTGGTGCGGACCGTGTCGTCGATGCCCTTGATCTGGCTGGTCTCCATCGTCATGGAGGCGCCCTTGGCAAGATGGATCACCGTGGTGGGGTTCATCACCTGCTTGCCCCGGCCGTCCCCCTCGCCGTAGTGCTTTTCCACGTACCGGACGCGGCTGTTTTCCCCGATATAAAAGGTATGGATGCCGTCGTGGGCGCTGGTTCCCGTGCCGCAGTTGTGGATGCCGCAGCCGGCGACGATGGTCACGTCGCAGTTCTCGCCCACATGGAAGTCGTTGTAGACCATGTCCTTGAGACCGCTCTCCTGCATGATGACCGGGATGTGCATGCTTTCGTTCCGGGTGCCCGGAAGGATATGGATATCGATGCCGGGCAGGTCCTCCTTGGGGGTGATCTGAATGTTGGCCGTGGAATTCCTGCCGATGGACTTGCCGTCGGCCCGGATGTTGTAAGCCCCCACCGGCAGCGCGTCCAGATCCGCCACCTGTTTGAGCAGTTCCTTCTGAATGGCGTCCATTTACTCGGCGCCCCCTTTCATTTTTTCCTGCAGCACGCTGCAGGTGTCCTTAAGAAGGCCCGGCAGGATCTCCTCCCGGGTGCCCTGCTTTTCCACCCGTCCGCCCGACAGCACGATGATCCTTTCGGCGATGCTCAGGATCCGCTCCTGGTGGCTGATGATCAGGATGGAGCCGCCGCTTTCACGGCTCATTTTCTCAAACACATGGATCAGGTTCTGGAAGCTCCACAAATCGATGCCCGCCTCCGGCTCGTCAAACACCGAAAGCCGGGTGTTCCTTGCCAGGATCGTGGCGATCTCGATGCGCTTCATCTCCCCGCCGGAAAGGCTGGCGTTGAGCTCCCGGTCGATGTAGTCCCTGGCGCACAGCCCCACCTCGCTCAGATAAGCGCAGGCGTCGTTCAGCGTCGTATCCTTCCCCGCCGCCAGCTTTAAAAGGTCCCGCACCCGAAGGCCCTTGAAGCGCACCGGCTGTTGAAAGGCGTAGCTGACGCCCCTCCTGGCCCGCTCCGTCACCGTCAGGTCCGTGATGTCCTCCCCGTCCAGCAGGATCCGGCCCTGGGTGGGACGGATGATCCCGGCGATCAGCCGGGCCAGGGTGCTCTTCCCGCCCCCGTTGGGTCCGGTGATGGCCACGAAGCGGTCCGTGATTTCCAGGTCGATGTCCTTGAGTATCTCGATTTTATCCTCCGCGTCATAGCTGACGTGTTCCAGTCTCAGCATGGGCGTCCTCCCTCTACTTTGGGCCGCGGGGCGCTTTCCCCGCCGGCTTCCTTTGTCGCTGTCTTTTCGCAGGCCTGCCCGCAGGCCCCGCCTTCGCACACCCTGCAGCTTCCGCCGCCGATGCGTATTTCCAGCCCCTCCACGATCCCCCGGACCAGCTTCCGCCGGGCGCTCTCGTAGATCTCGCTGACGGTGGTCCGGGATACCTGCATGCGGACAGCGCATTCCTCATGGCTGCGGCGCAGCAGGTCCACCTGGCGGAGGGCCTCATACTCGTCCAATGTCAGCGTCACCGTCCCGCCGGAGGGGGCCCCGTCCGGCCGGAAGCAGTCCACCCTGGGGGTCTGGCAGACCCGTCTCGCCTTTTGCGGTCTCGGCATGTTTCTCCCTCCATTTCCGACGCCTGTCGATTATAGCACAGGGGATGCGGCAAAGCAAGCCAAAAAAAGACGCCGTCCCGGAGAAACTCCGGCGGCGTCCAGGACGCGCGAAGGCGCTCATTTCACAAAGGCAATGGACCAGATCAGCCGATCCAGACGGGCGCCATAGCCCTCAATGGCCTCCAGGGGGAACTGAACGATGATGCAAAGGGGCACCTTGGAGCCGGTGATGGTATAGAACTCGTAATACAGGTCGTCCTTCAGGCCCGTGCGGCAGCTGAAATCCTCTCCGGTGTCCATCACCACTTCCGTCACCGGGCCCACGTCGCTCAGGCTGTAAATGACGGGCATTTCCTCCAGGAACTGTTCCGGGGTCATCCCCAGGGCCTGGGCGGAGGTGATCTCCATATAAATGGGCAGCATGCTGTCCTCGCCCACGGGATTGACGAAGATCGTGGCCATGTCCTCCGTCTCCCCCACGCTGTCATAGACCACCAGGTATTCGGACTCATACCAGAAGGAGATGCCAAGGCCGTTTTCCACGAACCGGGTCTGGGTCACCGTCTCCAGGACGCCATTGGTCTCCACCTGCATCAGTTGGACCTGCGCCTCCGGGACAGCCGCCTCCGGGAGGATCCCTGCCGGGACTGCCGTCTCCCCGGCCGTCTGGACAAGCGTATCCCCGCCCTCCGGAAGCGTCGCGGCCTCCTGGGTCTGGGTGTCCGCGCCCTCGGCGCGGACCGGGAACACCGCCAGAAGCATCAACAGCGCCAGCGCCAACGATAATCCTTTTTTCAACATTTTAACGCTCCTTTCCTGTCGGACCCGCTTTCAACGTCCGGGGGACAGCGCGTCCCCAGGGAACGCGCACCCGGTCCCGTTTTCCTTCATTCAACGCGCCCGCGCGCGATTTTCTTCCCCTTTTATTCGACACAGGGGCCCCGATTTCCTGCCGGGGTGTTTGGACCGCAGCGGATTTGGCCCCCGCGCCCTTATTCCCGGGGCCGGAACTGCCAGAAGGCCACGGCGGCGGCCGCCGCCACGTTCAGGGAGTCGATGCCCGCCCGCATGGGAATGCGGACCACATAGTCGCATTTGTCCAGCGTCTCCTCCCTCAGCCCCGTGTCCTCGGTGCCCAGGTACACGGCCAGGCGCTCCGGGGCGTCCAGGCAGGGGTCGTCCAGGGGAACGCTGCGGTCGCTCAGGGCCATGCCCACCGTGGCAAAGCCCATTTTGTGCAGGAGCGCCTGTCCCGAATCCGCCTCCGTCCAGGCCCAGGGCACTGTGAACACCGCCCCCATGCACACCCGAAGGCTTCTGCGGTGGCAGGGGTCGCAGCAGTCCGGGGACAAAAGCAGGCAGTCCACCCCCAGGGCGGCCGCGCTGCGGTAAATGGCGCCGACGTTGCTGGGCTCCGTGATCCCTTCCAGCACCGCGACCCGCCGGGCGTTTTTCAAAAGGTCCGTGGCCTCCCGGGGCGCGCTCCGGCGCATGGCCCCCAGCACCCAGGTGCGCTGCAGGCGGAACCCGGTCAGCTTTTCAAGGACGTCGTCCCCGGCGGTATAGATCGGCGTCCCCTCCGGACAGGCGTCGATGAGGGCCTTTCCGGCGCCCTCGATCATCTTTTTCCGCATCAGCAGGGACACGGGCGTCAGGCCCTTTTCCAGCGCCGTCAGGGTCACCTTGGGCCCCTCCGTCACCAGAAGGGCTTCCCCGGGCCGCTGTCTGGAGCGCAGCGCCGCGTCCGATTGATGAAAGTACGCTTCTGTCCTCGGATCCGACGGGGACTGGATTTCGATGACGTTCATCCCTTGGGTCCCTCCTTTCCCGCGGGAACAGTATACCACGGGCGTGCGGTTTCTTCCATGCCTTTTTCTGTCCGCCGCGGTTTTCAAAAGAAACGGAATTTGCTATAATCAGGGGGAATTTTACGCTGACAAGGAGGCCCCATGGAATACAGCATTGCCCATTTGTCCGTCCCCGGAAGCCCGGACGCCGCTTCCCTGACCTTTTACGGCCCGGACCACGCCCACAAGATCCACCCGCAGGAGCGGTTTCCCGCAGTGCTCATCTGCCCCGGCGGCGCCTATTATTTCACCAGCGACCGGGAGGCCGAGCCCGTTGCCCTGTCCTTCCTGGCCCTGGGCTTCAACGCCTACGTGCTCAGATACCACACTTCCCCCGCCGCACGCTATCCCGTGCCCCAGCTGGAAGCGGCGGCGGCCCTGAAGTGGATCCGGGAAAACGCCGACGCCCACCAGACCGATCCGGACAGGCTGTTCATCGCGGGCTTTTCCGCCGGCGGGCACCTGGCCGCTTCCCTTGGCATCCTGTGGAAGGAAAAGGCCTTTTCCGACGCCCTCGGCTGCCGCCCGGAGGCCTTTCGCCCCACCGGCATGATCCTGGGATACCCGGTCATTACCTCCGGGCCCAAGGCCCACCGGGGCTCTTTTGAGAACCTGACCGGCGGCGACGAAGCCCTGAAGGAATCCCTGTCCCTGGAAAAACGGGTCACCCCGGATACGGTGCCCGCCTTTGTCTGGCATACCCGCACGGATGAATCGGTCCCCGTGGAAAACAGCCTGTACCTGCTCTGCGCCCTGGCCGAAAACGGCGTCCCCTTCGAGGCCCACATCTACCCCAAGGGGGTCCATGGCCTTTCCCTGGCCAACGCCCTCACCGCCTCCCCCAACAATCCACAGCAGATTCAGGAGGAATGCGCCGAATGGGTCCGGAAGGCCGCCGACTGGGTGATCAAAGAACACTGGCGGGACCGCTGACACCCCCATCCCACCGACCCGAAAGGAAGCCCGTCCTTCATGAAAAAACGCGTCTTTTTCTGCCTGCTTTTTCTTTTCCTTGCCCTGACCGCCTGCGCCGCGGCCGACACCGCTCCGGACCTGACCGGGCAGTGCCGTTTCACCGCGTCCCTGAACCGCAATGACCTGGATTGGCTGACGGACGGCAAATATACCACCGCCTGGAGCAGCACCAACAAAGGCTGGCTGGAATTCATCCTTCCGGAGGGGGTCCAGTGCCACGGCCTCTACCTGCACTGGGGCGGGGAGCTGTGCCCTTTCCAGGTGGAGGTCCCCGGGGAAGGCGGCTGGGAAAAATGCCAGGACGGACCGGAGCACCTGTTTTACAACCAGTACCTGCCCCTTCCCGGGCTGAACCGTTTCCGCCTTCACGCCCTGGGAAGCGGCACCGCCAAGCTGTCCGTCTGCGAGGTGCGCCTGCTGGGGGAGGGGGAATTGCCCGACTGGGTGCAGGTCTGGACCCCCTTTGAGGGCAAGGCGGACCTGATGGTGCTGGTGGCCCACCCGGACGACGAGATCCTCTGGTTCGGGGGCCTGATCCCCTACTACCGGGCCGAAAGGGGCAAAAAGGTACTGGTGGTGTCGGTTTCCAAGCAGCCCGCGGTGCGCAAGTGCGAGCTTCTGGACTGCCTTTGGACCTGCGGCGTCCGGGAATACCCTGTGGTCACCGGCGGGAAGGCCTTCGTGGACAAGTATTCCTCCAAACGGTCCGCCGTGCTGACCATGTGGGGCGGCACGGAACCCCTGAACCGCTTTATCGTCGGCCTCATCCGGCAGTACCGGCCGGACGTCATCGCTGCCCATGACCTGGGGGGCGAGTACGGCCACGGGGCCCACCGGGCCGTGGCCCAGGCCGCCACCCAGTGCCTGAAGCTTGCCGCGGGCACTTCCTTTGACCCCGCTTCCCTGAAAGCCTGGGGCCCCTGGCAGGTCAAAAAGCTGTACCTGCACCTGTACAAGGAAGGGCAGATCACCATGGACTGGTCCATGCCCCTTTCCGCCTTCGGCGGCAAAACCGCCCTGGAGGTGGCCAAGGAAGCCTTCGCCTGCCACCGCACCCAAAACGGCGGAAAATACGAGGTCCGGGACTACGGCAGCAACGACTGCCGGCTGCTGGGCCTGTATTATTCCGCCGTGGGGCCGGATGTGGAAAAGAACGACCTGTTCGAGCACCTGGAGCCATAGAAAAAAAGAAGACTGATTTGCGCAAGCCCGTTCTTCAGCCTTCTTCAAACGGATACAGCCGGCGCTTTCGGGCTGGGGGGCCTCCCCCGCAGCTTAAAAGCGCCGGCCTTTGCTTTTCCAAAGGAAAACGAATGCCGAAGCCGGAGAGGCGCCCCCGCTTCGTTTCCCTTTCTTTTTCAGCCTTCCGTTTTCAGTCCTCTATCTCCGTCTCCAAAGGGGTGTATTCCAAATCCGGGAAGGCGTCCGCGACGTTTTTGCAGGTGATCTTTCCACGGTAGACGTTCACGCCCCTGGCCACGGCGGCGTCCCTGCGGCAGGCCTCCTCCAGGCCCAGGGAAGCGATCTCACGGCCGTAGCGCAGCGTGGCGTTGGTCAGGGCGATGGTGGAGGTCCGGGGCACCGCGCCGGGCATATTGCCCACGCAGTAATGCACGACCCCCTCCTCCACGTACACCGGATCGTCGTGGGTGGTGACGCGGGAGGATTCCCCGCAGCCGCCCTGGTCGATGGCCACGTCCACAAAGACCGCGCCGTTCTTCATTTCACTCAGGTACCGTTTCTTAAACAGCTTGGGGGTGGCCCCGCCGGGGATCAGCACCGACCCGATCACCAGGTCCGCCTCCCGCACGGCCCGCTCCACGTTGCTGTCGGTGGAGACCAGGGTCTGCAGGTGGGAGCCGAACATGTTGTCCAGTTCCTCCAGCCGCTTGAGGCTGATGTCCAGCACCGTCACATCGGCGCCCATGCCCACGGCGATCTTGCAGGCGTTCGCGCCCACGGTGCCGCCGCCCAGGATGACCACCCGCGCCTTGGGGGTGCCGGGAACGCCCGCCAGCAGGATGCCCTCGCCGCCAAAGCGCTTCTCCAGGTACTTGGCCCCCTCCTGAATGCTCAATCGGCCGGCGATCTGACTCATGGGCGCAAGCAGAGGCAGGCTTCCGTCCTTCTCCTGCACGGTCTCATAGGCCACCGCCCGGACCCCGCCCTTCAAAAGGGCCTCCAGCTGGCCCCGGTCCGCCGCCAGGTGCAGATAGGTATACAGCACCAGATCCTTGTGAAAATAGGGGTATTCCTCCGGCAGGGGTTCTTTGACCTTGACCATCATGTCCGACAGAGCCCAGACATCCGCCGCGTTGTCCAGAAGGCTCGCGCCGGCCTCCACGTATTCCGTGTCGGCAAAGCCGCTGCCTTCCCCCGCGCCCCGTTCCATATACACGTGATGTCCGTCCTTGACATAGGCCCGCACGTTGTCCGGCGTCAGGCCCACGCGGTATTCGTTGTTCTTGATTTCCTTTACGCATCCGATTTTCATATTGTTCTCCTTTGGCGCCTGCGGCGCGGTGTTTTCAGGACCGGTATGCGTATAAAAATACCATAAAATGATTCTCTATGCAAGACCCGGCCTTGTAAAGCCGCCTTTATTCGGCCCTTTTCAGGCGCTGGGCCCGCCGCTCCAGGGCCAGGGCGTATTCCGCCTTTTCCTCCTCCGTTTCCGGCACGAAGGCGGGCACGGGCGCGGGGTTTTCCTCCCCGTCCAGGGCCACGAACACCGCGTAGGCCCGGTTGATCCGCTGCCGGGAGCCGTCCAGACGCTCCACGAAGCTGTCCACCCTTACCTCCATGGAGGTACGCCCGGACCAGGTGACCCGGGCCTCCTGCACCACGGTATCGTTGAGGTGCGCCGGCGCGATGAAGGACAGGTGGTCCACGCACACCGTGGTCACCGCCCGCTGGGCGAAGCGTCTGGCCGCCACCGCCCCCACGATGTCGATCCAGGCCATGATCTGCCCGCCGAACAGCCGGGGCTTCTCATAGCCGTTGCAGTGCTGGGGCAAAACGATCTGTACGCTTGAGGTCACTTCTGTCATATCTGTCTCCTTCCTTGATAGAGAAGGAGCGGGGCAAAATCGCCCCGCCCCGGATTCCATGTGAAATGGGACCCGTCCAAAGGGAGCTCTTCCCTCTGAACGCCCTTCCCTCTTCACTCTTCACTCTGCACGCTGCACGCTGCACATTCATTTCACGTCCAGCCCGTTGGGCACACCCCGCCAGCCGGAGAAGGGGAAGAGCACCTGCACCACGTGGCCCACGATCATGTTCCTGCTGATGGGGCCCTGCGCCCGGGAATCGTTGGAGTTGTTCCGGTGGTCCCCCATGACGAAGTATTCCCCCTCCGGCACGGTATACTCCGGGAATTCGTTGATATACCCCTTGCGGTAGGCTTCGTTGATGTAGGGCTCGTCATACTTTTCCCCGTTGACGTAGAGATACCCGTCCTTCAGGGCCACGGTGTCCCCCGGCAGGCCCACCACCCGCTTGACAAAATTGGTGTCGCCCCGGCCGGGATAGCGGCAGATGACCACGTCGAAGCGCGCCGGATCCCCCCCCACGGTGAACCGGGGGGCGTTTTCCTTGGCCTCGTCGCTCTGCCAGGGGAAGGAAAGCCAGGTGGAGGAATAGCGGAACTTGGTCACCAGCATGATCTCCCCGTCCGCCAGGGTATCGTTCATCGACCGTCCGTCCACCTTGACCAGTTCAAACACAAAGGTGCGCAGCACCATGGCCAGCAGCACGGCCGCCAGCAGCGTCGCCACCCATTCCAGGATTTCTCTCTGCAAGGATTTCTTTGGTTTCTCCTTTCCCGCGGAATTGCGTTTTCTGATTTTGCCCATGATGATGCGTCCCTTTTCTTCTGACATAGGAAATGGCCTGTCCTTTCTGTTCCCGTACCTGCGCGGGTCTCTTTTTTATAGCGGCTCCCCGGCGGGGCCGGGGCGCGCTGAAACTGCTCAGGCAATATATTACACGATAATCGCCTTTCCGTCAAAGGCAATTCTCCGCCTTTCTTTGGCCCCGCAGCCCGCCGATCCTTTATAAAGGAAAAGCAAACTTTTTCCCCGCGCGCTTTTCCCCGCGCCCAAAGAGGGGTATAATACAAGCAGGACCATCTTCCCGGAAAGGATTTTTCTTACGCCCTATGAAAAAAGCCCTGTACGCCCTGCTGCTCCTCCTGCTTGTGCTTCTGCCCGTCTTTGCCCTCGGCGAGGAGGCGGCCGAGGTCACCCAAAGCTGCACCCTCCAGTGCGGCAGCCAGCGGACCGCCAAGGCCAAAATGCTGGACCGGAATTACCGCACCTACTGGGAGTCCACCCGGGGGAAGGGCGCCTCCATCGTAGTGGAAATGCCCAAAGGCAAAACGTGCGGGTTCGTCAGCCTTCAGTGGTACGAAACGCCGCTCCTCTGGCAGGTGGAAACGGAGCAGGACGGGGGCTGGCAGACGATCGCAAAGACCGACGGCGCCTATTACAGCGACGCCCTGGCCCTCCCCGAGGGCGTCACCCGCTTCCGCATCCGGCCCCAGGAGGGGGTCCGGGATTCCATGCGCGTGGCGGAGATCCGCGTGTACGAACGGGGAGAGAAGCCCGCCTCCCTCCAGATGTGGCTCCCGACGGTGGAGAAGGCCGACCTGATGCTGGTGGCCTGCCACCCGGATGACGAGGTGCTCTGGTTCGGCGGCGCGCTGCCCACCTACGCGGGGCAGCAGGGCAAACGCACCCTGGTGTGCATCCTGGTGCCAGCCATGCCTTACCGGAGGCTTGAGCTGCTGGACTGCCTGTGGACCTGCGGCGTGACCACCTATCCCGTCTGGGGCGGCCTTGCGGACAAGTACAGCGTGGGGCTGCAGAAGCAGTACAGTCTCTGGAACGAGACGCGCCTTCAGAAAATGATCACCCAATGGGTCAGGCAGTACAAGCCGGAGGTCCTTCTGACCCACGACCTGTCCGGCGAGTATGGGCACGGGGGACACCGGGTCTGCGCCGATCTTTGCGTCAAGGCCCTCAAATGGGCCGCCAATGAAGCCAAATTTCCCGAAAGCGCCCGGGCCTATGGCACCTGGCAGGTCAAAAAGCTTTACCTGCACCTGTACGGCGAGAACGTGGTGGACATGGACTGGGATCAGCCCCTGTCCGCCTTCGGGGGCCTCAGCGGCCTGGAGGTGGCCCAGGAGGCCTTCCTGTGCCACGTCAGCCAGCAGCACACCGATTACCGGGTCCGGGACAGCGGCAGCGCGGACTGTTCCCTTTTCGGGCTGTATTACAGCGCTGTGGGGCCGGACCTCCTGAAGAACGATTTCTTTGAGAACCTGTCCTACGAGGTGGATGAATGAAACCTGTTCCCACACGGAAGGGCCCCGTCAACGCCCGTTCCTTTGAGGACATCGCCCGGTTCATATTTGTCCGGGACGAGCCGGTCCCCTCGGACGTGATCGTCATCCCCGGGACCCTCTACAACGCCTATGCCCTGTGCCGGCGCGCGGCTGAACTGTACCACGGCGGTTTCGCCCCCGTGCTGTGCGCCACCGGGCGCTTCAGCCAGCAGTTTTCGACCTTCGCCCTGCAGACGGAGGAAATCTTCCGCCGCCATCCCGACTGCGAGGAAAAGCGCGGGCCCGTGGACCCCGCCGCCTGCGAAACGGAGGCGGACTTTATCAGACGCATCCTGGTCACCTTGGGGGTGCCAAAGGACCGCGTCCTGGTGGAGGACCGCTCCTTCAACACCTTCGAAAATGCCCTGAACGCAAAGGAGCTTCTCCTGGAGGATGGCATCGACCCCCGCAGCATGCTTTTGTGCCCCAAGCCCTTTCATGCCCGCCGGGCCCTGATGACCTTCCAGAGCGCCTTTCCGGAGGCCGTCGTCCGGGTCTGCCCCGGAGACATCCTCCGCCTGACGCAGGAAAACTGGCTCGAGAGCGAGGCAGGCTACCGGAACGTGCTTGACGAATTGGAAAAGTGCGGCGCCTACTTCAACTATCCCGGCATGTACGAAAAAGCGTTTTCCCCCCTGTCCGGGGGGACATTGGGCCAGAAAGCGCCCCTTCCTTGACTTTTGGCCCGCCATCATGGATAATGTGTCAAGGCTCTGAACGCCCTGGAGGAACAAATGGCACACCGAATTGTGGAAGCGGACAAAAACGGCGTCGGATATGCCCACGGGCTCCGCGCCGGAGACCAGATCCTGACCATCGGCGGGGAACGGGTCATTGACGAGATCGATTACCAGGCCCTGACCGCCGAGCGAAACATGGACATCCTGGTCCGGCATCCGGACGGGCAGGAGGAGCATATCCGCTTTGTCAAGGAGGACTGGGAGCCCCTGGGGCTGCGCATGGACGAGACCCTGCTGTGCCGGCCCATGGAATGCGCCAACAAATGCGTTTTCTGCTTTGTGGACCAGATGCGTCCCGGCCTGCGGGACACCCTCTACGTCCGGGACGACGACTGGCGCATGTCCCTGATGATGGGAAACTACATCACCCTGACCAACCTGGGGGAAAGGGAGTTTGACCGGATCCTGCGCCGGAAGCCCTCCCCCCTGTACATTTCCGTGCACGCCACGGAGATGGATCTTCGCGAAAAACTCATGCGCTCCCCCCGCAGCCGGCTTTTGATGGACCAGCTGCACAGGTTCAACGAGGCGGGCATCCGGTACCACTGCCAGGTGGTCCTGCTGCCCGGCTGGAACGACGGGGCGCATCTGGAGAGGACCCTGACGGACCTGGAGGCCCTGAGGCCCAACGTGCTGAGCGTGGCCCTGGTCCCCGTCGGGCTGACAAAATACCGGGACGGGCTTGAAAAGCTGCGCCCCTATACCCCCGGGGAAGCCGCCCAGGTGCTCCGGCAGGCGGAAAAATGGCAGCAGCGGTTCCTTGCGCGGGACGGGACCCGTCTGGTGTATCCCGCCGACGAGTTTTACTGCATCGCCGGGGAGCCCCTGCCCCCGGACGAGGCCTACGAGGATTACTGTCAGATCGAAAACGGCGTGGGCATGCTGCGCAGGTTCGCCGAGGAGATGCGCATCGCCCGCCGGCTGGACGACGACCCCCGGGGCAGGCCCCGCCGGGTGCTGCTGGCCTGCGGCGTTTCCGTGGCCCCCTATATGCGTAAATGGATCGACGACTGGGGGCCGGAAGGAGTACGGGTCACGGTCCGGCCCATCGTCAACCATTTCTTTGGCGAAACCGTCACCGTCACCGGCCTTCTGACCGGCGCCGACCTTGTGGAGCAGCTCAAGGACGCCGACACCGACGAGATCCTGCTCTCCGCCGGGGTCGTCCGGGCGCAGGGGGACCTGCTGCTGGACGACATGCCCGTTCAAACCCTCCGGGAAAGGCTTCCCGCCCCCCTGACCTTGGTTTCCGGCGGCGGTGACGGCCTGTATGACGCCCTGAAGGGCGTCCTTCCCCCCGACTGAACGCAAGAAAGGAAACCCTCATGGCAAACGCAAAACCCCTGGTGGCCATTGTCGGCCGTCCGAACGTGGGCAAATCCACCTTTTTCAACCGCATCGTGGGCCACCGTGTCTCCATTGTGGAGGACACCCCCGGGGTCACCCGGGACCGGATCTACGCCGATACCGAATGGGAGGGCCGAAAGTTCACCCTGATCGATACCGGGGGCATCGACCCCCGCAGCGAGGACGTGCTGCTCAGCCAGATGCGCTACCAGGCCTCCATCGCCATGGAGACCGCCGACGTCATCTGCTTTTTCGCCGACGCCCGCACGGGCCTGGTGCCGGATGACGAGGAAGTGGCCAACATGCTGCGCCGCACCCATAAGCCGGTGCTGCTTGTGGTCAACAAGGTCGACCACGCGGATCTGAACCGCGAATTGTACGATTATTATGCCCTGGGGCTGGGAGAGCCCATCCCCATTTCCTCCGCCAACATGCTTGGCCTGGGGGATCTGCTGGACGAGATCGTCCGCCATCTTCCCCCGAAGACCGAGGAAGAGGACAAGGAGGAGCAGGTGATCCAGCTGGCGGTGGTGGGACGCCCGAACGTCGGCAAATCCTCCCTGGTGAACCGCCTTCTGGGCCAGGAAAGGACCATGGTGTCCGACATTCCCGGCACCACCCGGGACGCCATCGACACCCCCTTCGTGGACGAGGACGGCCGGCATTACAACATCATCGACACCGCTGGCATCCGGCGCAAAAAAGCCATCGAAGCCGAATCCCTGGAACGCTACAGCGTCATCCGCAGCCTGACCGCCATCCGGCGCTGCGACGTGGCATTGCTGCTGATCGACGCCAACGAGGGCGTCACGGACCAGGACGCCCGCATCGCGGGGCTGATCCGGGACGAAGGCAAGGCCGCCGTCATCCTGGTCAACAAATGGGATCAGGTGGAAAAGGAGACAGGCACCCTGGAAAAAAACAAAAAGCAGGTGCTCAGCGACCTCAAATTCATGGACTACGCCAACGTCCTATACATCTCCGCCATGACCGGCCAGCGGGTGAAGAACGTGCTGAGGGAAGCCAGTCTTGCCTATGACCAGTACACCCGGCGGATCCCCACCGGTGCGCTCAACGACGTCCTGGGGGACGCTCAGATCAGCCTGCAGCCCCCCCTGATGGGCGGAAGGCGGCTGAAGATCTACTACGCCACCCAGCCCCTCTCCTCGCCCCCCACCTTCGCGCTTTTCATCAACGACGAAAAGCTGATGCACTTTTCCTACCAGCGGTACCTGGAAAACACCCTGCGCAAGGCCTTTGGCTTTGAGGGCACCCCCATCCGCTTTGACCTTCGGGAAAAGAAAAACAAATAAGGACTACGCCGGAGCTGAGCCCTATTGCTTCCTCCGGCCCTGACGGGAGGCTTCACCATGCCAGCACATCCGCTGTGGAAGTATCTTGTCGCCGCCGTCGCGGCGTATTTCCTCGGCTGTATTTCCTCCGGCCTGCTCATCAGCCGGCGGAGCGGACACAACATCCGCCGGGAGGGCAGCAGGAACATCGGCGCCACCAACGTCATGCGGACGGTGGGGACCGCCGAGGGACTTCTGACCTTCCTGGGGGACTTTGCAAAGGCGGCCCTGGCGGTGCTTTTGACCAAGGCCTGGATCGGCCGGGACGGCGCCCTGATCGCCGGCCTCATGGTGGTCATCGGGCACAACTGGCCCGTCACCGACCATTTCCGGGGCGGCAAGGGCATCTCCTGCACCGCCGGGGCGGCGGTGTGCCTGTTCTTCTGGCAGGGGGCGGCCAGCTGCGCCTTCTTCCTGCTGGTGGCCTTCCTGACCCGGTACGTCTCCGTGGCCAGCCTGGCCATGTGCGCGATGTTCACCCTGCTTGTCACGGTGTCCGAAGGGTTCTGGCCCTGCGGCGCCTGGGCCCTTGCCTTGACGGTGCTGGCCGTATGGCGGCACAAAGCCAACATCCAGCGCCTTCTGAAGGGGACGGAGAACAGGTTCTCCTTCAAAAAGAAGGGCTGACTTTTCCGCTCCCCCGCCCGGCCTTTGCCGGGCCCGTTTTTCGTCCTCCCGTCTCCGTGGAGCCGGGAGGCATAAAGGAGCCCTTCCATGCGCAAAAAGACCCTCCTGGGCGTGCCGTCGTCCCTTTTCTTCCTGGTGATCGGCCTGTGCCTTCTGGGGATCGTCATCGGTTCCTTCCGCGACCTGGAGATTAGCCGGGCCCTGGCAAACAAGACGGAGCTTGGCTCCTATTTTGCCACCTTCAGTCCCTTTTTGGCCTACAGCCTGCTTCCTGCCGGCGGTTCATGCCTGTTTAAGGGGCTGACCAGGAAATCCGCGGCCTTTAAGCCGATGGCCTGGGTGCTGCTGCTGTTTTCCTGGTTCATGGCTGTCTATCTTTCCAACAGCTACTTTGGCAAGAACGTCCGTCCGCTCTTTGGCTACACGCCGGGGGAATCCTCCGCGCTTTTGTCCGCCGCCAGCTGGCTCGTCTGGGCGGCGCTGTATTCCTGGGTCCCCTTCGTCATGCTCCGCGTACTGGACGACGCCGACCCGGAATGGCTGATCCTTGTGGGGGCCGCCCTGCTGACCGCCACCATCGCCGCCGATGCCGTCATGCAGTGGCTCAAGCAGGTGGGCTCCCGACCCAGGTACAAATACCTTCTGACCCTGGACGACCCCTCCTCGGGATTCCGCAATTGGTGGCAGATGGTCCCCAACCTCGCGGGCAGCGACGACAATTACCAGTCCTGGCCCAGCGGCCACATGTCCATCGTCAGCGTTTTGTTCTGCCTGCCGGTGCTGACCGACTGCATGAAAAAAAGAAGCCCCCGCAGGAACCTGTGCGCTTTTTCCTGGTCTTCCTGTTCGTGGCGCTGTGCGGCTACAACCGCATCCACATGACCAACCATTTCCTGTCCGACGTGTGCTTTGGCGTATTGAATTCCACGCTTTTGACCGCCGGGATCTTCACGTCCTTCCTGTCGGCGCTGCCCAAAGGGCGCCCTTCGGCCCAAAACGGTTAGGCGGCCTTTTCCCCCCGCCGGGCTCCGCGGCCCCTTTGAACCCCTGCAAAGCGCCTGCTTTGCGATCCACCCATCGGTGCGATGCGCAAAGCAGGCGCTTTGTTCTTTGGGCCAGCGCCGCTCCCTCAGTGATGGCGCATTTTCTCCCGCCGGTGGCGCACCGGCGCGCGCTCGGGCACCTTCTCGCCCTTGACGGCAAACAGCTGGTCCCGTATTTTGGCCGCCTTCTCGAATTCCATTTTGCTGGCCGCGGTCAGCATCTGGTCCTCCAGCTGGCGGATCAGTTCGGCCTTCTCGTCCCCGGCCAGATCCTGGGGCAGGCTCTCCTCCGCCGCGTCGGTAATCTCAAGGAGCGCCTTCACCGAGGCTTTCACCGACTGGGGGGTAATGCCGTGGTCCTGGTTGTATTTTTCCTGCAGAGCCCGGCGGCGGTTGGTCTCCCCGATGGCGGCCATCATGGAATCCGTGGGGCCGTCCGCGTACATGATGACCCGGCTGTCCACGTTCCTGGCCGCCCGTCCGATGGTCTGGATCAGGCTGGTCTCGCTGCGCAAAAAGCCCTCCTTGTCCGCATCCAGGATGGCCACCAGCCCCACCTCCGGCAGGTCCAGGCCCTCCCTGAGCAGGTTGATGCCCACCAGCACATCGTATTCCCCCAGCCGAAGCCCACGGATCAGCTTGGCCCGCTCCATGGTCTGGATGTCCGAATGCAGGTACTGCACCCGGATGCCCATCTCGTCCAGATAGTCGGTCAGGCGTTCGGCCATTTTCTTGGTCAGGGTGGTCACCAGCACCCGGTAGCCCTTTGCCACCGTATCCCGGATCTGCCCCACCAGGTCGTCCACCTGCCCCGCCGCGGGCAGCACGGTGATCTTCGGGTCCAGAAGGCCGGTAGGCCGGATGATCTGCTCCACCACCTGCTGCGCCTGCTCCCTTTCATAGGGGGCCGGCGTCGCGGAAACATAGATCACCTGGTGGATGCGGCTGTTGAATTCCTCAAAGGTCAGCGGCCGGTTGTCAAAGGCCGAGGGAAGACGAAAACCGTATTCCACCAATTCCTTCTTCCGGGCCCGGTCCCCCGCGTACATGGCCCGGATCTGGGGCACGGTCACATGGCTTTCGTCGATCAGGGTCAGAAAGTCCCCCGGAAAATAGTCCAGCAGGCAGAAGGGGGCCTCCCCGGGCTTCCGGCCGTCAAAATACCGGGAATAGTTTTCGATGCCCTGGCAGTAGCCGATCTCCCGCATCATCTCGATGTCATACCGGGTCCGCTGGCGGATGCGTTCCGCCTCCAGGGGTTTATTGTCCTCCTCAAACTCTTTCGCCCGCTTTTCCAGGTCCTTCTGGATCTGCGCGATGGCCCCCTCCCGGGAGGAAGGGTCCGTTGCGTAAAAGGTGGCCGGGTAAATGGGGGCGTGGAGGGTGGTCCTGCGCACCTGTCCGGTGGTCAAGGCGAATTCCGAGATCCGGTCGATCTCGTCCCCGAAGAACTCCACCCGGATGCCAAAGTCCCTTTGGTCGGCCGGGATGACCTCCACCGTATCCCCCCGGACCCGGAAACATCCCCGCTCCAGGGCGGTGTCGTTGCGCTCGTACTGGATGTCCACCAGTCTGTGCAAAAGGTCCGGGATGCTCATGGCCATGCCGGGGCGCAGGCTGATCATCTGGCCCTCGTATTCCGAGGGATCCCCCATGGAATAGATGCAGGAGACCGACGCCACAATGATGACGTCCCTGCGCTCCCTGAGGGCCGCCGTGGCCGAATGGCGCAGGCGGTCGATCTCGTCGTTGATGGAGGCGTCCTTCTCGATATAGGTGTCGGTGGAGGCAATATAGGCCTCCGGCTGATAGTAATCATAATAGGATACAAAATACTCCACCGCGCTGTCCGGAAAAAAAGCCTTGAACTCCGAGCACAACTGCGCGGCCAGGGTCTTGTTGTGGGCGATGACCAGGGTGGGGCGCTGCACCTTCTCGATCACCGAGGCCATGGTAAAGGTCTTTCCGGAGCCGGTGACCCCCAGGAGCACCTGGGCGTCCAGGCCTCTGCGGACCCCCTCCGCCAGGGCTTCGATGGCCTGGGGCTGGTCCCCCCGGGGGGCATAGGGGGCTTTGAGCACGAACTTGTCCATGGGATCTTGTCCTTTCGGCGCGCGGGCGTTCCCCGCCCGGCTCCCTGATTATAGCAGAAACCCCCGCGGATGGGAAGCCGGTGCCCGTTCCCCTGTCCCCGGGGCCCAATTATGGCACGGGGTTGTCATGGAGGGAAATCCCCTTGACAATTGTCCAAAACAGCGCCAAAATGGACCCGGATGGGGTCTTCCCCTCCGGACGGATTCCCATCGAAGCCGGTGCTTCCGGCCAGAAGGGCGGGCGGAGCCGTTTCCCGGTCCCGCTCCCCGGAAAGGATGCCTATGAAAGAAACCCCCAATATCAAAAAGCCCATGATTTATTACTGCATCATCGCCCTGGTGGTGCTGATCCTGCTCAATGTGTTCGTGGTGCCCGCGGCGAACCGCTACGCCACCCAGACCGTTTCCTATGACGCCTTTCTCAAGGACCTGGAAGGGCATAAGATCCAGGAGGTGGTCATTGACGACAATGCCCGGACCATCACCTACACCACCAACGAATCCTCCCAGGGCCGCCTGATCAGCCTGTATGAGACCGGTCTTGTCACCTCCGATACCGGCCTGGTGGACCGCCTGACCGCGGCAGGCGTCCGGTTTTCCTCCACCATTCCCACCCAGCAGAGCGTCTGGAGCCAGCTGTTTTTCTCCCTGATCCTGCCCATGCTGCTCTTTGTGGGGGTGGGACAATTGCTGATGCGGTCCATGCAGAAACGCATGGGCGGCTCCAACGCCCTGATGCTGGGCAAGAGCAACGCCAAGATCTACATTGAAAGCCAGACCGGCAAAACCTTCAGGGACGTGGCCGGGCAGGAAGAAGCCAAGGAGGCGCTCAAGGAGATCGTGGACTTCCTCCATGACCCCAAGCGCTATACCGACATCGGCGCCAAACTGCCCAAGGGCGCCCTTCTGGTAGGCCCTCCCGGCACGGGCAAGACCCTGCTGGCCAAGGCCGTGGCAGGCGAAGCCAAGGTGCCCTTCTTTTCCATCTCCGGCTCCGAATTCGTGGAGATGTTCGTGGGCATGGGCGCGGCCAAGGTGCGGGATTTGTTCAAGCAGGCCAACGAAAAAGCCCCCTGCATCGTCTTCATCGACGAGATCGACACCATCGGCAAAAAGCGGGATGCCGGCATCACCGGCTCCAACGACGAACGGGAGCAGACCCTCAACCAGCTTCTGGCGGAAATGGACGGCTTTGACGCCGGCAAGGGCGTGGTGATCCTCGCGGCCACCAACCGCCCCGACGTACTGGATCCCGCCCTTCTGCGCCCCGGCCGGTTTGACAGGCGCATCCCCGTAGAGCTTCCCGACCTGAAGGGCCGCGTGGCCATCCTGAAGGTCCACGCCCGGGAGGTCAAAATGGACCCCAACGTGGATTACGACGCCATCGCACGGGCCACCAGCGGCTGCAGCGGCGCGGAATTGGCCAACATCATCAACGAAGGTGCCCTGCGGGCCGTGCGCCTTGGCCGCTCCGTCGTGACCGGCGAAGACCTGCAGGAGAGCGTGGAGACCGTCATCGCCGGCATGCAGCGCAAGAACGCCGTCATCAGCGACCGGGAGAAGCGCATCATCGCCTATCACGAGATCGGCCACGCCCTGGTGGCGGCCCGGCAGAAGGGCAGCGCCCCCGTGACCAAGATCACCATCATCCCCCGCACCTCCGGCGCCCTGGGCTATACCATGCAGGTAGAGGAGGACGAACGGGTCCTGATGAGCAAGGAAGACGCCATGAACCAGCTGACCACCCTCACCGGCGGACGCACCGCCGAGGAGCTGGTCTTCGGCTCGGTCACCAGCGGCGCCAGCAACGACATCGAAAAGATCACCCGCCTGGCCCGGGCCATGGTGACCCGCTATGGCATGAGCGACAACTTTGACATGGTCGCCCTGGAGACCGTCACCAACCAGTACCTGGGCGGTGACACCTCCCTGGCCTGCAGCGCGGAAACCAGCGCCCGCATCGATGCGGAAGTGAACGACATCGTCCGGACGGCCCACGCCAGGGCAAGGGAGATCCTGAGCGCGAACATGCCCGCCCTGCACCGCCTGGCGGAATACCTGCTGACCAAGGAGACCATCACCGGCGAGGAATTCATGCAGATCCTCCGCTCCTGCGAAGAACAGGCCTGAATCGGGCAGGAGGGGCGGTTCCATACCACCGCTCCTGCGGGCCCGCAAGCAGCGGTTCAGCGATTCTGCCCTCTGTCATTCGCCTGTCCTCCGGTGGACATCCTCATCATGATCTAACACTGAAAACCGGATCTTACAAAGCAACACTCCTGCCGGAAACTCCGGCAGGAGTGTTGCTTTGGCTCAGAAGGAGAGAAACGGTCTTTTTGCCCCGCTCCTCCCGGCCCGATGAGCCCCCGTTTTTATTGACCCGTTATTCATTTTTCAGTATTCAGTTGGCCTCCCGTCCCCGTCGGGCGAACGCCGATCAAAAGTGGTGCCCCGAGGAGGAGCCGCCCCCGCCGCCGCCGCCGAAATGGCCGCTGCCCCCGCCGCCGCCGCTGCTGCTGGACTGGATGCGGGTGCGGGTGGTGGTGGTGTACAGGTACAAATCCTGCTTCCGGGTCAGACGGGTGTCCGTGATGTAATCCGAAGCGCCGCTTTGCTTTTTCACGTTCTTCATCCCGGAAACGATGATCCCCATCACCACCGCCGTCACCAGGGCGGAAACGCCCCCGATGACGGGAAGCGCCTCCACAAGCACCTCCTTGCGGGTCTTGAGCCCCGAGGCGCCGCTGCCGTAAAACCTTTCGCCCTGCTCATACCTTGCCAGCAGGCCGGAGATGTCCTTCAGGTAGGCGGAAAAGGCCCCGTAATAGTCCCCCCGGGACAGGGAAGGAAGCACATCCTCCTCCACCTCGTCCAGAATGGCGCGGGAGAAGATCTGCTCGCCCCGCCCCTTGGTCACGGCCCGGCAGTAGCGGTCCGACATGCGGACCACGAAGATCAGCCCGTCCTGGCCGCTGTAGGTGTTGTTGAAAACGGTATTGGCGTAATACCTGAGGCTGTCCTCGCTCGTGTAGCCGGGGGTCGAATAGGTGATCTTGAGCATCACCCTCAGGCCGTACCGGTCGTAGATCTCCCGGCTCTGCTCCGTCAGGGACGCGATCTCCGACCGGCTCAGGTACCGGCCCGCGTCGTCCGTGACCAGCGCGTCCCCAAAGGCCGTGGCGCAAAACAGCATCAGAAGGACCGCGGTCAGCATTAAAACAGCTGCTTTTTTCATGGTCTGCTCCTCCAAATGGGTCCGATGGCACCGGTCGTCAGAACAGGAAATACACAATGGCCGCCCCGGCAAGGGCAAGAAGCGTAAACAGGCCCAGGGAGGCGGCAGCCACCCTGCCCTTGCCCACCGGCAGTCCGCCCCGCACCCGGCCGTTCTGGCCGTTCATGGCGAAGGTGTAGGTCTTCCCCCGCCAGGTGCTGTTGAGGATCCACACCGGCATCATCACATACCTGCTGGTGCTGTGCGTCAGGTTCACCTGGGTGTTGACAGGCACCACGGTGCTGTAGCCCGTCACGGTGGACCGGAACACCCTGGATACGCTCTCCCTGATCCGCTGGGCCGCCCGGGGCATGCACTTGTCCACGCCCTGGTCGTACCGCTCGGCCTGGAATCCGCTCAGGTACGCGGTGTTGAATTTCTCCAGGGACGAGACGTCATAGGGCTCCACCGCCTCCATCAGGGTATCGTCCAGTTTGGTGGAGGAATTGACCGGCACGTCCGCGAACGACACCGTCCCGCCCCTGCGGACGGAATAATGCCGGGTCCTTGTCACCATGTATTTGCCTTCCCGGGTGGTCGAGGTCCGGGTGGCCTTGTAGGTCACATCGCTGTCCGTCTCGCAGTCGAACAGCCAGAAGGGCACGTAAATGCCCTGCATTTTTTCGATCCTGCTGTCCCTGATGAATTTCCGCGGCACCAGGCGCTTGCGCTTGCACAGATCCTTGTAGGCGTCCACGGCCTCCTCCCGGGTCACCAGGAACGGGATCACCGCCTGGGGCCGGTACTTGCCCTGCAGGGCCTGAGGGATCACGCTGTCGTTGCCGCAGTAGGGGCAGCAGGCCGCCGCCGCGGTATCGCTGACCACCATCTGCGCCCCGCAGGAGGAACAGGTATACGCCCTTAGCTCCCCGTCGTCCCCGTCCACCGTTCCCTCCGCAGGACGGCTCCACTGAAAGTCCTCCGCGCGGGTATCGCGGATGTTCTGGTCCAGGTCATACTGCTCCAGGGTCTCCAGGGGAAAGGTGTTGGAGCAGGAGCCGCATTTCATCTCCCCGCTTCTCCCGTCCCACGTCAGTACGCTGCCGCAGCAGGGGCAGCGATAGACCTTCGCTTCCGACATCGTCGCTTTCCTCCTCCAAGCCGCCAAAAAGGCGGATCGCACCCTTTGAAACTTTGTCCTCTTCCCGTCCATTATACAGGGCCGGAAACCAATTGAAAAGGGGCAGGCCCAAAAAACCCGCCTATGGGCGCTACAGTTTCCCGTTCAGGACCCCGGCAAAAAAACCGCCGCTGCGGAAAAGGGCCCCGAATTTGCTTTCACGCACCAGTTCCTCAAGGCCGACCCCCGGCACGACGGTCTCGGCCACCGGAAGCAAAAGGAACAGCACGTACACGATCAGGATGCCCCTTGCCAGGCCAAACAGCCCCCCGGCCAGGCCGTCCATGGTCTTGAGGGCCGGAAAACGGGTCACATGCCGGATCAGACTGATCAAAAGGGAGAACACCAGCATGGCCCCGAAAAAGCAGAGCACAAAGGCCAATACGTCCACCGCGGCGGTCACCAGGGTGGAGCGGACCACGTCGTTGACCGTGGCCTGGTCCTGGGGCTCGGCGGCCCTGCGGCGCATGTTCGTCCGAAGGAACTCGGCGATCTCCGTTGGCAGCTTCACGGCTTCGATGACCCGGTCGATCAGGGTTTCGGAGCCGTCCACCTCCGTCCTTGCAAGCTCCACATCCCCCACCCTGGACACGGCGTCGGTGTAGCTGGCCAGGGCCTCGGTCAGGGTGGAATGGCCCTGGATCACGTCCGCGAGCCTCGGGCTGAAGGTCAGGGCCAGAAACAGGGAGACCAGCACCGCCAGCACCGAGAGCACCGTCTGGAGGAACCCCCGGTAAATGCCGTAAATCACGCTGATCCCCACCACGACCAGGATCACGATATCCACTGCGTTCATGCGCACGCCTCCCCGCGTCCGTATTTCTCCTGCCCATTCAACGTTCCCGGGACGCCGTTTCATGCGCCGGTCAGTCGTCTGACATGCGCAGCACCGCCATAAAGGCCTCCCCGGGCAGCTCCACCGTGCCAAACTGGCGCATGCGCTTTTTGCCTTCCTTCTGTTTTTCCAAAAGCTTCTTCTTGCGGGTAATATCGCCGCCGTAGCACTTGGCCAGAACGTCCTTGCGGACGGCCTTGACCGTTTCCCGGGCGATGATCTTGCCCCCGATGGCCGCCTGGACCGGGATCTCGAACTGCTGGCGGGGAATGACCTCCTTGAGCTTTTCGCACAGGGCCCGTCCCCGGGCGTAGGCGTTGTCCCGGAAAACGATCATGGTAAAGGCGTCGCAGACCTCCCCGTTCAGGAGGATGTCCATCTTGACCAGGTCGCTCTCCCTATAGCCGGTCAATTCGTAATCGTAGCTGGCGTATCCCCGGGAGCGGGATTTGAGCTGGTCAAAAAAGTCGAAAATGATCTCGTTCAGGGGCATGTCAAATTCCAGCCGGACCCGTTTTCCCTCGTACTGCATGTCCACAAAGGTGCCCCGCTTGCTCTTGCACAGGTCCATCAGCGTCCCCAGGCTGTCCTTGGGGGTGTAGATGGAGGCCCGCACGTAGGGCTCGCTCATGGAGGCGATCTCGGTGACCGGCGGCAGGTTGGAGGGGTTGTCCAGGATCATTTGGGTGCCGTCCGTTTTGGTCAGGTGGTAGATGACGCTGGGGGCGGTGGTGATCAGCGCCAGGTCGAACTCCCTTTCAAGCCGCTCCTGGATGATCTCCATGTGCAAAAGGCCCAGGAACCCGCAGCGGAAGCCGTAGCCGAGGGCCACGCTGGTCTCCGGCTCGAAGGTTAGGCTGGCGTCGTTCATCCTGAGTTTTTCCAGGGCTTCCTTCAGGTTGTCGTAATCCGCCCCGTCCGCGGGATAAATGCCGCAGAACACCACCGGCTGCACTTCCTTGTAGCCGGGAAGTGCCTCCGCCGCAGGGAAGGCCGCGTCGGTCACGGTATCGCCCACCCGGGTATCCCGCACGTCCTTGATGGAAGCGGAGATATACCCCACCTCCCCGGGCAGCAGTTCCTCCTTGGGGAGGAAGCCGGGGTTGAACACCCCCACCTCCACCACCTCGAACTCCGCGCCGGACTGCATCAGGCGCATGCGCATGCCGGGATAGGCCCGGCCCTCCATGACCCGGATATAGCAGATGGCGCCCCGGTAATTGTCGTATTTCGCGTCAAAGACCAGGGCCTTGAGGGGCTTGTCCCGGTCCCCCTCCGGGGCGGGGATCCTTTGGACCACCGCCTCCAGGACATCCTCGATGCCGATGCCCTGCTTGGCGGAAATGGCCGGAGCGTCCGAGGCGTCCAGGCCGATCTCGTCCTCGATGTCCTTTCTCGTCTCCTCCACCTGGGCGCTGGGCAGGTCGATCTTGTTGATGACCGGCACGATCTCCAGGTCATGGTCCAGGGCCATATAGGTGTTGGCCAGGGTCTGGGCCTCCACCCCCTGGGTGGCGTCCACCACCAGCAGGGCCCCCTCGCAGGCGGCCAGGGCCCGGGAGACCTCGTAGCTGAAGTCCACGTGGCCGGGGGTGTCGATCAGGTTCAGGTCATAGGTCTCCCCGTCCTTGGCCTGATAGCGCATGTGCACGGCCTTGGATTTGATGGTGATGCCTCTTTCCCGCTCCAGCTCCATGGAATCCAGAATCTGGTCCACCATCTGTCGTTGCTCGAACACCCCGGTCTTCTCAAGCAGGCGGTCGGCCAGGGTGGATTTGCCGTGATCGATATGGGCGATGATGCAGAAATTGCGGATCCTGGAAAGTCTCTGATCCATGTTTTCCTCCGTCCGTTCAGTTGGTCTGCCCTGTCACATCACCAGGGTCAGAAGCAGGGGGCAGAAAACCGCGGGCAGAAGATCCCCCACGGGAACGCGCCTGTCCCCAAAGGCGCAAAGCTGGTTCAGGCCGATCCCGATGATCAGCACGCCGCCCACCGCGGTCATTTCCGCCACGGTCCGGGCCGTCAGAAGTCCCTGCAGCGTCCCCGCCAGAAGGCTGATGCTTCCCTGATAGATCAGCACCGCCAGGGCGGACAGGGCCACGCCGGGGCCCATGGTGCCGGCGAGCACCACGCTCATCACCCCGTCGATCACCCCTTTGGCGATCAGGGTGGAGGGGTCCCCCTTCAGGCCGTCCTGAAGGCTGCCGGTCACGGCCATGGCCCCCACGCAGAAGATCAGGGAGGCGTTGACGACCCCTTCCCCAAAGGCCCCCTTGCCCTTTAAGCGCGCCTGCAGCCTGTCCCCCAGGCCCTGAAGGCGCCGTTCAATGCCCGTCAGGCTGCCCAGGATCCCTCCCAGGACCACCGACGCAAGGACCAGGATGATGTTTTCACTCTCCAGCGCGTCCTGGATGCCGATGACCAGGATGCAGATGCCCATGCCCGTCATCAGGGCTTTTTTCATGTTTTCCGGCAGTCTTGGTCCCACCAGGACCCCCGCAAGGGAGCCCAGGAGGATCAGGCCGGCGTTGATCCAAGTTCCCGTCATGCAGCCTTCCTTAAAAAATCAGATCCGTCACCACGTCGTCCATCAGGGCCATCACCACGGGGAAGCCCCGGTCGTTCATGGCGCACACCTTCAGGTCCTCCGTGGAGAGCGGGGTCAGGGTGCCCTTCGCCTGCACCACGGTCATGTTCGCCAGGCCCCGGACGACCCCCGCCGCCGCCAGCACGGCTCCGTTGACCCCGTCCCGGTTCCAGGTGATGCATTTGGCCCCCTTGCCTGCCCGCTGCTGGCTGTCCGTCAGGGAGCCCATTACCCGCTTGGCATAGCCCCGGTCCGTGATCAGGATCAATTGGGCGGCGTTGTCAAAGGGTTCGCCGCAGAGGACCTCGTCCCCGGGGTCCAGTTTGATGCCCCGGACACCGGCGGCCGTCCGCCCGGACTCCGGAATTTCGGATACGGAGAAGCGGATGGACATGCCCCTGCGGGTCACAAGCAGCATCTCGTCCTGCTCCTCGGCCGGGAAGACGTTCACAAGACGGTCCCCGTCCTTCAGCCCCAGGGCCGCAAAGGTTTTCCTGCGGATGTTCATCTCCGACGCCCGGGTCCGCTTCACCAGGCCGCACGCGGTCACGAACACCAGATCCGGCTCGCCCTCCATCCTGCCGGGCGCATAATCCAGAAGCCTGACGCACTTTTCCCCTTTTTCCAGGCCGTTCAGGATGCCGCTGAGGCTGACGCCCCTTTCCTTCGGGCGGGTGATCTCTGTCAGGTCCCCGACGCCGACGGTAAAGCAGTTGCCCCGGTCCGTCAGGAAATAGAGGGTATGGTCCGTCTGGGTCCGGAAGGCGAAACGGAAATAGTCTCCTTCCTTCTCGGGCAGTTCCAGCTTTTCATAGGTCCTTGGGGCGTACCTGCGCAGAAGGTCCGACCGGGTCAGGCAGACCACCGCGTCCTCCGGCAGGACCTCCGGCTCCTCGATCTCCTCGGTTTCGGCGCGCTCCTCTTCTTCCAGGGTGGTGCGCCTGTCGTCTCCCAGCTCCCGGGCGATCTCCTGCATTTCCTTTTTGATGACGCCGATCAGCTTCTTTTCGCTTGCCAGAATGCCCTCCAGCTCCCGGATCAGCTTCTTGACGTCCTCGTATTCCTTCTTCAGGGTCAGGATCTCCAGGCCCGTCAGGCGCTGCAGGCGCAAATCCAGAATGGCCTGGGCCTGCCCCTCGTCAAAGCCGAAGCGCGCCATCAGGCGGGTCCTGGCTTCCTTGCCGTTCTTGCTGGCGCGGATGAGGGCAATGACCTCGTCCAGGTTGTCCACCGCCACGATCAGCGCCTCCAGGATATGGGCCCGGGCCAGGGCCTGCGCGCGCTCGTACTCGGTGCGGCGGCGCACCACGGTCTTCTGGTAGTCGATGTAGTACGCCAGGACCGTTTTCAGGCCCATCTGCTTGGGCTTGCCCTCCGCCACCGCCACCAGGTTGACGCCGTAGGTCATCTGCAGGTCGGAATACTTGTAGAGGTATTTCAGCACCCTTTGGACGTCCGCGTCCTTCTTCAGTTCGATGACCGCGCGCATGCCGGTGCGGTCGCTCTCGTCCCGGATGTCGTGGATGCCCCCCAGGGCGCTCTTTTTTTCCTCTCTCAGCTTCTGGATCTTTTCCAGCATCTGGGCCTTGTTGATGCCATAGGGCACCTCGGTGACGCAGATCAGGTGCCGGCCCGCGTTCCCTTCCTCCACATGCACCCGTGCCCGGACGGTCAGCTTGCCCCGGCCGGTCTCATAGGCCTGCCTTAGCTCCGGCGTCTTCAGAAGGATGCCCCCGGTGGGGAAATCCGGCGCCGGGACGCACTTCATCAATTCGTCCAGGGAAATGTCCGGGTCGTCCATCTGGGCGCAGCAGGCGCCGACCACCTCCCGCAGGTTGTGGGGAGGAATGTTGGTGGCAAGGCCCACGGCGATGCCCGAGGCCCCGTTGACCAGGAGGTTGGGAAACCTGGAGGGCAAAAGGTCCGGCTCCTTGAGGGTATCGTCAAAATTCAGCCGGAAGGGCACGGTGTCCTTGTCGATGTCCCGGAGCATCTGCAGGGCCAGGGGGGCCATGCGGGCCTCGGTGTACCGCATGGCGGCGGCGCTGTCCCCGTCGATGGAGCCGAAATTCCCGTGGCCGTCCACCAGCACGCCCCGCATGCTGTAGGGCTGGGCCATGCGCACCAGGGCCTCATAGACCGACGTGTCCCCGTGGGGATGGTATTTTCCCAGACAGTCGCCCACGATGCGGGCGCACTTACGGTGCGGCTTGTCCGGGCTCAGGCCCAATTCATGCATGGTGAACAGGATCCTGCGCTGCACCGGCTTCAGGCCGTCCTCCACCCGGGGAATGGCCCTTTCCAGGATAACGTATTCCGCGTAGGGCATCATGCTGGCGTGCATGACCTCCTCCAGGGAGGACTGTATGACATCCGGCGTGAAGGCCGGCGTTTCTGGCGGTTTCTTTGGCATAGTTTCAATCCCTTTTCCGCGTCTTCTGCGGTTTTTTCAGCCCTTCCAGGGCCGTGTCACGCGTCCGTTTCCCGTCCCGGGGGCATCAGGCGGTAGCTGTCCTCCAGGGTCCCCTCGAAATGGTCGGCCTTGTTAAACTCCGCGTGCTCAATGATGTATTCCCTTCTGGGTTCGACCTTGTCCCCCATCAGGGTGGTGATGATGCCGTCCTCCCGGACCGCGTCCTCAATGGTCACCTGCATCAGCTTCCGGTTCCGGGGGTCCATGGTGGTTTCCCAGAGCTGTTCCGGGTTCATTTCGCCAAGGCCCTTGTACCGCTGGATGGTATACCCGCCCTTGAGGCCCTTGGTCAGCTTTTTCAGTTCCCGGTCGTCATAGGCGTACTGGATGCCCGAAGCGCGCTTGACCGCGTACAGGGGCGGCATGCCGATGTACACATGTCCCTGCGTGACCAGGTCCTTCATGTACCGGTAGAAGAAGGTCAGCAGGATCGCGCGGATATGCGCCCCGTCCTGGTCGGCGTCCGCCAGGATGATGACCTTGTGGTATTTGAGGGAATCCAGGGAGAAATCCTCGTCGATCCCGGTCCCCAGGGCCGTGATGATGGAACGGAACTCGTCGTTGGCAAGGACCTGGTCCAGGCGCTTTTTTTCCACGTTCAGGGGCTTGCCCCGAAGGGGAAGGATGGCCTGGAACCGGCGGTCCCTTCCCTGCTTGGCGCTGCCGCCGGCCGAGTCCCCCTCCACGATGAAAAGCTCGTTCTCAACGGCCTTCTTTCCGGTGCAGGCGGACAGTTTGCCCACCAGCGGCGCCGCGTCCAATTCGTTTTTCTGCCTCGCCACGTCCCGGGCCTTCCGGGCCGCTTCCCGGACCTTGGCGGATTTGACCGCCTTGTCGAGGATCTTCTGCCCCAGGTCCTGGTTCTTGAGGTCCTCCAGGTAAAACTGCATCTCGTTCAGGACGATGGCCTCCACCGCCGGACGCACCTCGGTATTTCCAAGGCGCCCCTTGGTCTGACCCTCGAACTGGGGGTTTTTCACCATCACCGAGATCACGGCGGTCATGCCCTCCCGGAAGTCCTCCCCGGAAAGGTTGTTGTCCTTTTCCTTCAGGACGCCGATGCGCCGGGCGTAATCGTTCATCACCCGGGTCCATGCGGCCCGGAAGCCCGCCTCGTGGCTGCCGCCCTCCCCGGTGGAAATGTTGTTGGCAAAGGAGAACACCGATTCGGTGTAGCTGTCGGTGTACTGCACGGCCGCGCTGAAGCGGATGTCGTCCTTCTGTCCGGAAAAGGTGATGATCTCCGGGCTCAGGGGGGTCTTTTCCCGGTTCAGGTAGCGCACGTAGTCCGAAATCCCCCCGGCGTAGCAGAACTCCTCCGTCCGCCCCGCCGCGTCCTGGACCCGCTCGTCGGTCAGGGTGATGCGGACGTTGGGGTTCAGGTAGGCCAGCTCCCTGAGGCGGCTGCGCACCGTGTCGTGGCTGAAGGTGGTTTCCTCAAAAATGCGGTCGTCCGGCAGAAAACGCACCAGGGTGCCGCGTTTGCGGGTATTGCCGATCTTCTGCAGGGGACCGGTGGGATGCCCCGCCAGGACCTTGCCTTCTTTTTCGTCCCAATTGCTCTCAAACCGGATGGCATAATGGGTCCAGTCCCTAAAGGAGTCCACCGTCATCCACCGGCTCAGGGCGTTGACCACGCTGGCGCCCACCCCGTGGAGCCCGCCGGAATAGGCGTAATTGTCGTTGCCGAATTTGCCGCCCGCGTGCAGGCGGGTATAGATCACCTCGACGCCCGTGATGCCCAGTTCCGGATGGATGTCCACCGGCACGCCCCGGCCGTTGTCCCACACCGAGGCGCTGCCGTCCTTGTACAGGGTCACCTGGACCTCGGTGGCAAACCCGCCCATGCACTCGTCGATGCCGTTGTCCACGATTTCCCACAAAAGGTGATGCAGCCCCCGGACGCCGGTGGTGCCGATATACATGCCCGGACGCATCCTGACGGCGTCCAGCCCCTCCAGCACCTTGATGGCGCTGGCGTCATAATTGTGTGCCATAGTGCCTCTCTTTTTCTCCGGTCCGCCCCCTCAGGGGCGGCCTCTTTCTGCCTTGCGTCCCCGAAGGGACGGACAGCATCATTTTATGATAGCATTTTTCCCGCCGTTATGCAAACAAATTCCCTTCTCCGTTTCACGGCGCACCTTTGGGCGGTACGCTTGACGCTGCAGGGGGGATTTAGTAAAATAGGGCCTGCCGCATTTTCCCCCCGGGATCTGCCGGGTACTGTCGAAAGGAATGTCCCGCACATGAAACGACCCCTTGGTTTTTTGCTTCTCCGTCGGACGGCACTGTGCCTGTCCGTTCTCAGCGCCCTGCTGCTTTTCCGTCCCGCCCTTTCCCGGGCGGAGCCCTTTCCGGAGGCCCTCCGGTTTACCCAGTCCGAAGGGGAAAAAATCTATCTCCGGGACCGGGTATTTGAAAAGCGCACCTATCCCGACACCTGCAGCGACCGGGTGGACGGGGAGATGCGCGAGCTCCTTGACGCCATGGCGGAGGAGGCCCTCCGGCATCTCCCCGACGGCACGGGCGACAAAATGGAAAACTTTGTCGATACCGGGGCCCAGATTTTCCGCACCGGCACCAAATGGATGAGCTTTCTCGCAATCTCCTCCATCGCCTGGGAACAGGAGCAGGTTTATGTGGACATGAACGCCCGGGTCTATGACATGGAAAAGGAAAGCCGGGTGGTCCTGACCGACCTCTTTGCTCCCGGCAGCCCCGCCTGGACGCTGCTTTCCCAAAGGGCCTCGGAAGGACTGAAGGCCTACTGGCCCGGCGAAGCCCCCGACCCGGAGCTTCTTGCCATGCTGGTCAGTCCCCCCGCCCTCGAGAACACGCCCTTTACCCTCAGTCCCGGCCGGCTGACCCTCCACTGGAAGGCCTCGGAGCTTTACCCGGGCAGGACCACGCTGCTGCACGTTTCCGTTCCATACGGGGACCTTCGCCCCTACATGACAAGCGAGGCCCTGGAGCAGACCGACAACAGTGCCCGTCCCGTCGCCGCGCTGACCTTTGACGACGGGCCCAACGGCGCCTTCTCCATCCGTGTCATTGACCTTCTGCGCCGCTGCGGGGCCCAGGGCACCTTTTTTCTGGTGGGCAGCAATATGTACAACGGCAAATACGTGGTGGCGCGTGAGCACGACGCCCTCCACGACCCGGAGAGCCACAACTGGGTCCATGTCTACGAGGACCTGACGACAAAGAACATCCTGGACTGGAAAAGCCGCTTCGACACCCTGATGACCTCCATCATCGGCAAAGGGCCCGATTACATGCGTGGGCCCGGGGGCTATTGGCGCAATTACGCCGCCGCGGAAACCGGCCTGGCCCTGGTCAACTGGTCCGTCACCTCCACCGATGCGGGCTCCGACGAGGTCAACCGCATCTACAGCGTCATCCATTCCAAGCTTCGGCCCGGCAGCGTGGTGCTGATGCACGACCTCAACCGTTACTGCGCCCAGTACCTGCAGATGGTGCTGGACTATATGGAGAGCGAAGGGTACCTGTGCGTCACCGTCAGCGAGCTGTTTGAACTGTACGGCACTCCCTTAAAGCCCAACGAGATCCACTACGGCTGCGAGGACCTGACGCGCTGAGACGAAGCGGGCTGTGCCCGAAAGAGCCGTTCCGGATCCCGTCTTTCCCCAGGCAGCCTGCCGGCCCCCATTCGGGGCCGTTTTTTTGCGGTCCGGCTCCGCCCCCATGCAAAAAGCCCGGCACCCCAATGAAAACGGCCCGCGCGATCAATGCGCGGGCCGACGAAAGGATGCGGTTTAAAAAGGGCTCAGCGTCAGAACCGTTTGCGCCAGGGGGCGCCGGTGACCCAGTCCCTGCGGAGGATCTCCGCGTGAGCGTCGTTCAGGGGCGCGGTGGGCTGGCCCTCGTTGACCGGGGCTCCGTCGGTCAGGTAATGGGTGCGGATAAAGGCCAGGTCCAGGTCATAATCGCTATTGCAGCTTTCCAGGGTCTGGTACAGGTCGGCGGTATAATAGGCGATCAGGGTGCGTTCCCCGTCATCGGTTTTGTAGTCCGCCGCCACACAGTAGGGGAACCATTCCCTGAGGGCGTTTTTCTTCCACACCACCAGGGACCCGTTGCATTCCCTGCCGCTTTTGAACACGTCCGCTTCGGTCTGCGTCAGCACGCAGTAGGGTTCCCCCGTGGAATAATGCCAGGAGGTCTGGCTGCCCACCGTCACGCTGTACATGGGGCCGTGCCAGTCCCCGTAGGCGAACCAGGCCGTGTTGTCCGCCTGCATGGCAAGCGGTACGCCGCTGGCGGTCACGCTGTCCGCCGGGGCGCTCAGCCACACCGCCGTGACATGGGCCTCCTCGGAGTATTCCGTGTACATCTGGGGGACGGCGCTCATCGCCGGCAGGTTCAGATCCGCCGTGCGAAAGGGCACCGTGGTTTTCTCCGCCGCCAGGGCGCCGGTAAAGAGCATAGCCGCGGTCGAAACGGCGGCCAGAATCCGCTTGATTTTCATTTCCCTCTCCCCTTTCATCCGGGTTACCCTTATCTTAGTTTTTTTGTCCCCGTCTGTCAACAAAACCCCAAAAAGCTTTATAAACATTTCATGATTTGTCAGGCTTTTTTCATGTTTTGCGTCTTTCAAAAAAAGGACTGTCGGATCGTTGCCCGCCTTTAATCGGGTAGGAGGGGGTGGCTAACCCCCGTCCTCCCACACCACCGCTCATGC
>CAMJUL010000033.1 GCA_946408995.1 uncultured Clostridia bacterium | reverse complement strand
AACTGAGGATACTTGCCAAAGAGTGATGCCATGTCATAACGCTTTACCTTACCATAGATACTAATTCGGCATGTGTGAAGGTCTGAAAGACCGCTATAATTTTTGTATATGCCACGGAGTTCCTTGTATTTTGTTTATGCCCACTTGAAGAGCCTCCTATCTCGTATTATCTAAAGCTTGACAAAAACTTACTTGGTTTTCCATAGTATGATATCCCAAATCTTCTTCCTCTCTGAAATAATCACCTTTCATCTGTTTCACTCCCATTTTTAAGCGTCGTGTTTTTCAGAAGACCGTTTCAGTATATACATTGCAGGTCTCCTGCGAATAGCTTTCTGTCTCCATTTGTCGAAAACATTGCTTCAATTGTTTTTGAAGACGCCATTCCGACAGATGCGGGCAAAAGCATAGACAAGCCGGGTTTCCGATTATATGGTAATACGGTGTTCGATAAGCGAAAAACAGCGGGCGGCGGCTTTCAGGCGGCGCAGAACCGGTGCTTTTCGGCAATCGTTAAGACGGTATCTGTCTGTTCATTTCGCATCGCGTTTGTTTCCCGGACAAGGATCGCGGGAACAGGGAATCAATCGTCAAGCGTTTTCAACGCTCCGCAGACGGAACGCGACAGCCGGCTTTCAGAAAGGAGGTGTTCCCTGACCGGGGCTCATCGGTCGGCTGCATATAACGGCTCCTTGGCCATCAAGGCCGAGAAATGGACAGGCTGAACACATGACATGCTTGAATATGAAAGGGAGGATTTCGGAATGAAAAGAAAACTGATGGCTTTCCTGCTGGCGCTGGTGATGGTTTCCAGCGTTCTCGTAACGCCCGGTTTCTCGTACAGCAACCCTCAAAAGACGTCCGAGATAACGGACGCTGAAATTGAAGCCGCGCAGGTTTCCCTGCAGATCGCCAAGGAGGGCGTGGTTCTGCTGGAAAACAACAACGGCGCGCTTCCGATCGCCAAGGAAGGCGATGTGGCCCTGTTCGGCCTGGCCACCATCTCCACGGTCAAGGGCGGCGGCGGCTCCGGCAGCGTGAACAACCGCATCGTCTATGCGGATGGCACCGTTGTGGAAGGCTCCGCCGTGGCCACCACCATTCTGGATGGCTTCGTGAACGCGGGCTACAACGTGCTGACGAAGGATCACCTGGACGCGCTGTCGGAGGTCTCCCGCTCCGTCCGCGACATGTCGCAGGATCCGATCATCGCTGAATATCTCACCGATGAGGAATTGGCCGCCATGGCCGCGAAAACCGACACCGCTTTCTACAGCATTCGCAGAAATTCCGGCGAGGGTTCTGACCGCGGCGTACAGGGCGACTACTATCTGTCCGAAAACGAGCTGGCCAACATCAAGAAGCTGGCCGAGGCGTTTGATAAGCTGGTGGTGCTGCTGAACGTGATCAACTGCGACGCCAGCTGGTTTGCCGAATCCGGTGCGGACGCCCTGGTGCTGGTATCCAACCCCGGCGAGCTGGCGGGGGATGCCATCGTATCCGTGCTCAACGGCGAAACCAATCCCTGCGGCAAGCTGGTGGATACCTGGGCGACCAGCTATGAAGCCTGGCCCTCCAGCAAGTATTTCAGCAACATCAACCCGGACGACCCCTGGGCTGACAAGGTGGAATTCTACTACGATGACATCTTCGTGGGCTACCGTTATTTCGATACCTTCGCGGCGGACAAGATCCTGTATGACTTCGGCTACGGCCTGAGCTACACCACCTTCGACATCGCCGTGGACGACGTGAAAGCGGACGCTGAGCGCGTGGCCGTCACCGCCACCGTCACCAACACCGGCGACGCGGCGGGCAAGGAAGTGGTGGAAATCTATTTCTCCGCCCCCGAAGGCCGCATCCTGAAGCCCTATCAGGAGCTGATCGCCTACGGCAAGACCGACGAGATCGCCCCCGGCGAAAGCCAGACCCTGACCATCACCTTCCAGACCGCTGAAATGTCCTCCTATGATGAGGATGCCGCGGCGTACATACTGGAAGCGGGCGATTACATCATCCGCGTGGGCAACAGCTCCCGGAACACGGTTCCCGCCGCCGTCATTAACCTGGACGCGGACGCCGTGACCGAACAGCTGGCCACCAAGATGGCCCTGGACCGCTTCGGCGTGTATCCCGCCGGTACCAGTGGACAGTATGCCGATACCGTTACCCAGGAAGGCAACGTGAAGCAGTGGCATGAATTCCATGACGCTTTCCTGGCGGAAAACAAGGATGGCAAGAGCCTGGAGGGCGGCAAGGACGCTCCCATCGCCATCCGTCTGGCTGCGGCCGACATCGTCACGAAGAATCCCTACGCCGAAAAGGGCGTGAATCCCACAGCCGCCGACGTGCCCGCCTATGTTTCCGCCACCACGGACAGCGACGCCATCGGCGAAGTGGGCTTTGACTTCGCGGTTGGCCAGGAATACAAGATCAACCGCATGGAGTTCCGGGATGAAAACGGCGAGCTGATCAACTACCGCGTCAAGAGCGGCAGCGAAGAGGACGGCACCGCCGAATACTATACCCTGATCGACGTGCAGAAGGGCGACATCACCCTGGAGCAGTTCATCTCCGGCCTGGATCTGATCGAAATGGCGAACATCGTCGAGGGCGGCGAAGGCGCCCAGTTCCAGCTCCAATACGGCACGGTGGAAATCCCCGAAATGAAGGACGTCATCGACTATATCCGTTCCGAAGTCATTGACGGCCAGGCGGGCCAGTCCGTCGCTCTGTACCGCTATTCCCGCGCCATTCCCACCATGACCAACGCCGATGGCCCCGCGGGCGTGCGCATTACCCAGCATTACACGAATCAGAACGGCGAGGATTGCTATCAGTACTGCACCGCCTATCCCGTGGGCACCATGATCGCCCAGACCTGGAATACCGATCTGGCGTACCTGATGGGTATCTATGTAGGCAAGGAAATGAGCCGTTACGGCGTCACCGAATGGCTGGCCCCCGGCATGAACATCCACAGGAACCCCCTGTGCGGCCGTAATTTCGAGTATTATTCCGAAGATCCTCTGGTGGCTGGTATGACCGGCGGCTATACCACCCTGGGCGTTCAGGCCAGCGCCGGCGTGGGCGTGACCCTGAAGCATTTCGCCGGCAACAACCAGGAAAACAGCCGCGACAATTCCAACGACGTGGCGACGGAGCGCGCGCTCCGCGAAATCTATCTGAAGCAGTTTGAAACCGCTGTGAAGATCTCCAATCCCATGGGCATTATGACCAGCTATAACCTGATCAACGGCGCGTCCGCAGCCAACGACACGGAAATGCTGGAAGACATTCTTCGCACCGAATGGGGCTTCGGCGGCCTGGTGATGACGGACTGGCACGGCTCCGGCGGCATGACCGACGCCATGGCGATGCACGCCGGCAACGATCTGCCCATGCCCGGCAACTATGGCCCCACCGCCATTGTGCCCTATATTTCTGATTATGCCCCGGACATCGCCTTTGATGAAAACGGCATCGCCATCGACGGCGGCTATCCCACCACCACGCCCCTGCAGCGCGTCTTTGGCGGCGGCGCCTTCACCTGGCGCAATCTGCTCATTAACTGGGGCGACTACCGGCCCGATCCCAACGGCGCGGAATACAAGGTGACCACAACCGAAGAAGCGTTTGCCACCTCCGTGCGCACCGTCATGGGCAGAAACGCGTTCGAGGATAAGACCGTTGAAGAACTTGTGACCGCCTTGCAGGAAGAGGGCTCCGCTTCCTTCGTCCGAAACGGGGATGGCACCGTGACCATCACCTACAAGCTGGTGCAGGTTTCCAACAATGACAACACCAACTACGCGCCCTATTATCAGGATCACGCCATCACCGTGGGCACCAACATGCTGGGCCAGCCGGACTATAACACCCTCAGCCTGGCGGATCTCCAGAAGGCCGTGAAGCGGGTGCTGACCGTGTCCATGCGTTCCCTCCAGTGGCAGGAAGTGCTGGATGAATACGCCGCCGCCACCGGTGAGGATATGAGCGCTTATAACGTCGGTTCCTTCACCGAGGCTGTCGGCCCCACGGTGAACTACATCGAGGTCATCAAGTAAGCAGATCTTCAGGCCGTGCTTTCCTCCTGCAGGGGAAAGGGCCTCAGGTCCGTCGAATCCCATTCTCTGTCACGGTCAGGGATTCTGTTCCCTGACCGTGCTTTTGCTGATGACTGTCCAGAATAAGAGAGGAGAAGTCCATGAAGAAGGTTCTTTGCCTGGCGCTGGTTTTGCTGATGCTGGCTGTGTGCGCCGCCGCGGAAAACGCAAAGCTGCCGCAGCCTGATGAGGAAGGAATCACTACCTATACAGGCGAAGTCGGCTTGCTGCTCGACGAAAACGGGAAGTATATCAAAGAATCGCTGTTTGATGAATCCGTGCGGAAGATCCTGGAGATTGTCGGCGTGGCCCAGGCGACGGTTGAAGTCCAGCCAGCCGCCCAGGAAAATGAGCATCCGCAGATCACGATCAGCATCATCGGTACGGGGGTTCCGTCCGTCCCGGATGCGCAGTACATGGGTGAAACGGCCATTCGGACCATCGGGGATCTCTTTGGGATGCTGGAAGAATACGAAGCGTCCACTGCTGAAACATTCGGGACGCTGTTTGATGCGTATCAGGTCATGGTGACCGTTTTATCCACGGCCGGGAGTCTCATTTCCTTTGGAGCCGTTTCCGCCGGTTCGCATGTGCTGATGTGGCAGTAACCGATAGAAAACAGCGGGAGCTTCTTTGAAAAGATTCCCATTTCAGGCCCGAATCCGCAAATCCTTCCACTGTCCGGCTTGCTCGGATAAGCGGACAGGAAAAGAACACCCCCTGCGTGTGTCATGATCGCGGCTTTGACCGCATCATGTTCACACCGGGGGTGTTCTTTGCGTTCAGACGCGCCATCAGCGGCGGGAGGACATTCCTGCGCAGGGCGCCGGCGTAAAGCATCGCCTCATTCGTTTCTTCAGCGATGTTTTCTTGTCCTCATGCTTTCTTATCACAGACCGCAAGCGCCTGAAGCGCCTTTGAAGCGGCCGACGCGCATCATGCGATCCGGCAGCTTGGGCGCGGCGCCGGCGGTTTTCACGATGGCGCTTTCCGGGCAGGCGGGGATACACGCGCCGCAGCGGGTACACAGGAAATCCGCCACCACGTGAATGTAGCCCTTGGCACCGTCCATGGCGTCCGCGGGGCAGGCGGCCATGCAGGCGGTGCAGCCGGTGCACCGCTGCGGGATCACATAAACCTTCTGGAATGCCTTACAGATATGGGCGGGGCAATTGTGGTGCCTGATATGGGCCTCGTACTCCGCGGGAACGGTTTTGAGGGCGGAAAGCGCCAGCTCTGCCGCGTGGAGACCCAGAGAGCAGACGCAGGAAAACCCCATGGCCTGGCCGATTTCCTGGGCCAGCGGGAGAGCCTCCGCCTTGCCCCGGCCTTGGATGATTTCCCGATGCAGGAATTCCAATTGATTGATTCCCTCCCGGCAGAATACGCACTTGCCGCAGCTTTGCTTTTTGCAGGCGAACAATTGCTTCTGCACGGCGTCGATCACGCAATCCTCCGCGGTGAAGGCGCGGATCACGCCGTTTTCCGGATGGGCCTGGGCCAGGGTCATTTCCAGCGCTTCCGGGGAATACAGGGCGTAGCCGATCTGAACGGCCCGGACGTTTTCCGCCAGGGAGGACAGCTTCGTTTCTCCCGGCAGCTTCAGCAGGGTGCCGCCGTTCACGGAAACATAAACGCCTTCCACATACTTGCCCTGGAGCTTTTCGCCCAAGTTCGCCATGGTGACAATGTGGCAGATCAGATTGTTTTCGTTTTCCCTTACGTCCACCAAGCCCACCCGAAGGGTGATGCCGGCCGCCTGCGTCTCTGCCCGCAGGGCTTCTTCCAGATTCGCCGCGTATTCGGGCAGATACAGTTCCTTTTCCTCAGCGCCCAGAGCGTCCGCCGCCAGCGCCATGCCCCCGAAAACCGCCTGGGGCTTTCGGGTCAGCAGCGTCAGCAGCGGGCCGTCGGTGTCCGCGTTATTGAGGGCGCAGATCAGCTTTTCCGCGGCGCGCTTTTCCCGGATCATGGCGCACAGGGAGGCGGGAAACAGTCCGAATTCCTGAACGGACAGCCGTTCAATCAAGGCCAGTGCTTGCTGCTTTTCCATCAGTTATTCCTCCCTTCCGTTCCGTTGGCATAATCGCCCCACAAATGGGGTTTATCGATTTGCAGCCGCAAATCGCATTGCAGGCAGCGGCCGGCTTCTTCGCAGGCATCGCATTCGGAAAGGCCCTGATCAAAGGGATTGAAATTGTTTTGCCTTTCTTCGGCGGGATGAACGGCGGGTTCCTTCCTTTCCAGATACCCGAAGCCGGGCACGCAGCCAATGTGCGGATCGGGATGCTGAGCCGGGGCCAGCGTTTCGTTAATATCCCCGTCGCCGCCCAGATACCGGTCGATCTGGCTGGCGGCGCGCCGGCCGGATTCGATGGCCTGAATGACGGACTTGGTGCCGTAGACGCAGTCCCCCGCAGCGAAAATCCCAGGGCTTGACGCGGAAAGATCCGTTTCCATATCCCGCACAGCGATGGAATTGCCCCGTCCCAGGGCCAGCCCCGCGTCGGAGGTAATCCGGGGCCGCTGCCCCGTGGCGAAAATCACGGTATCGGCATTGATGTGGTGCAGGGAATCCGGCGCTTTGCGGATCATGGCCCGATGGTTTTCATCGAAGGAAAAGGACAGCACGTCCATAAAGTCCACGCCGGTGACGCAGCTTTCGCCAGTGATTCTTTCAAAGGTCTGGGCGGGGTGTACAAAAATCCCTTCCTCCTGGGCCTGGGTGATCTCTTCCTCGTCGGCCGTCATTTGATCCCGCGCTTCCAGGCAGGCCACATGGATTTCCCCCGCGCCCAGGCGCTTGGCGGTGCGGGCGCAGTCGAAGGCCACGTTGCCGCCGCCCAGCACGATCACGCGCCGTCCCAGGCCCGTTTCCCTGCCCATGGCGGCGCTGCGCAGGAAATCGATGTTCAGCAGCACGCCCGGCAAATCGCTGCCGGGGATGGGCAGACGAACGCCGCTGTGGGAGCCAATGGCCATCAGCACGGCGTCGTATTCCGGTATCAGTTCCCCGGGGCGATCCACCTCGGCACCGGTTTCGATCACCACGCCGGCGTCGCGGATCACCTGGATTTCATCCGCCACCACCTGCCTGGGCAGCCGATAGGCGGGGATGCCGTAAGACAGCATGCCGCCGGGCAGCGGCAGCGCTTCCTTGACGGTAACGGCATGGCCCTGCTTGCGCAGATAATAGGCGGCGGTAAGGCCTGCCGGGCCCGCGCCGATCACGCAGACCTTTTTTCCTGTATCGGGCAGCTGCTTCCCCTTGCCTCGCCAGTGAGAGCCGGTATCGCGTTCTGCGGCGCAGCGCTTGATATTGCGGATGGAAAGGGGCGATTCGTTCACCATGTTCCGCTTGCAGCCCAGTTCGCAAGCTCGGGTACAAATGAGGCCCAGGGTATGCGGGAAGGGGGACTTTTCCCGGATCACGGCAGCGGCGGCGTCCCAGTTTCCTTCCTTCACGAATCGGATGTACCGGGGCACGTCGGTATGGGCGGGGCATTCCGCCCGGCAGGGCACCAGCCGATCCTCCGCGCTTTTTTGCTTCTGGGCTTCGGTGAGCTTGTCCCGGATGGTACCGGTGGGGCACACGGCGGCGCAGGCGGTGCAGAAGCGGCAGTCCGCGTCCTTGAGGAGCTTTCCGTGGAGCGTGCCCACGTAGCTTTCCATATCCTTTTTCAAATAATGCAGCACATGAACGCCCCTCAGCTCATTGCAGGCCCTTACACAGCGGCCGCAGAGCACGCAGCGATCCATATCGTGGATCAGCAGAGGATTGTCCTCGACGGGTTTGAAGCCCTTGGAGCGCAGCTTCATCCGGCCGGTCTTGGGACCGATGTACTGGATCAGGGTCTGCAATTCGCAATTGCCGTATTTGGGACAGGTGGAGCAGTCCTCCGGATGGGCGGTGAGGAGCAATTCCAGGGCCAGCCTCCGCAGGCGCTTGATCTCTTCGTTTTCCGTGCGGATGGAGAGGCCCTCTTTCGCTTTCAGGGTGCAGGCGGGCGTAACGCCTGGCTGCCCCTCCACCTCCACGATGCACAGCCGGCAGGAGCCCAGAGGGGACAAATCCTTATGGTGGCACAGATGCGGGATATAGATGCCGTTATCCAGCGCGCAGGTGAGCACGTTGGCCCCTTCCTGCACCTGCACGGGGAAGCCGTTGATGGTGATTGTAACCATGCCCTTCCTCCTTTCCGCCCCGTCAGCGCACATAGGCCGCCGCGCTCATGCCGGCGATGCGGCCGGAATTGACGGCGAAGCCCATGGAATTTCCGGGCAGCAGGAACATATAGCTGTCGTCGTAGATATTGCAGGCGTCGGCCCCGGCGGCGTACAGGCCGGGCACGGGCTCGAAGTTTTTGCCGCAGGCCTCGCAGTTTTCATTGATGCGGATGCCGCCCACGGTGCCGTAACCCGCAGCACGCACCTGCGCCCCGTAGAAGGGCGGCCTCACCAGGGGACGGAGCAGCCGGGCGTCCTTGAAAAACTCTCCGTCCAGGCTGTCGCAGGCGTCGTTGTAATCCGCCACGGTTTGAATCAGGTTTTCTTCGTTCACGCCCATTTCCCGGGCCAGTTCCGCGATGGTATCGGCCTTGAAGAAGGTATGGTATCCATTTTCCTTGGCCATCCTCAGGCCGTCGTAGAAATCGGATACGTCGGGATTGGTGCGCACCAGGCTGGTTACATCCACGCCATGGGCGATATAGGAATGAATGATGGAGGTGTCGACTATACTGAAGCACACCTTGTCCTTCTGATGGGAGATCACGTTGGCCAGGAAGGTGGTGTTCTGCATGTGCTCCTCGTTCATGACGCGCTTTCCCTGGCGATTGACCAGGAGGTTCGGCTGCATAAACACATTGGCCACGGAACCGGTCAGATAAATGCCGTTTTCCACCTCGGCCGCCAGTTCCACCCGCACCCGGAGCCGTTCTGCCCCGGCCTCCCAGGCCATGCGCAGGCCGTCGCCCATGAGGCCGGGGATGGCGAAGGAAAACAGATCCTCCCCGTGGCGATAGCCCGTTTCCTCCAGAATGAATTGTTTGTTCGCTCCAGCACCGCCGGTGGCGATAATGGCGGCCTGGCAATTGATCCGCACGTCCTCTCCGCTTGCATCGACAGCCAGCACGCCAACCACTTTGCCATCTTCTATCACTATTTTTTTAGCCGGCGTTTCCAGCAGGAACTGAACGCCCAGATCCAGCGCCCGGGCGTAGAGCGCCTTGACCATGAACGACGCCGCTCGGGGCCCGATGCCATGATCGGTTTTCACGATGTGCCAGGTGGGCTCAGCCTTGGGGAAATACCGGAACGCGCCTTCAAATTCCACGCCCATGCCCTCCAGCCACTCGATGGTTTCGGCGGACTGGGCGAAATACCGGCGGATCAGCCGAGCGTCCACGTTGTAATGGGTGTATTCCATGAACATGTTGAAGGCCTTTTCCACCGTCAGATCCACCATCTGCTGCCGCTGATAGCGGGTGCCGATTCCCAGGGGCCCCATGCCCATGTTGGCAGCGCCGCCCACGGCGGCGGCTTTTTCGCATACCAGGACCCGCGCGCCTCTCTCGGCCGCCTGCACCGCCGCGGAAAGGCCTGCGGGCCCAGCCGCGATCACGGCGACCTGGGTGTCATACATTCTCATTGCGCCGCTCCTTCCGTTTTATGCTTCACTGTCGGGATACGCCGCTTTTCCCGTCCGTGCGGATTCCCGCACGGCTTCCATCACCCGCAGCACTCGCCGCACCTGCTGCGGCTTCACCATCATTTCTTCCTCTCCCCGGAAGGCCCGGAGAAAATGCTCGAAGAACTGCCGGTGGGATACGCGCACCTCGGGGAGAGGCTCCTCCAGCAGCAAGCCGGGCGGCGGCGGGCCGAAGCTGCGGGTGGGGCCTGCGGCGGTCATGGTGATTTTATTGGGCACATTTTCCAGCAGATGCGCAGTGCGGACGATCTTTCCTTCTCCGTCCCAGCCGTCGATCAGGGCGGAGCCCTTGTCCCCGCCGATGAACCAGGCGCGCTTGGGCGTCAGGTAATAGGTGCCCAGCTCAATTTCGGCGGTAACGCCGTTCTCAAACCGGAGGAGGATGTTGAAATAATCGTCCACCCGTTCGTTGATTACGTTCCGAAGATCGGCGTACAGGGAGAGGATGGGCGCGTCCACCATGTTCAGGATCTGGTCGATGAGGTGCACACCCCAATCGTACAGCATACCGCCGCCCATTTCGGGAAACACATGCCAATCGTGCATGTTGCCGTTGAAGCCGTACAGCTGGGATTTGATGATGTAGGGCTTGCCTACCATGTTTCGATCGTACACTTCCTTCATGATCCGAAAGTCTTTGTCCCAGCGGCGCTGCTGATGCACGGTAAAGAGCACGCCCGCTTTTTGGACGGCTTTTGTCATGCGGTCGAATTGTTCCACCGTCATGGCGGCGGGCTTTTCGCAGATGATATGCTTGCCCGCGGCCGCGGCCTTTTCCACCATTTCCAGATGGCTGGGGTTGGGGGTGGAAATCATGACGGTGTTGATGTCGGCGCGCGCCAGCATGTCATCCATGCCGGCATAGGTCTCCACGCCTTTAGGGGCGTCCTGCAGCTGAGCGGGATTGATGTCTGCCACGGCCTTGAGCTGGATGCCGTCGAAATCCGCCAGCATATCGGCGTCGCAGTGCCCCATAAAGCCAAAGCCAACGAGGCCCAGTTTGATGTTCTTCTCCATACTTACCCCTCAATCGCCCGGCGCAGAGCTTCCTGATGCCGCCGCACCTGTTCTATACTGTCCACGGGAAGATCGTCCCGCAGGTGTTCGCCGCCCTCGTATTCGGTGGAAAGGAAACCGGTGTATCCGGCCTTCTTATAGGCAGCCACCACGCCGGCAATATCCGTGGCGGTTTCGGTATAATCCTCATGGATGTTGTAGCACTTGGCGTGGGTGTGGAAGATGTATTCGATGTTGTCAATCAGATCCTGAGGATCGGACCAGGAATAAACGAAGGATTCGTTGGCATAGCCGAAATCTGCGGGGCCGCCGCCCGCCCGCTTCACCGCGTCCAACATTTCCTGCATGCCGTTGGCCATGCGGTATTCCATGTTGGCCTTGCCAAGGTTCAGATCATACTTGATCTTTACAAAGCCCTTTTCCCTGCGCTGGGCGTAGCATTCGTCCACGATGCGCAGGCATTCTTCCTTTGCGCCCTTGCGGCGGTACTGCTCCCGGGTCACATCCGGGATGTTCCTGCAGAAGATGCCCATATCGGGAATGAAGCCGAAGAACCGGGTGCCGGTGCGGCGGATCATGGAAAGATACCCTTCCGCCCAGGAGGAATTCAGGGAGAAGGGAGCGTGCACCTCCAGGCCGATCTTCACGTTCATCTGTTCGGCGTAGGAAAGGCTGCCCTCAATCACGTCCATGGGCGTGGATACCAGGGTGCGCAGCACGGGGAAGCCCAGCAGGGAGGCCAGGCGGATATCCCGCTTCATCATGCTGATCTGCTCGCCCAGGCAGAGGGTGCGGTTGTCAAAGATCCTGTTTTCCAGAAACGCGTCGTAGCAGGAGGGGGTGAGGCCATATTGCTTGAGCCAGCCGAACCATTGCTCCCGGAAGGCTTCGTCCTCGATGGGCAGGGGGAAACGCCGGATCATCTGCTCCGCCAGCAGCTCCACGCCAGCGGCGCCCGCTTTGGCCGTTTCCCGCAGGCACCCTTCCAGATCCAGCTGGTGATTATAGAATTCATCCTGATAGCTGTACAGGGATACGCTTCGTTTGATTTCGCAGTTCATGACGTTTCCTCCTTACGCTATGTCAAAATCCGCGTCGCAGTCCTTCTCGATGGTGAAGGGCATATAGGACGGGGCGATGGACTGGTGGGCGCGCAAATGATGGGGGCCTTTTGACAGACCGCCGTCCTTCAGCACCGTCACGGTGGCGAAATCGCCAAATTCCCAGCGGTATTCCGGATCGATCACCGTGCGCATTTCCTCCAGCGTGAAGGGCTGCCCGTTGACGGTGAGGCGAATATCTTCCCGGGCCGCTTTTTCGCCGTCCACCTCCACTGTCAGATCCCGAACGATGGACAGGGTGATGCTCCGATAGTACTGGGCCTTGAACGCAAAGGAATATCCGATGATTTTCCCGTCCTTTTCCACGTTGCGAAAAGCGCAGGGGTCAAAAATCTGCCGTCCAGCCATGTTTGATTCCTCCTACTGTATTTCATGGATGCATATGCTTATAGAAAACGCGGTTCCCTCCCGGAGGGAAATGAAACGCGGGTGTATTCGATGGTTATTTCAGATTGCCGTGCGCGTCTTCCTCCCTGGGGAAAGGCGGACGCACAAAATCGGCGTAGGGCTGTTTGAGTTCCTTGAGGTTTTTGATGCTGCCGGCGGGCTGGGCCTGGGTTTTGATCTCGGTGGAATGCTCCAGCTTGCCGCCCCAGCGCAGGCGGGAACGGTCAAGCTCCTCCTGCGTGTAATCCACCCGGATTTTTCCGTCCGCGATGGACAGCGTTCCGTGGCTGCCGCACACCACGCAGTCCACGGTTTTTTTGTCGTGGGAAACCTGCAAAAGCCGGGTGTGGCAGACGGGGCACACGCCCTCCTCGTCGCCGCGCCAGCGGAGGCGCTCTTCTTCGGTTTCCGCGTTCAGGGAAGCAACGATGTGCCGGCCCACTTGCGTCATGCGCTCCATCATTTCCGGATAGCCCAGCACGGATTCATGGGCCATGGCGCCATAGTATTCCACGGCGTCGATCACGTCGATGCCCCAGGGAAAGGTGAATTCATACATCATGGGAAGCGTGAGGGCGATCCAGTTTTCCGTCATGGCGCCGCCCACGGAAATCAGCGCGGCGGTCCGCTTTTTGAACGCCCGGGCGTCCGGCAGGGCGTCGATGGGCTTTCCGGCGGCCATGCCCTCGTCCCAGGCCGCCTTGCGGAAGGTGATGTCGTGGCTGGGGCCGATCCGGTCGCAGATGGTTTTGAAGCGGCCGGTGACGGAGGTTTCATAGGTGGGGCAGGCCAGGATCACGGCATCGGACTGCATCACGCATTCATCCAGGATATCGAAATCATCATGGCGCACGCAGTATCCCCGGCCCCGGCCCGTCATCAGGCCGATGGTGCAGGCGATGCAGCCGTTGCAGTTGGTGATGTTCAAATCGTCCGCCCGCAGGAACGCCGTTTCGCATCCGGCCTGTTCGCAGGCCATCAGGGCGTGCTTGACCATGATATCGCAGTTGCTCATTTTTCTGCCAAAGGAGATGCCCAATACTTTCTTGCCCACAGTGGTATCCTCCATCATTGTGTGAATCTGTTTGTGCGCTGAAGAACGCCCGAAAGGGCCTGAAGGCCCCGTCGGGCGAAGGCCCCGGGGGGCGTGGATGTGCGCGCCTCCCCAGGGCTGGGGGATTACTTCTGGAAATCCGCGCTGGTTACGCTTTGCACGGTGCCGGTGGTCAGGTATTCCTCCACGGTGTCGGCATAGACGAACACAGTGCCGGCCTTCTGCAGATGGCCTACGGGCAGGGTGCCGTCCATCAGGCCGTTGGCCACCATCAGCATTTCATTGGCGGTATCGTTGACGGAGCCGGTGAGTACCATGCCGCGGAAGGGAGATTCGTTCTTCATGGAAGCCTGAATGTATTCCGCGGAGCTGTTATCACCGTTGACGGCGAAGATGGCCATATCGGAATAATCGTTCACAGGAGAAGACAGGCCGGTGAAGTAGCTGTTGATGCCCAGGGCCAGGGCGTTATGAGGCGTCAGGAACACCTTGATTTCAGGGTTGGAGATGTACAGGTTTTCCATAGCGTTTTGGCCGGTGGTCATGGTTTCCTCGGCGCATTCCACTTCCTTGGCGAACTTGGCCTTGGCGGAGAATTCTTCCACCTTCAGCATTTCATCGGCCTGGATCACACCGGTATCGGCGGTGCGGCAGCTGAACACGGCCACAGGAACGGAATGATCAGGGGCGTCGGCAAAGTGCTCGTCGATCCATTTGGCGGCCAGGCGCACGCAGTCGTCCGCCAGCTCGGCATCGTCGGACACCATCAGGGCGTCATAGGCTTCCGTGGGAGCCACAAAGGCGATGACCTTGATCCCCTTGGCGCGCGCCTGCTCGATCACGCTGCCCATGGCTTCAGGAGCCACAGACCAGATGAACAGCACGTCCACATTCATGGCGATGTAGTTTTCAGCGGCTTCGATCTGCTTGGTGGGGTTGAACTGGCCGTCGGCGTAGCTGGCTTCCCAGCCGTCAGCGGTGAAGTTTCTCACAAACGTGTCAGCCAGGGTCTGGAAGAAATCGCCGCCCAGGCCAAAGGTGACGAACGCGGCCTTCTTTTCCTCCGCCAGGGAGACAGAAGCCAGGGACAGGGCAAGAACCAGGACCAGGAGCAGGGATACGAGCTTTTTCATGGGATGATTCCTCCTTTTTTATCTGATAAATGCCATGGGCATTTATGCTTGGATCAGATGCCTTTCGCGTTATGGTTGGTCAGGTACAGGGAAGCCAGCATGATGGTGCCCTTGGCGATGAACTGGGGATAGGTGCCCAGGTTGATCAGCTGCATCCCGTTGGCCAGCACGCCCAGCACGAACACCGCCACGATCACCTTCCACAGAGTGCCTTCGCCGCCCTTCAGGGCCACGCCGGAGAGCACGCAGGCAGTGATACCGGTGAATTCGATGCCCACGCCCGTGCTGGAATCGGCGGAGCCGGAGCGGGCCGCCAGCAGGATGGCGGCGATGCCCACCAGAACGCCGGCCACGGTGAAGGACAGGATCTTGATTTTTGCCACGTTCAGGCCAGCCAGACGGGCTGCCTCCGGGTTGTCGCCCGCAGCGTAGACCTTGCGTCCAATGGATGTTCTGCTCATCACGAAGGCCACGATCACCACGATCACCGCCATGATCACCACGTTCAGCGGCAGCCACCCGAACAGCTTGCCCTGACCAAGGAACATAAAGCTCTTGGGCAGCTTATGGAAGGTTTTGGATTCGCTGATGAGGTAGGAAATGCCCTGGAAGATGGCCATGGTGCCCAGGGTGATGATCATGGTGGAGCTTTTGAGGGTGATGCCCATAAAGCCGTTGAAAGTGCCAAGCAGGCTGCACAGCGCAATGCCCAGCAGGATCGCCAGCCAGGGGTTCCACCCGTGCACGGAAATCAGCTTCGTCACCAGCACGGCGGCCACGGACATTTGATACCCGATGGACAGATCACATCCGCCGGAAACCATGATGATCATCACGGCGCAGGCGCACACCGCCACGTGCACATTCTGCACCAGGATGTTGGTCAGGTTCAGAGGGGTAAAGAATTTATCGGTCATGATGCTGAAGAATACGATCAGCAACAGCAGCAGGATCGGCATGGAGAGATTTCCCAGGATCTCGCCCACGCTCATTTTCTTTTTCGCGTTCACAGGCATCCTCCTATACTCCGGAAGCGCAGGCCAATACCGTCTCCTGCGAGAATTCTTCCTTGGTCAGTTCCCCGGCCTTGCGGCCCTCGTGCAGCACAATGATCCTCTCGGACATACCCAGCAGCTCATCCATATCCGAAGAAACCATCAGGATGGATTTTCCGCCCTCCGCCAATTCGTTCATCAGCAGGTAGATTTCATGCCGGGCGCCCACGTCGATGCCCCGGGTGGGCTCATCGAAGATCAGGATATCCGGCAGCGCCGCCAGGGCTTTGGCGATTACTACCTTCTGCTGGTTGCCGCCGGACAGGCCGCTGGTGAGCTGATCCAGATAGGGCGTTTTGATTTTCAGGCGGTTTTTGTAATCGTCCGCCAGCGCGGTTTCTTTTTTGCGGTTCACCACGGTGTGGTTCACGATGGAAGCCAGCGCGGAGATGGAAATATTCCAGAAGATGGGCTTTTCAATGAAGCAGCCCTGGAATTTCCGATCCTCTGGGATCAGGCCGATGCCGGCCTTGAGCCCCTCCTCCGGGGAATGAAAATGAACTTCCTTCCCGCCCAGCACCACGGTTCCGGCCTGCTTCTTTGCGGCGCCGTAAAGCACGTGCATCAGCTCCGTCCGTCCGGAGCCCACCAGGCCGGCAAAGCCCAGGATCTCGCCCCGGTGGAGCTGGAAGGATATATCGGTAACGCCGTTGCCGCTCAGATGCTGCACATCCAGCACCACTTCATCCGATGCTGGTTTCTTTTGGGGATAACCGCTGCTCAGCTCACGGCCCACCATGAGGCGCACCATATCCAGCTTGGTCAGATCCTTCATATCGCAGGTGGTCACGTACTGACCGTCCCGCAGGACGCTGACCCGGTCGCAGATCACGAACAATTCCTCCAGACGGTGGGAAATGTAGATGACGGTGACGCCGTTGGCCTTGAGGCGCTTGACCACTTCATACAGCTTTTCCTGCTCGGCCATGGTGATGGCGGCGGTGGGCTCGTCCATGACCACCACCTTGGCGGAGCGCACCATGGCCTTGGTCAGCTCCACGATCTGGCGGTTGGCCACGGACAGGTCCCGCACCAGGGCGGCAGGGTCCACATCGCAGTCGAATTGGGCCAGCAGTTCCCTGGCCTTCTCCCGGCGCTCCCTGTCGTTGAGCACCAGGCCGGAATGCTCCGCCACGCCCATGAAGATGTTGTCGGCCACGCTCATGGCTTCAAACTGGATCAGTTCCTGATAGACCACGGCGATGCCCAGGTCGATGGCCTGGCGCGGTTCTAAATGGCTGTATTCCTTCCCTTCAAACACGATGGTGCCGGAGGTGGGCCGGATGGCGCCGGACAGCGTTTTGATAAAGGTGGATTTTCCCGCGCCGTTCTCCCCGATCAGGGCATGCACCTCGCCCCTTTCAAAGGAAATGGTCACGTTGTCCAGCGCGCGGACGCCGGGATATTCCTTGGTGATGTTTTTTAATGCCAACAGTTCCGTAACAGCATTCCTCCCTTCGTTGACATGGCGGCGGAGAGGGTACGGATCAGAAGAAGAATTCCTTGCCGCTTTCGGCGGAACGGTAAATGCCCTCCAGGATCTGCGTGACGACAAAGGCCTGCTCGGGCTTGACCATGGGCTCGGTATCGTTCAGGATGGCGTTCAGCCACTGATCCTGTTCCCGGACAGCTTCCGCCGCTGCGCCGCCCTCGAAGAAATCCACGATGCCCGCGGGGGAAATGATCTTTTCCATCAGCTGGTTATGCTCCACAGTGTTATAGATCAATTCGTCCTTGGCGAAGCTGCCGCCGTGATGGATTTCCGCGCCGGCCTTGGTGCCGCACAGAGTAGTGGAGGCTTCCATGGATTTGAGCACGTTCAGGGCCCAGCTTGCTTCCAGGAAAATGGTGGCGCCGTTTTTCATTTTGATCAGACCGAAGGCGGAATCCTCCACCTGGAAGGTTTCCGGATCCCAGGGGCCGAACACGTTGCCCTCGGGGCCCTTGGGATCGCGGCCCAGCTTGTAGAATACCTGACCGGAGACGGACACAGGCTCGTAATTGTTCATCATCCAAAGGGTAATATCCAGAGCGTGGGTGCCGATGTCGATGAGGGGGCCGCCTCCCTGCAGGGCCTTGTTGGGAAACACGCCCCAGGTGGGCACGGCGCGGCGGCGAAGGGCATGGGCCTTGGCAAAGTAGATTTCGCCCAGCTCGCCCGCCTCGCAGGAGGCGTGGAGGGTGGAGGTATCATCCCGGAAGCGGTTCTGATAGCCGATGGTGAATTTCTTGCCGCTCTTTTTCCAGGCCTCCAGCATCTTCCGGGCGTCCTCGGTATTGTGGGCCATGGGCTTTTCGCACATCACGTTTTTCCCGGCCTCGAAAGCGGCCACGGTGATGGGGGCATGGGATACGTTGGGGGTACAGACGTGGACGGTGTCGAATTCGATGGTCTGATCCGCCAGCATTTCTTTGTAATCGGCGTACACCTTCGCGCCGGGGATGCCGTATTCCCGGGCGGCCTTTTCCGCGCGCTCGGGGATGATGTCGCAGAAGGCGACCATTTCCGCCCGGTCAGGGAATTTCTTCAGGGAGGGCATGTGCTTCTGGTTGGCGATACCGCCGCAGCCCACGATGGCGATTCTGACTTTCTTCATGACAGCGTTCTCCTTTATTATGTAATTGGTTTTCCAAATCAGATCACAAATTGCTTTAAGTAGCGCTGGCTGAGGATCAGGCTCTTCTCCACCCGCTCCCGGCTGCCCTCGAAGGCCTTGTCCTCCACCTCGATGCAGGTGCAGCCGTCAAAGCCGATATCGGTCAGCGCGGACACGTATTTGCCCCAGTCCACGTCGCCCAGGCCCGGCAACTTGGGGGACATATAGTCCAGCGGGTAAGCCATGATGCCGCATTCCCGCAGCTTGTCCGGATAGAGCTTGATGTCCTTGTAATGCACGTGGAAGATTTTATCCCGGAATTCATAAAGGGGCTTCACGTAATCCACCATCTGCCACACGAAATGGGAGGGATCGTAATTGATGCCCAGGTTTTTGCTGGGCAAAAGCTCAAACACTTTCCGCCAGATCACCGGCGTGGTCATCAGGTTCTGCCCGCCGGGCCACTGATCGGTGCCGAAGAGCATGGGGCAGTTTTCAATGGCCACCCGGACGCCGCATTCCTCCGCCAGGGCGATGATGGGGGGCCAGATCTCCTTCACCAGCGCCAGGTTGTCTTCCACCGTTTTGGTTTGATCCCGGCCGATGAAGGTGGTGACAAGATTCACGCCCAGCTTTCCGCTGGCGCGGATCACGTTTTTCAAATGGCTGACAGCCGCTTCCCGCTTGCTCAGATTCCCGTCCATGGGGTTGGGATAGAAAGCCAGGGAAGAAATGGCCACGTTCTTCTTTTGGCTGTACTCCTGGATGTACCGGGCGTATTCATCGTCCACCAGCACCCGGTCCACGTCGATATGGCTGACGCCGGCATAGCGGCGTTCCGCCTTGCCCTGGGGCCAGCAGGCCACCTCCACGCATTCAAAGCCATGGGCGGAGGCGAAATCCATCATCTCCTCAAAGGACCAGCCATCGCAGATCGCGCTGACAAAACCGAGCTTCATGCTATTCCCTCCTTGTTTTTGGTGTTTGCACCGCCTGGCAAAAGGCGATGGCGTAGGAATCTTCATGGGTGATACTGAGCAGCAAATCGTCCGCCCCAGCCTTTTCCAGCAGGGCCAGCAGCCAGGGGGCGCGGGTGATCCGGGGGCTTCCGTCCTTTTGCTGCAGGGTCTCCACCCGCCGAAAATCAAAGGGGCTGCCCGGAAGCAGGGGGCAAAGCGCCTTGAGCACCGCTTCCTTGGCTGCGAAACGCCCCGCCAAATACGCCCATCGATCCGGAGCCGCGTCCGCCTCGAGCAGTTCCGATACTGTGAACGCGCCGAAGCGGAATGCGCCCCGGGTCCGCTCGTCCAGGGCTTTCAGCGCGGGCGCGTGTACGCAGTCCAAGCCGATGCCCCGGGGCAGGGCCTGTTCGTTGATCCACTGCTCCAGCATGGCGGGATCACCGTTTCATGCCCGCGGCGCGAACCGACGAAATGACGATATTGCCCTTGATTTCGGATACCGGAGCGCCGCGGGAGCAATCGCACACTACTTTCCGGAAGCCCTGAAGCATGGGGCCGTAGGCGTCGGCATGACCGAACTGCTGGATCAGCTTCACGGCCACATTGCCCACGTTCAGATCCGGCCAGATGAGCACGTTGGCCCGTCCTGCCACGCGGCTTTCCCGCTTGACCTTTTTTCCCGCCACGGCGGGCACGATGGCGGCGTCCAGCTGGAATTCGCCGTCGATGGCCAGATCGGGCCGCTTTTCCCGGGCGATTTGCAGCGCCTGCGTCACCTTGTCGATCAATTCGCCCTGGCCGCTGCCAAGGGTGGAGTAGCACACCATGGCGCATCGGGGCTCCCAATCCAGCAGCTCCCGCACCGTATCGCAGGCGGAAATGGCGATGCCGGCCAGCTGCTCCGCGTCCGGGTTGGTGCACACGGCGCTGTCGCCGATGGCCAGCAGATTGTCTTCGCTGCCCTGCCAGCCGGGAATTTCACACAGGCCGATGCTGGATACGGCGGTGATCCCCTCCTTCAGGCCGACGATCATCTGGCCGGCCAGCAGCACGTCCCCGGTGGTGTTGTCGATGCCGGCAAAGGTCACGTCCGCCTCGTCCACCGCCTGCATGGACATGGCGAAATACAGTGGATCCTCCATCCGGCGCCCCAGGGCTTTCGCTTTCAGCATCCGGCCCGGCTGGTTCACATACAGATCGATCACCTGGGCCTTGTATGCCTCATTGTGGATGTCCACGAAAGAGAATACCTGTGGATCATATCCCCTCTCCAGCGCCAGGGCGCGAAGGGCCGCCGCGTCGCCCACCAGGATGGGGTGAATGAAGCCATCCCGGCCTGTTTCATAAGCGGCCTGCATCATTTTTTCGTTGGACGCTTCGGGAAACGCCACCCGCTGGGGATTCAGCCGCGCTTTTTCGTAGAGCCCATCCAGCACGCTCATGCCAGCTCTTCCTCCACCTTGTCCACCAGCTCCCCTATGGTCTGGCAGGCGGAAGCGATAGGCAGGGACACCATCACGTCCAATTCGTTCTCCAATTCGGATACCAGGCCCACCATCTGAATGGACGCGCCCTTCAGATCGGTTTTGAAGCTGGTGCTCGTCGTCAGCTCGTCCGCGCTGCGGCCGTAGGCCGCCGCCACCATTTCGATGACCTTCTGTTCCAGTTCCTTGCGTTCCATGACGATCTTCTCCTTTTCTATGCATTATTCTTCTTCATCCAGATCGAACACCACGGTTTTATAGCCATCCCGCTGATAGATGGCGGCACGGCAGGGAATGGGCAGCTTTTCCAGCAGCGCGGGGCGGTTTTTCCTGCTGATGCCCCGCACGACGGCGTTAAACCGAGCGCCTTCCTCCAATTCCACTTCGCCGTAGGCGTACTTGCCCAAATCCTTGTATTCAGGCCTGGAGGACAGCGCTGCGGGCAGCACAATGGAATGCATGCTGGCCTTTCCGCTGATTACCACCCATTCCATATCCCAGCAGCCGCAGGAATTGCAAGCATAAACCGGCGGAAATTCCACCGCGCCGCACTTCAGGCATTTTCTGCCGGTAATTTTCCCGGCTTCCAGGTTCTGATAGAATGTTTCCACGACTTTTTCCAGCTTGATACTCACGGTGCTTGCCTCCTTCATTCGAGCGTTCTGAGGATAATGGCGGCCACATTCTGGGATCCGCCGTAGCCGCGGAGCATGGTGGTGCGGGGCAGGCGTTTTACCTGACGCTCCCCACAGGCCCCCCGCATCTGCAGGCAGGCCTCGTACACATCCGCCAGGCCGCTGGCCGCATGTGCATGGCCGAAGGAGGTGCGGCCGCCGTTGGTGTTGATGGGCTTGTCCCCGTCAAAGGCGGTGCGGCCCTCACAAATGTATTTCCAGCCTTCGCCATAAGGCAGATAACCGGCGATTTCGGCGGCGTAGAGGTGGGACGTGATGATAAAATCATTGGCGAAGAACAGATCCAGCTCTTCGGGCTTGACACCGGTGAGCGCATACACCTGGCGCACGGCTTCTTCCGTGGCTCGGATTTCAAAATGAGGCGTGGTGGCTTCGCAGGCCGCGCTGCCGATGCCCAGCACCTGGATGGGCTTGTGCTTCAGGTTTTTCACGATTTCGGGAATCATCTCCGTGGCGCAGACGATGGCCGCCGCGGCCCCGTCGCATTTGCGCTCCACCCCTTCCATACGCAGGAAATCGCCCATTTTGGGGTTATAGGGGGAGCGCATGTAATCCATCACATCATCAAAGCCCTTTTCCTTCGCGATGTCCTTGAATTCCCGGCGCTCAATAGCCAGCGGGTTCCGGGCGGCGTTGCGGCGGTTGTTGATGGCCATCCAGTTCAGGGTGTCGTCCATCTGCTGGGCGGTGATGCCCCGGGTGCGCACATAATCCTCCGCCACGTCGTCGTAGATCAGGTTCATGGGGGCGATCATGCTGCGGGCATAGTTCCGGTCGTAGAGCCACATGGTGGTAGCCAGGAAACGTTCCATAGTCATCTTGACCCGCTTGTAGGGGTGCTTAGGCGTTTCCACGGTATCATTGGGGCCGAAGGGCGCGGGCACGCTGTCGCCAAATTCCACGCAGCCGGTGAGTACGCAGTTGTATTTTCCGCTGGCTACGGCGTTCACCGCCTGCTCGATGGCCAGATAGCCGGTGCAGCAGGCTTCGCTGTGGTGAATGGAGCCCTTGCCCTTCATGCCGAACCAGTTGCCGATCTGGATGTTGGGGGTCAGGTAGTTGGAGCCGTTGAGGGGGCTGGCCTCGCCATGGAAATAGAAATCCACGTCCCGGGGGGATACGCTCGCGTCTTCCATGGCCTTAAGAGCAGCGTAGCCGAACAGCTCGCCTTCGGTAAGCCCGTCGGTTTCGGGGTTGTCCACGGTGTACATGAAGGGGGTGCAGCCCACGCCGATGATGGACACGCTGCGCTGGTAGGGGTGGATGGTGGTTTGATTCATGGCTTCATGCTCCTTTTTATGGTTTGGAGGAAGGAATCAGAGTTTGGGCTAAGCAAGCGCAGGGTGCTTCGAGAAGCAAAGAGGCGATCAGCCCCACGATGTGCAGCGCGGGATAGGTGGACAGCCACGCGAACAGCAAATCAGGCCCCACCCCGCCCTGGATCATCGCGATGGACAGGCTGATGATGGTGACGAAGATGGCGTTGACCACGGCCGTCCGGACCAGCCGATGGGGGAAGCCTCCGTCCCGCAGTTTCAGCTTTTCCGCCGCGCCTCGCCCGATGCTTTCCACGGGGATCACGAGTCCGGCAATATAATTGATGCAGAAGGCCATCCCCATGCCGGACCAATAAGTCCCGGCGCTTTGAAAGCCTCCGCCAAGGATGGTGGCGGCGGAGTTGATGATGAAGGCCAGCGTCAGATCCTGGAGCAGGATCGCCATTTGCTTTTGCTTTTCAGTCATGCCTGACACTCCCACCCGCCCGGCGTCCAAACGGGCTGTCCGGTGTATTCTTTAACACGCTCCTGTCCGGTCAGCACCCGGCAGGCCCCGGCGGCCATGGCTTCCAATTCAAATTCCCCGGGATAGGCGGTCACCGGGGCGATCCAGCCGCAGCCCTCCTCGACGGTGCGCACCAGCGCTTGGTTGTGCACCATGCCGCCGCCCAGCAAAATGCCGTCCACCTTTCCCATCAGAGCTGCTGCCATAGCCCCGATGTACTTGACGATCTGATAGCACATGGCGTCCCACACCACCCGGGCATAAGCGTCGCCAGCTTCGGCCCGCTCAAAAACGGCCTTCGCGTCAGCGGTTCCCAGATGGCTGATAAACCCGCCGGTGCGGGTACACAGGGCACGGGCGGTCTTCAAGTCATGCTGCCGGCAGTAATCCATCAGCCCGGCGGCCGGCAGCGCGCCGCAGCGAGTGGGCGCCATGGGCCCTTCGCCGCCAACGATGTCATTGCCATCGATCATGCGGCCCTTTTCATGGGCGGAGATGGAAATGCCCCCGCCGATATGGCAGACCACATAATTACAGTCCTCATACCGCTTTCCCAGGGCGGCACTGTGGCGGATGGCGGTTTCCTTCAGGTTCAGGGCGTGGAGATGCACCGTGCGGTATATGCCCCGCACCCCGGTGATCCGGGCCCGGAGCGCAAGCTCGTCGGTATCCGGAGGATTCACCACGAAGCAGGGCCTGCCAAATTCCCGGGCAAAGCCATGGGCCAGCTGGGGCCCCAGCTGGGCGGGATGCTGCACGCCATTGGCCCCCCGGACAGCATGGTCCAGCAGCGTGTCGTTGATCGTATACACGCCGCCCTCCACCGGCAGCAGCCCGCCGCCCCGGCCCACGAAAGCATCTATGGAAGATAGAGCAATCCCCGCATCCGACAAGGCGCGCAGGATCGTCTGCTTCCGATAGGGCAGCTGATCGCTGATGGTGGGAAAACCGGCAAGCGCATCCGCGTCATGGGGGACATTTGCCGAAAACAGCTCAACGCCGTCCTCAAACACGCCGATTTTGGTGGATGTGGAGCCGGGGTTGATGGACAGGATCCGATTGCTCATCCGCATGCCTCCTATGAACCTGAGATGCCCCAGGCGGCAGCCGCCGCCCGGGGCTGAAAGAGGGAACAGATTATTGCTTGAAGAACACGCGCATGCAGTTGTACAGGTCGGGCAGCCAGCAGCCATAAGCGTGGGCGCCGCCCTTGAAATCGATCCAGCAGAAGTTCACGCCGTCCTCCAGGCGATCCGGCAGGGCTTCAAGCACGCCGTGGCACAGTTCGTTGTGCTCGTCATGGGCCTGGTCCACGGTGCCGTTGCCGTTGTACCAGAATTTGAAGGGCAGATCCTTGAATTCTTCGCTGGTCAGGGCTGCTACATAGTCCGCAACTTCGGTTTTCGCGCCGGAGAAGTTGCCGAAATAGGCAAAGAGGTCAAAATCGTGCATGGCCACGGCGCAGGCGGTGATAGAGCCCATGGAGAAACCGGCGAAAGCGCGGTGCTCACGGGTGGCTTTCAGGTTTTCAGGCGACACATCGCCGTGGGCGAAGGTGGCGTACTTGGTTTCGATCAGCGGAATGATGTCCTCGCGCAGCTCCTTCCAATGCCAGGCATGCCCTTCGCCGCGGGTTTTCAAATCCTCGTCCTGTTCGCCAAGGATTGTGCCGGTGTTGGTGGTGGGAGTCACGATGATGGTGGGTTCGCAGTCGCCCTTGTAGTTGATGTTATCCAGCATGGCCAGAGTGCCGGAACCCATGCGATCCATGGTCAGCCAGTATTTTTCATCTTCGCCGCCGCCGTGCATCAGATATATTACGTTGTAATCCTGATCGGCGCTGTAGCCGTAGGGCAGATAGACGTACATATCCTTTTCCACCATGATTTCCTTGCCCTCGTTGATGGCTTCCAGGGCGTAGGCATGGCAGGTATAGGTAATCTTTTCAACAGTCCCTTTGTTTTCCACTTCTTCGGTGTACTTGGGCTTCATGGGGATTTTCTTGATGAAGCCGGCGTCCTTGTACACGTCCGCCAGCGCGGAGCCGACACAGGACAGCAGGAGCAGGGCAGCCAGGAGCAGAGCGAAGGTCTTTTTCATGGGTCGTTCATCCTTTCATGAATGTATTGATGATCGTTTCGCCGCAGACTATGGGGTATCCGCGCCGAAGCCGGATCATTTCGTGAAGAACACCAGCAGGGAATTGTACAGATCGGGAAGCCAGCAGTTGTAGGCGTGCGCCCCGCCCTTGAAATTGATCCAGGCATAGTTGACGCCGTCCTGGAAGCGATCGGGCATTTCCGCAAGGCAGCGATCCCGGAAGGCCTCGTGATGGGCCAGAGAGAAATCGGCGGTGCCATTGCCGTTGTACCAGAATTTGACGTCCAGATCCTTGTATGCGTCCGATTCCAGGGTGGCCTTGAACTGGTCGAAATCGCACCACACGCCGGAGAAATTGCCAATGTAGGCAAACTGATCCAGGCAATGCATCATAATGGAATTAATGGCCGTCATGCTGCCCCGGGACAGACCTGCGAAGGCTCGGTGATCCCGGGCGTCGGGCTCGTCGGAATAGACAGCGTAGGTGCTTTCGATAAGGGGCATGATCTCGTTGCGCATTTCCATCCAGAAATACATGGGCCACACGTTGGCCAGCATATCGCCGCTGTTCAGATCGGTGAACAGATCGGCTTTGTCGGCGGGAATGGAATAATAGGTAGGCGTTACCAGAATGAAGGGGGCGCATTCACCCTTGTCGATCATCCGGTCGATCAGCTTCAGGGTGCTGGAGCCGGTGGCGCAGTCCCCGATCCAGTAGGTCTCATTTTCATCAGTGCCGTGCAGGGCGTAGACCACGTTGTATTTCTGCGCCGGATCGTAGCCGTAGGGCAGATAGACCAGCAGCTCTTTTTCCAGGATGAATTCCGTCTGATCCCCGCACAGCGCTTCCTTATCAATGGAAAGGATAGCGGGGTTATCGTCGTGGGCGGCTGCAGCGTTTCCGGCGGCCACCGCCTCCAGAGCGTAGGCATGGGTGGTGTAGCGCAGGGTTTCAACCGTGCCATGGTTTTCCACGTCTTCGGTATATTTGGGCTTCATGGGCACCTTTTTAATGAACTTCCATTCATAATCGGGGGCCGTATACCCGCTTTCCGCCAGGGCGGACGCCATGCTCAGCAGCAGCGCCGCCGCCAGCAGGCAGGAGAACAGACGAATCGCTTTTTTTCCCATACTTTCTCATCCTTCCGTCATAATACCCTTGCCGGGGCCAGTGCCGTCATCATATAGAAGAAAAAGGAGCAAAACAAGGAAAATGGCCGCATCTGTCTTTTTTTTGTCCTCTGCTGGCGCTTGCCGTCGTTGAAGACGCAAAAACGACAGTTCCGGGCAATTCTGTTGAAAACAAAGAATGGATCGCTCATAATGGCGGCAATGAACATTGAGAGGAGTAATCCAGATGAGCCAAGCCCCCAAGAAAAAAAAGCCCTTTAAGCTGGGGCGCGTTACCATTCCGATCATTTGCGTGCTGCTTGTGATCCTCATCGCGGGCAATATCGGCTGCATGTATTATTCCCGGATCCTGGATGTATACATCGGTACCGGCGAAGCGACCATCACCACCAAGGAGGGCGCGGAAAGCTGGGATACGGAATACTACAAGCCGGATTACGCCACCGCCGAGGATGCGGATCGGTACGCAAAGGATGTCACCCGCCGCATCGCCGAGGAAGGCATCGTGCTGATGAAAAACGAAAACGGCGCGCTGCCCATGCCCGCAGGAGCCGTGACGCTGCTGGGCCGCAGGAGCGTGGACACCGTCTTTGGCGGCACAGGCTCCGGCGCGGGTGATGAAGGCCAGTGTACCCGGCTGGACGAAGCCCTCACGCAGGCGGGCTTCCAGGTGAACGAAACCGTGACCGGCATGTACAAGAATAACCTGGACAAAGTGCCCGTGGCCAAAAATACCATGGACAATACCACGGATATGACCTACTACATCGGCGAATTCCCCCAGAGCTACTATACCAGCGCGATCACCGGCAGCTATTCCGCCTATCATGACGCCGCAATCCTGGTGTTTGGCCGTCAGGGCGGCGAGGGCATGGACTTCTGCACCAACCTCAAGGCCGCCGTGGAAAGCGGCGCCACCGGAATGCAATCGGGCGTGGCGGAAACCGCCAATTATCAGCCCGGTCAGCATCAGCTGGAGCTGAGCCAAGAGGAAAAGGAACTGCTGGCCCATGCGGAAGCCAACTTCGATCGGGTAATCGTGGTGATCAACAGCGCCAATGTGATGGAAGTGGGCTGCCTGCGGGACGATCCCCAGGTGGACGCCGTGCTGTGGATGTCCTATCCCGGCTCACGGGGCACCGTGGCCCTGGCCAATATCCTCAAGGGCGATGTGAACCCCTCCGGCCACACCGTGGATACCTGGATGGTGGATATGACCGCCGATCCCACCTTCCCCAACACCTCCGCCGAAAAGTATCTGAACGTTTCCAAGACCAACGCCATGGGCGACAGCTACGTGGTGGAATATGAAGAAGGCATTTACTTCGGCTATCACTACTACGAAACCGTATTCGCTGACGGCGGCACCTTTACCGTGGAGGGCCAAACCGGCAAATCCTATGAAGAAGCAGTGGCCTATCCCTTTGGCCATGGCCTGAGCTATACCACCTTCGAGCAAAAAATCAAGGAAGCCAAGGCCGACAAGGGCCAGATCAGCCTCACCGTTACCGTGAAAAACACCGGCGCCGTTGCGGGCAAGGTCGTGGTGCAGGTTTACTACCATGCGCCTTACACCAAAGGCGGCATCGAAAAATCCGCCACAGTGCTGGCCGCGTTTGAAAAGACCGATCTGCTCCAACCCGGCGCTTCCGCCGATTACAAGCTCTCCTTCCCCATTGAGGACATGGCCTCCTATGATTATCTGACGGAAAAATGCTATGTGCTGGACGCGGGCGAATACAAGATCACCGTGAACAAAAACGCTCACGAGCCCTACGGCCAGGACTGCGAATGGACGTATAAGGCCGACCGGAAGATCGTTTACGGCGCATCCAATCCCCGCCAGTCCGAAATCGATGCCCAGAAGGGCGAGACCCGGAACCTTTCCGAAGCGGCCAGGGCTGCGCTGACCGTGCAGGCTGCCGTGAACCGGTTCGATGATCTGAACGATCACTTCGTGCCCTATACACAGGCCAAGGGCGGCTTCAGCACCGCCTTCACCCGGGCAGATTTCGCCGCCTCCTTCCCCACTGCGCCTACGGAAGCCGATCTCACTGCTTCCGAAGCCACCCTCAAAAAGCTGGGTGACTATACCCCGGATTATTACACGGAGGGCGAAGCGGCACCTGTCACCGGTGCGGAACAGGTCTGGACCGCTGTGGCGCTGCGCGGCGCGCCCTACGATGATCCCCGCTGGGACATGATGCTGGATCAGATGACCGGCAAATCCATGAGCAAGCTGATCTACGCCGGCAACCAGGGCACCCCCTCAGTAAAGAACGTGGGCCTGCCCGCCTCCAAGGCCACGGACGGCCCCGCGGGCCTGAAGCAATACGGCGGCCTGGGTTTCGGCACCAGCGGCAACTTCAACTGCTCCTCCACCCTCACCGCTGCCACCTGGAATGTGAAGCTGGCTGAGGAATTCGGCCGAAGCGTTGCCAACGAAGCCCTGCTGGCCAAGATGAATGGCTGGTACGCCCCCGGCTGCGATCTCCATCGCTCCGCCTTTGGCGGCCGCGGCTTTGAATACTACTCCGAGGATCCACTCATCAGCGGCAGAATCTGCGCCGCCACCGTAAAGGGCTGCGCGGCCCTGGGCCTGACCTGCTACGCCAAGCACTTCCTGCTCAACGATATGGACCGCCACCGCATCGACAACGGTTTCGTGGTCTGGTGCAACGAGCAGGCATTGCGCGAGAATTACGCCCGCGCTTACGAGATCCTGGTGAAGGAGCCCACCGTCACCCTGAAATATCTGGATAACGGCGAAGTGGCCTACACCACCGCCCGTGCATGCACCGCCCTGATGAGCTCCTTCAACCGCATCGGCGATGTGTGGTGCGGCGCCTCCAGCCCCCTGCTGAAGGATGTGCTGCGCGGCGAATGGGGTTTCCTGGGCACGGTGATCACCGACTATAACGGCAACGCCTACATGCACGTGGAGGCCGGTGTGGCCGCCGGGAACGACCTGATGCTCGCCAATGAATCCACCCTGCCCACCAAATTCACCGATGTCAAGAACCCCAGCACCCTGCGCATCATGCGCGAAGCCTGCAAGAACATTTTCTACACCCAGATCAACTCTTCCACCGTCAACGGCACGTCGGACGCCACCACCATTTCCTACGCCACCTCTCCCTGGAAGCTGTGGCTGCTGAACGCGGATATCGTGCTGGCCGTGATCATTCTCGCCCTGGCCCTGATCACCTGGCTGAGCTGGCGCAAGCACAAGGAAAAGAAGATCGTCGTGGTGTCGGAGTAACCCTTGGTATGTCCCGGCCCGGGACGACACTGGACCGCTCCCGGGACGGTTCTGCAAAGACACAAAAAAATAGGAGGATTCCCGTTATGAAGAAATTTGCTGCCCTGGTTCTGGCCCTGATCATGTCCCTGTCCATCGTGTCCGCGCTGGCGGAAACCACCTATGTTGGCAACACCGTGTACTGCGAAGCCGGCTATGAAAATGACGTGTACAACGCCGTGGCCAAGGTGCTCACCCTCAAGGACGACGGCACCTTCTTCCTGGTTGACAACACCTCCATCGTCCATAACTCCTACAAGGTCGTTACCAACTGGTTCTATTTCGTCAAGGGCACCTATGAAATCACCAGCGACGAAGACGGCACCCTGGAAGTGGTTCTGCACGGCCAGGACGTGACCTACGTGATGAACGGCTCCGTGACCACCCTGGAAGAGGATGCCGATCTGCTGGAAGACTATGCAGAGCTGACCGTGGAATGCGACAACGACACTTTCAGCGTGAAGGAAATCTGATTTCTTCCTTCTTTGCCTTGCCCAAGGGCCCTCTGCCAGTGAGAGGGTGCCTTGGGCTCTTGTGTTGTTTAGCTTTTTACGTATAATAAATGTTCATGGGTAGGATTACCGAGGAGGGATTTCCTATGCTTCGCATTGCGATCGTGGAGGATCAGGACATTGACGCGAATCTCCTGATTTCCTATTTGCGGCGATACGGCAAGGAAAAGAATCTGGAAATCGAGGCTACGCATTTTAAGAACGGCATTCTGTTTTTGCAGCAATACCGCGGTGATTATGACATTGTATTCATGGATATTGATATGCCGGTGATCAGCGGCATGAACACAGCCCACAGCCTGCGGGAAATTGATCCCCATGTGCTGCTGATTTTCGTGACGGCTCTGGCCCGTTTCGCCCTGAACGGCTACGAAGTCGACGCTTATGATTTCATCATTAAGCCCGTTCAGTACAAGCATTTCATCACAAAAATGGAACGCGCCGAAAAAAAGCTGTCCACGGAAAAGCGAACCAAGCTGCTCATCAAAACCAATGAAAACGCTGTCAGCGTGTACACCGACGAAATCCTGTACGTGGATATTAACAACCATATCCTGTCCTTCCATACCACGGACGGCGTGGTGTCCACCCGGGGGACCATCAAAGATGTGATGCAAACCCTGAATTATTCCTGCTTTACCTTATGCAATAAATCCTGTGTGGTCAATCTGCGCTACGTTCAAATGATCGACGGGGACGAGGCGGTGCTTCCGAATGGGGAAAGGCTACAGATCAGCCGCCCCCGGAAAACGGAATTCATGCAGCAGATCGCTGATTATTACGGAAACAAAAAAATCAACATGGGGAGATTCTGAGCATGGAATCGCTGTTTCTGAACATGTTTTTAACGCTGAAGCTCAGCTATATGGTGCGCTTCCTGGCGGCGGTGTTTTTATTCAGCTGGAAGCTGCCCAAGCAGCCCCGTTACTGGAGGCGGATGATCACCTGGTCCGCTTTGTGCCTGCTCGCCGCCGCTCTGATCCCGGTGTTATCGCAATCCTCGTTTTATATTGCCTCCATGTTCCTGGTGGAATTTCTGCTGGCCATGTGCGGCAACAAAATCTGCTGCAAAGCGGAATGGAACGTGGTTTTTTATATTGGCGCCGCCGTCCTGTCCGCCGAGCATATCGCCAGCATGATCGACTCTCTGATTGCCATGCTTTGGCCCAATGTCCTGTCTTTTTCCAGGGTTCACCGCATCACCTTGCCGATCCTGCTGAACTGGGTGCTTGTTGCCGCTGTTGTCTATGTGATCATCTATCGCTGGATGTTCCAGTCCAAGAGCATCGCGCTGGAGCACAGCCTGACGCATCATATCACCCTGATGCTGCTGATCGTTTCGCTGGCGGTCAACCTGTACATGAATATCATTTATTCCTCGCTGGTGCATAATACCGGCGAATGGGATTCGTTTTTTGAATACGGCCTGAATATCCTGGTTTCGCTGTTCCTGCTGCTGGTGCAGGCAGGCATGATGCGCCAGAGCCAAACGGAAAAACGCCTGCAAACGGTATCCATGCTATGGGAGCAGGCCCGGGAGCAGTACCAGGTGAGCAAGGAAAACATAGAAGCCATCAATATCAAATGCCACGATCTGAAGCATCAATTGCTGGCCATCAAGGATAAAACGGACGACGCGGAGTATAAAAGCATGATGGAAATGATCGACAGCTACGGCGCAGAGATCAAAACCAACAACGAAGTGCTGGACGTGGTTTTTCAGGAAAAGAATTTTCAGTGCCGGAAGCTGGGCATCCAGTTCACCTGCATTATCGACGGCGCGGCCTTGAACTTTATGGAGACCACCGATCTGTACGTACTCTTTGGCAACCTGATCGACAACTGCATTGAGGCGGTGTCCCGGCTGCCGAAAGAAGAAAACAAGATCATTCAGGTCACGGTCCGGCGGGACAAGGGCTTTGTGATCGTTTCCACGGAAAACAGCTATCAGGGCGAGCTGAAATGGGCGGACGGCCGGCTGCGCACCTCCAAAGCGGACAAGAGCAATCACGGCTTCGGCCTGCTCAGCATCGAGCGAATCATCAAGCGCTACAATGGCCGCTATTCCATCAGTCCCGACAACCATGTGTTTTGCATCAACATCGTCTTCCCCGTCAATGCGGATGGGAAAGCCAACGCGTAAGCCGCTGACGGTCAGGCAAAAAAGCTCCCGGCTGAATCTCAGATCTCAGCCGGGAGCGAATTTTTCCGCCGGGAAAAAGGAGGCGTTTCCGCGAGCGGAAGGGTTGGGAGATTACTGCTTGAAGAATACCCGCAGGCAGTTGTACATATGGGGCAGCCAGCAGTTATAGGCGTGGGTGCCGCCCTTGAATTCCACATAGGCGTAGTTCTCGCCGTCCACCACCCGGTCGCTCATCTTTTCCAGGATGGCGGCGCAGAAATCCAGATGGCCCTGCAGGGCGAAATCCTCGCTGCCTTCGCCGTGATACCAGAACAGGATCGGCAGATCCTTGAATTCTTCGGAGGCCATGGCGTCGAAGAATTCCTGCCGGTTGTTGCCCATGGAGTAATTGCCGATGTAGGCGAACACGTCCAGGCAGTGCTGCATGACGGTCTCGGTATTGGCGGAGCCCATGGAGAAGCCGGCAACGCCGCGGTGAGCGCGGGTGGCCTTCAGGCTTTCATCAGATACATCGCCGTGGGTGAAGGTGGCGTATTTGGTTTCGATCAGGGGAATAATGTCATAGCGCACTTCCATCCAATAGGGGGTTCGCCAGGCAGGCTGGGGCACGTCGTTTTCGCTGCCGCCGGGCTGGTTGGCGGGGTTGTTATCGCTGTACTGATGATGCACGGCTTCGGTGCCGGGTACGCGGCCCCGGTTGCTGGTGGGGGCCACCACGATGGTGGGCTCCATTTCGCCTTTGTCCATCATTCTGTCCAGCACAGCGCAGGTAGGCTTGCCCATGCGCTCCTCGCTGAGCCAATAGCGCTCGTCTTCCCCGGCACCATGGAACAGATACAGCACGTTGTATTCCTTGTCGGGGCTGTAGCCATAAGGCAGATACACGTACAGATCCTTTTCCAGCTCGAATTCCTCGTCGCCATCTTCCTTCACATACTGATGGGCGGTGTAGGTGACCATTTCAACGGTGCCCTTGTTTTCCACTTCCTCGGTATACTTGGGCTTCATAGGGATCTTCTTGATGAACCCGGCGTCCTTGTACACATCCGCCAGGGCGGGGACGCACAGGGACAGCATCATCGCGGCCAGCAGGGCCACTGCCAGAAGCTTTTTCATAACGCTTGATCATCCTTTCTCAATTGAATGGATATGAACGAAACGGGGCCGGGACATCGGCTGTCCCAGCCCCGGGCGGGATTACTTGAAGAATACCCGCAGGCAGTTGTACATGTGAGGCAGCCAGCAGTTATAGGCATGGGTGCCGCCCTTGAATTCCACATAGGCGTAGTTTTCGCCGTCCACCACCCGGTCGCTCATCTTTTCCAAAATGGCGGCGCAGAAATTGAGATGGCCTTCCAGGGCGAAATCCTCGCTGCCTTCGCCGTGATACCAGAATTTGATGGGCAGATCCTTGAATTCCTCGGAAGCCATGGCGTCAAAGAAATCCTGGCTGTCGCTGCCGCCGGAATAGTTGCCGATGTTGGAGAAGATATCGAGGCAGTGCTGCATTACGCTGCGGGTGGTGCCGGAGCCCATGGAGAAGCCGGCGATGCCGCGGTGATCGCGGGTGGCCTTCAGGTTTTCTTCGGACACGTCGCCATGGGCAAACGTGGAATACCTGGTTTCGATAAGGGGCAGGATGTCATAGCGCACTTCCATCCAGAAGGGGGTCTTCCACTCTGGCTGCGGCGCAGCTGACGCTTCGTTTTCCGCAGGATTTTCACCCTGCGCCGCGGGATTGCTGTCGCTGAACTGACGGGGCACCGCCTCGGTGCCGGGTTCACGGCCTCGGTTGCTGGTGGGGGCCACCACGATGGTGGGCTCCATCTCGCCCTTTTCCATCATGTTGTCCAGTACCGCGCAGGTGGGCTTGCCCATGCGCTCCTCGCTGAGCCAGTAGCGTTCGTCTTCGCCGCCGCCATGCATCAGGATCAGCACGTTGTATTCCTGGTCTTCACTGTATCCGTAGGGCAGATACACGTACATGTCTTTTTCCAGGACGAATTCCGTATCGCCCTCGTCCTTCACGTACTGATGGCAGGTGTAGGTGATTTTTTCCACGGTTCCCTTATGCTCGTTCTCTTCGGTATACTTGGGCTTCATGGGGATCTTCTTGATGAATCCCGCATCTTTGTACACGTCCGCCAGGGCGGGGGCGCACAGGGACAGCATCATCGTGGCCAGCAAGGCCACTGCAAGCAGCTTTTTCATCGTTTTTTCATTCCTTTCTTTTGTTATGTTTTTTGCGACGGGAAGAGCCGGGACGAAGCGCGCTCCGTTCCCTCCTTGGCGGCTCTCCTGCGCTTGGGATCACTTAAAGAAAACCAGCAGGCAGTTGTACAGATGGGGCAGCCAGCAATTGTAGGCGTGGGTGCCGCCCTTGAATTCCACATAGGCGTAGTTTTCGCCATCGGTTACACGGTCAGCCATGCGGGCTTTGATTGCCTCGCAGAACTGCAAATGGCCTTCCAGGGCGTAATCGGCGCTGCCTTCGCCGTGATACCAGAATTTGATGGGCAGATCTTTGAATTCATCCGATTCCATAGCAGCGAAGAATTCCTCGAATTTGCCGTCCGGAATGATGCCCGCAGTGACGTTCACATCGGAATAGTTGCCGAAATAGGCGAAAATATCCAGGCAGTGCTGCATCACGTTGACCGTGGTGACAGAGCCCATGGAAAAGCCGGTAAAAGCGCGGTGCTCCCGGGACGCGGCCAGGCTTTCCGGGCTCATGTCGCCGCCTGCGTAGGTGCTGTATTTGGTTTCGACCTGGGGGATCACTTCATTGCGCAGTTCTTTCCAGAAATATTTGGGGCCGCTTCCGCGAAGGCCCTGCTCGGTTTCATCTTCAGATAGCAATTTGCCGGTATTGGTGGTGGGGGTTACGATAATCGTGGGTTCTGCCTCCCCCCGGCTGAACATCCGGTCCAGCAGCGCCAGGGTGCCCTTGCCCATGCGTTCCTCGCTGAGCCAATACCGCTCATCTTCCCCCGCACCATGCATGGTATACAGCACGTTGTAGCTGTTCGCCGGATCATAGCCGTAAGGCAGATACACGTACAGCTCCTTCTCCACCAGGATTTCCTTGCCTGCCGCTTCCTCCAGGGCGTAAGCGTGGGTGGTGTAGGTCAGCTTTTCCACCGTGCCATGCTGATCCACTTCTTCCGTGTACTTGGGTTTCATGGGAATCTTCTTGATAAACCCCGCGTCCTTATACACGTCCGCCAAGGCCGCTTCCGCACAAGTCAGAAGCAGCAAAACCGCCAGGATCAACGCAGTCTTTTTTTTCATTTTCATCCCTCCATTTGTTTTTCTAATACCAGATACGATTGCTTGAAGAAACTATAATATGAATGGAATATGTCCATCAAGGCTTGTGGCTGTATCTGCTGTTTTTTTGCCTTCCATAACAAAAGAAGCAACAAAATCGACAATTGAGGGCAAATAAAAAAGCGCGGCTTTTCGCGCGCGTGGCTTCCGGGCGTCCAAAAATCCATGCTTAGGCTCCATGCTCCGCCGCAGCGCGGATCATGACCATTGAAACAATTCTCAGGTTAAAAGACGCTCAGATTTGGGATGGATTTTCGCTCTGGTTCAGCTGAATGGGGAGGCATCGCAGCGCTGCGTTGACCGGAAGGAAGCAACGCCAGGACGGAAAGGATGCCCCAAAATGATAATATATGAACTGCATCCGCTCAATATACGACGCCGAAAATCGGCGTCAGGTTCGTGGGATCATGATCCCAAATCCATCCTGAGAATTCTCGGTATACGGCGGGGCATCAATGCGCAGTACTGGGATGATCCAACCAGGGGCATGGAGATGGAACAGGAAACACATCAGCGCGGGTTTTACGTGGAGGCCCTGGCGGTACGGCAGCCTTGCCGCAAACACCAGTTCAGTAAAGGGCGGAATCTCCCAAAGTAGACACTGTTACCATCGCAGTCGCATGTTACCATCACCAAAAAAGTAACACATGGTAACATTGTATCAAAATACACGTTCTTTTCCACAGAGCCCTTGAGAAATCAAGGGTTCCGATTCTCTTTGGCGGCCTTTCACCCCAACCCCACCCCAACACATTTTTTGCCGGATGCGGATTCCGTGAAACCTGATGCACTAATTCTTTTCCAGTCCATGCATTTTTATACAGCAATATGACTCAATATTGAATTGCATTAAAAATCGTTCATTTCAGTTCTTCGTCTGAATCATAAGTTCCGTCCATAACTGCGATCATGATTCTATGAAGCAATTCATTTTTGATTTTTCCTGCTGCAACATGATAACTGATGTTTTCCATCACCGTGAAAAAACGCTTTACAACAGCCATGTAGCCATTCAGCAGAAGAAAATCCGCGCATAACGTTATTGCAAGCCTTTTATTTCCATCAGCAAAGCAATGGAATTCACAAGTGCAATAGAACAAATACCTCCATATAGAGTCTCTTGCTATTATTGTGCCTACAATTAATTGGTTTATTTCTTCGCCAGAAACTGTACCAGCATGTCAGTTCGATTATAGATCGTGGTTCAATCTTACGCTATTCTTTCAGCCCGGTGCTGCATCAGTTCATTCAGCGATTGCTTCATATCGGGCGGCAGGAAAGAAGATTCGCACAATACCATCCATTTAGAAACATAGCTGACCATTTTCCGAATCATCGTTTCCGCGGCTTTTCCGGGTATTCCCGCAGATTCCGCGAAAATCAGAAAATCATTGCGGCGCAAGTTTGTCTTTTTGCCGTTCATGGTCAGGGCAAATTCTTCTTTGTCCTCCGGCATGATGACATTCACCGGCAGCAGATCATAGGCGGGCGACAGCACATAGCATCCGCTTTCCAGCATTGTTTCAATCAAGGAAAAGTTTTTCAGATGCATATCGGAATTGCCGGTCAGAAAGCAGAAGACCAGCCGCAGAAACAGCTCGGACAGATCCAAGCCTGGCCGGGAGGAATACCGCTGGATCACTTTCACACAACGTTCATAGGAACCCCGATATTTGTCCTGCGTCAGCCGCAGATCCAACTGACAAAAATCCTCCATGGCCAGCATTTGCAAAGACTCATTGTTCTGATCACGTATCCGATCCACACGGCGGGTGAGATAGGCGTATCCATCTTTCAGCCGCACCAGCGCATGCGGCACGACGGACAATCCCGCCAAGTCAGCCATTTGCATCACCAGGTGTTCAGCTTCGGGCAACGCACGAAACTCCGCCACCTGGGGCTTGAGGATATACCCTGTGGGGTAATCCACCATGGTCAGCCTGGGGGTACTTTTCCTTGAAAGATGGAGAGACAGTTTTTTCTGTACCCCTGGCACTGTATGGCCCTTTTGCGCAGCCTTTTCTGCCAACAAGGTCAATGCTTCGTCTGTCAATTCGATTTCGGGCAACGCGCTCGTTCCGAAAAACCGACGGATGCAGGCCGGATGCCAAGCAGAATCCGGGAAGGGTTCCTTCAGCGGTTTTCCGCAGCAAAGACAGTTCATGCTTCTACCTCCCGGATGCATACGCTGCCTATGCAGTCATGGCAGGCCACCATGAGCAGGCCGAAGCGATCCTTTTGGTCGATTTTCCAATTTCGGCTGACAACCCCCAGCAGCCAGCCTTCCGGAATCAGCCCGTCAAAGAATGGGAAGAGCGTGCGGGATGTATAAGGTTCCGCCCGCAATGGGAGCGTCAGCGAAACAGCGCTGGCGTGCTCTGCGGTCAAATACGCAGGATCATAGGCGAAGCAATAGCCTTCGTCCGTTTCCTGAATCAATCCTGCGAACCGATCTCGAACATATACGTCCGCCTGACGAAGGATATTCACGGCTGCTCCTCCATTTTCTTTTCTATTCTTCCGGGCACGGCTTCCATGCCGAACATGGCCAATGCCTGGTTTACTTTATCCAGGCGAACGGTTTCTTTTCCCTGCTCCAAATCATGCACAAAGCGCAAACCCAACCCGGAGCGGATGGCAAATTCCTCCTGAGTCAGCCCGGCGGCTTTTCTGTTTTCCCGGATAAAGGTTGCAATCTTATCGGTTCGCATGAAATCACCCCTTCGATTTCATTATATTCCCGATCGGGTATAATGTCAATGGTATCATAAATAAAATTCCCGATCGGGAAGAATAACTGATCATACAGGACAATTTCCCCGATCGGGTGTAGTATTATGCATGAATACTGTTGATCCGGGAAACCCATAAGCGATTTTGGCGCTAAGTCGAAATAAAAACGAGTTAGCGCCGAAAACAATGGTCGTTTCCGGCGCTGACTTCAGTTATTGTTGCTTTCTTCGCTGCATGATTTCACTTTTGAGGAACAGTTTGTATTTTGCATCCTTACGAATAGGATGCAGCTTATCCCGCTTCATAAGATCATCAATGTTTTGACGGCTGCATCCCAGAAGCTGACATGCTTCGTTCGCATTCACAATTCTGTGCTGTACAAAACCAATGAAATCTTCCAGCGAAAGCGGAATGTTTTCGCTTTTTTCGTATAGTTCACGGTCGGAAATCATTGCCCGATCACTCCACATCACGCCATATCCATCGGGTTGAACTTCCACCGCATGGAAACGCTTCTCCTGGGCGACATAAGGCTGACATGCCAAGTGATCTGTCGCATGCTTTGCCGCGTCACAGATTTTAACTTCCCCATTGCGGAAGAAAACAAGCAAGCGAAAGCCTTTGAGAGGAACAACGTCCTCGATCTTGGTCTTCCAGCGATTCAGCAGCAACGGGGGCAATTCTGCGGTGTTTATTTCTTCAAGATAGCATTCATCCTGCGCGCATCGCCCCATGGTCAGCATCAGCAGTTGAAACTCGTCATATTCTTTGAGCCCGTTTTCCTTCAGAACCTGGCCGATATTCTGTCTGTCCCGGGGAATAATACGCTGCTGCACCCATAAACGGCTCCAATAGCTGCTGACGGAGCGCTCGCCGCGTTTTACGAACGAGGACAGCAAAAGTGGCGTTTCCCAGGGATCGGCGTCGTCCGGCAGCTCAATATAGAATGCTTTTGCGTTCTCGTAATAGATCAGATATCCTAATACGATCTCCTGAGAAAGCGTATCATCCTTGATTGCAAAGATCCTCATACGCTTGCCACCTCTTCCAAATCATTTCCCAGATCCTGTCCAGCCATTGCTGATCGAGTGCTTCTGATAAACCTTCCAGGAGAATTGCGCGGTCATTCTCTGTCAAAGGATGCAAAGGAGGACGCTGATCCCGTGGGATCAACCGGAGATTCTCCCATGATGACCGTGAACCGACAAAACATTGGACCGGCTTATCAGCCATAACGTCCTCCCGAAGCATGGCTTCGGTGCTTTCACACCGGCTGAGCAGTGACAGTCCGTGATCAAACAAAGGGGCCAGACGGATGGTTTTCTTCCGCTGGTTCCGAAGAACTTCCATATTTGCGCCGTGACGGTCACGATTGAGAATCAGATAATCGACGACCAGCATCTCATAGACTGTGCTTTCCCACCCGCAGCGGATGCAAAAATCCATGGGAGATTCATTCGGCAAGCTCTCTGCTTGATAATATGCGTCCAGTGCGATTTTGCTTTCTCCACGCTGCTTGAAATTCTTGGAGGCGCAAAGCCAGGTTTCATATTCTTTCTGATCGATCAGGATCTTTGCATGGATCAACTGATAAGGCAGGTGGTTGATGCCCAGGATCGACAATAAGCGATCTACAATGATTTCATTAACGCATTCATGGCCGATGATCCCTTTCCAGGCATCATAATTTGACAGCTTGAAATAAGTCTTCCCATTGACTCCGTCTTCATACGCTTTCAGGAATGAACCCGCCGTACCGGACGAATTGCGCGTCTTTGCCCAGCTGAGATGCGTCATGTCCTGTAATTCATGAATGATTTGATTCAATGCCATTCACCTCCC
>CAMJUL010000032.1 GCA_946408995.1 uncultured Clostridia bacterium | reverse complement strand
CTTTATCATTTCTTTATCAGAGCCACTTTGGAGAGGGCTGAAAGTGTTGAGGCATTAGGGGCTTCGCCATTCAGGCACTCATTCCCACTCGATTGAGGAGGGCGGTTTACTCGTCACATCCAGCACCACACGGTTGGCATGGGCCACCTCGTTGACGATGCGGGAGGAGACGGTGGCGATGAGATTGTAGGGCAGGCGCGCCCAGTCGGCGGTCATAAAATCGTCGGTAGTAACCGCCCGGAGGGCAACGGTGTAATCGTAGATGCGTTCATCGCCCATGACGCCCACGCTGTGCACGCCGGTAAGGACGATGAAATACTGGTTCACCTGGCGGTCCAGCCCGGCTTTGGCGATTTCCTCCCGGAAAATGGCGTCGCTGTCCCGTACGATCTGTACCTTTTCGGGCGTCACCTCGCCGATGACCCGACTGGCCAGCCCGGGGCCAGGGAAGGGCTGACGCCAAACCAATTCGAGGGGCAATCCCAGGGCTTCGCCCAGCGCGCGCACCTCGTCCTTGAACAGCATCCGCAGGGGCTCGATCAATTCCGTAAAGCCCAGCTCCTTGGGCAGGCCGCCCACGTTGTGGTGGCTCTTGATCACCGCCGCGCTGGTGCCCTGGCCGCTTTCGATCACATCCGGGTAGATGGTGCCCTGGGCGAAATAGTCCAGCTTGCCCAGCTTTGACGCTTCTTCCCGGAATACCTCAATGAAATCCCGGCCGATGATATGACGCTTTTCCTCCGGGTCGGTGACGCCTTTCAGGTCGGCAAAGAATTTGCCTGCCGCGTCCGCCCGGACAAAGCGCACCGGGAAGAGATGGCTGAACACATGGCACACCTGATCGCTTTCGCCTTTACGCAGCAGACCGTGATCCACAAACACGCAGGTAAGGCGATTTCCGATGGCCCGATAGATCAGCGCCGCGGCTACGGAGGAATCTACCCCGCCGGACAAGGCCAGCAGGACCGTTCCGCTTTCTCCGACTTCTTCACGGATTTGCCGGATGGCCGTTTCGGCGTAAGCGCTCATGCTCCAGTCCCCGGTGCAATGGCAGATGTCATAGAGGAAATTGTGCAGCAGGGTTTTGCCTTCCTCTGTGTGAGTCACTTCTGGGTGAAACTGTACACCGTAAATGTGCTTGCCCTCATTCGCCATGGCGGCGATGGGGCAGTTGTCCGTTTGGGCGATGGGATGGAACCCGGGCGGGCACTCCGACACCTGCCAGGTGTGGCTCATCCAGCAGGAGGAGGACGGCCTCATGCCCTCCAGCAGGCCCGTTTGTTCCTTCATTCTCACGTTGACCCGGCCGTATTCCCGCTCTTTTGCTTTTTCCACCTGGCCGCCCAGCAGCTGTGCCGTCAAGCTGCATGCCGTAGCAGATGCCCAGCACCGGCACGCCCAGGTCATAAATGCCGTGGTCGCAACGGGGCGCGTCCGGGTCGCAGACGGAGGCGGGCCCGCCGGACAGGATGATGCCCACGGGCTGACGTGCAGCGATCTCCGACGCGGAAATGCTCCAGGGCACCACCTCGGAATACACATGGTTTTCCCGCACCCGCCGGGCGATCAGCTGGGTGTATTGCCCGCCGAAATCCAGGATGAGGATTGTCTGAAGGTCAGCCATTTTGCAGGCTCCTTGTCTTTATAACCCACTCGCCCCATAGTTGCTCAGCACCCGCGCCGACGGGTCGTCCACGTTGCAGCCGGGCCAGGTTTTGTTGGGCATCCAGAAATCGGGGATCATCCGCGCCTGCCCGGGATAGAAGGATTCAAACAGCTCCCGGTAGAGCAGGCTTTCCTTGGTGAAGGGACGGCAATAATCATATTTCGCAGCTTTTTCCAAATATTCCGTGTCGGTGTAGGTTCTTTCCGCCAGGGCTTTCAGGTCGTTGACCATGGAGTGGCCCACGGCATCGGAGAAGGCCGCCTTCTGCCGCCAGAGGATTTCATCGGGCAGGATGTGATCCTCTGCAAAGGCTTTGCGGATCAGGTACTTGCCCATGCTGTGGGTGTTCATTTTCAGCTCCGGGTCAATGCTCATGGCGTAGCGCACGAATTTCAGGTCTCCGAAGGGCACCCGGGCTTCCAGGGAGTTGACGGAAATGCAGCGATCCGCCCGCAGCACATCGTACACATGCAATTCCCGGATGCGCTTTTCCGCCTCTTCCTGGAAGGCGGCGGCGGAAGGCGCAAAGTCGGTATACTTGTAGCCGAACAGCTCGTCGGAGATTTCGCCCGTCAGCAGCACCCGTATGTCCGTATGCTCGTGAATCCATTTGCACACCAGGTACATGCCGATGGAGGCGCGGATGGTGGTAATGTCCCAGGTGCCCAGCAGTTCCACCACCGTGGGCAGGGCCTCCAGCACATCCTTTTCGGAAATGATGACTTCCGTGTGGTCGCTGCCAATGTAATCGGCGACAATCCGGGCATATTTCAAGTCGATGGCGTCCACGTCCATGCCGATGGCAAAGGTGTGGATGGGCTTTTTCAGTATCCTTTGGGCAATGGCGCAGACCAGGGAGGAATCCAGCCCGCCAGACAGTAGGAAACCTACAGGCGCATCCGCGTCCAGCCGCTTTTCCACGCCGTCCATGAGCAGGCGGCGCAGCTTCGGGCAAACCTCTTCCTCGGTCTTCATGGTGAAGTAGCCCACATAGGCCGGGTCGGCGTACTGGATGAATTGGCCGTCCATCCAGTAATGGCCCGGCGGGAAAGGCAGAATCTGGTCACACAAGCCCATCAGGTTCTTGGGCTCGCTGGCAAAGGCCCATGCGCCATCGGGCAATCTGCCGTAATACAAGGGTCGGATGCCGATGGGGTCCCGGGCGGCGATCAGCTTTTGCGCTTCGTTGTCCCACAAGAGCAGAGCAAATTCCGCATCCAGGGTCTTGAACATTTCCACGCCGTACTCGTGATACAGGGGAAGCAGGATCTCGCAGTCGGACTGGCTTTGCAATTCGTACTTGGCAAGCAGCCGATCCCTGAGGGGCCGGAAGCCGTACAATTCCCCATTGCACACCACCCTGTCGCCATCCAGATGAAAAGGCTGCATGCCCCGCTCGTCCAGGCCCATGATGGCCAGGCGATGGAAGCCTAGGTAGCCCACGGGGATTTCCTCAAAGCGGCTCATGTCCGGGCCTCTTGAGATTGTGCGGTCAAAGCACTGCTTCAGGATCTCTTCCGGGATTACTTTGCTGGTCACGCCGAAAATGGAACACATAAATGGCACCTCCGTTTTTTTGGCGACTTTCGTCTCTGATATATTTCAGGACGAAGGCCGCCGCTCCGTGGTGCCACCCGATTTGCTTCTTTGTAAGGCTCTTGGAAGCCCCTTTGCTTCCGCCAAGCCTTGACGGCTGTAACGGGCCGTCCATCCCGCCGCCCCTACTTGCTTTTGCTTTCAGTTTGGGCTTGGAAGGGTTCTTCCGCTGGGCCGTCATACGGTATTCCCATCATGTAACCGTTCTCTTGGATGCCCGGACACCAGCGTACTTTGCTTCCGCAACGCTTTGCCATGTGAAATTTGCGGGCATTGTAGCACCGGGAAAAAACCTTTGTCAAGACGGAGTACAGTCAAAAAACAGCGGCGCACGAAATACAGCAGGAATACAATCCGCCCTCTTGACTTTGGAAAAAACAGGCTGTAAAATGTGCGCAACAAGGCAAGGGAGCCGTGTTGGTACGGTTCCCTTGCCCTTTTTATGTTGTGAAGGAGGCCTTTTCATGAGCAAGTACAGCAAGGAAGACATCATCCGCATGGTGCGGGAGGATGATGTGGAATTCATCCGGATGCAGTTCACCGATATTTTCGGCCAGCTGAAAAACGTGGCCATCACCGCAAGCCAGATTGAAAAGGCCGTGAACGACCAGATCATGATCGACGGCAGCAGTATCGAGGGCTTTGTGCGCATCAACGAAAGCGACCAGTACCTGCGGCCCGATCTGGATACCTTCGCCATCCTGCCCTGGCGGCCCCAGCATGGGAAGGTGGCCCGGCTCATCTGCGACGTGTACAACCCGGATGGCACGCCCTTTGCCGGCGATCCCCGGGGCGTGCTCAAGAAGATGCTGAAAAAGGCCGCCGACATGGGGTATTCCTTCAATGTGGGGCCGGAGATGGAGTTTTTCCTTTTCCAGACCGACGATCAGGGCCGCCCCACTACCACCACCGGCGACGAAGCAGGGTATTTCGATCTGGGCCCCCTGGATCACGGGGAAAGCACCCGCAGGGAAATCTGCATGACGCTGGAGCAGATGGGCTTTGAAATCGAAGCCAGCCATCACGAGGTGGCCGCGGGCCAGCACGAAATCGACTTCAAATACACCGATGCCCTCACCGCCGCCGACAACATTATGACCTTTAAATTGGCGGTCAAGACCCTGGCCCAGAAGAACGGACTGCACGCCACCTTCATGCCCAAGCCGGTGTTCGGCATCAATGGCAGCGGCATGCACACCAACATGAGCCTGTTCAAGGATGGCAAAAACGTATTCGCCGACCCCAGCGACAAGCGGGGTCTTTCCAAGGAAGCCTACGCCTTTATCGCCGGGATTCTTGCTCACGTGCGAGGCATGGCGGCGGTGACCAATCCGCTGGTGAACAGCTATAAGCGCTTGGTGCCGGGCTATGAGGCCCCCTGCTACCTGGCCTGGAGTGCCAGCAACCGCAGCGCCCTGATCCGCATTCCCGCCAGCCGGGGCATGGGCACCCGCGTAGAGCTGCGCTGCCCCGATCCCAGCTGCAACCCCTACCTGAACATGGCGGTGTGCCTGGCCGCGGGCCTGGACGGCATTGAAAAAGGCCTGACGCCCCCGGACGAAATCACCGAAAACATCTTTGCTATGGATGGAGCCACCCGGGAGGCAAAGGGCATCAAGTCCCTGCCCGGCACGCTGCGGGAAGCCATCGACTGCCTGAAAGAGGACGATGTGATTTGCTCCTGCCTGGGTGATCACGTGCTTTCCCAGTATGTGGAGGGCAAGGAAAAGGAATGGGACGCTTATCGCACCCACGTGAGCAAGTGGGAAATCGAGCGGTATATCGTGATGTACTGAGTCTTTAAACCGACAGCGTGCGGAAGGAGGGAACCAGGAGTGGCCAGGATCGTGATCGCCAGCGCAGCAGAAGAAAGCCGGGAAAAGCTGTCCCAGCTGCTGGTTTCCTCCGGGTTTACCGTATTTCGCTGCTGCGCCTCGGGCAGCGAATTGAGGCGCACCATCAACGAATGCGAGGACGGCATCGTGGTGCTGATGGGCGTGCTGCCGGATTGCAAGCCGGATGAGCTGCATTGGGATTATGGGGACCGCATCCAAATCCTATTGATCGCCAGGCCCCTGGTGCTGGAAAGCTGCGAAACGCCGGAGATTTTCCGCCTTCCGCTGCCGCTGTCCTCCCAGGCGCTGATCGGGGCGGTGCAGATGCTGAGCCAACTGCACCAGATGCGCTTGCCCAAGCGGGCAGGAGCGGAAAAAGAAACTGTAGACCAGGCCAAGCAGCTTCTCATGAAGCAGCACGGCATCACCGAGCCGGAAGCCTATCGGGCCCTGCAGCAGTACGCCATGAACCATGGCATCAAAATGGCCGATTACGCGGCGCAAATATTACGCGCGTCAAGGGAGACGGACCAATGAAGGACAAACAGTATCCGCTGTATCAAGAAGAATTGGAGCACGAGAGCTGCGGCGTGGGGGCCATCGTGGATCTGAGCGGCAAAAGCACGCACCGCACCGTGGATCAGGCGCTGTCCATCGTGGAGCGCCTGGCCCATCGGGCGGGCAGCGACGCCTTGGGGACCACCGGCGACGGCGTGGGCATCATGACCAATTTGCCCCACGCCCTGTTTTCTGCCTGGGCCCAGGAGGAGGGAATCGCTTTAGGGCAGCCCGGAGATTACGGCGTGGGCATGTTTTTCCTGCCGGAGGATGAGGTGGGCGTGGAAAACATCCGCCGCATTTTTGAGCAGCTTGCTTTATCCGAAGGACTGACGGTTCTTGGCTGGCGGAACGTGCCCTGTCATCCGGCCCAATTGGGTGCCGGAGCCCGCCGCACCATGCCCCGCATCCGCCAGTGCTTTTTGAGTCGTCCTGTTTCCATCGCCGCCGGTGCGGATTTTGACCGGCGGCTCTATATTTTGCGCCGGGTGTTTGAAAAGCAGGATACGGATACCTACATCTGCTCCCTGTCCAGCAAAACCATCGTGTATAAGGGCATGATGCTTGTCAGCCAGCTGCGCTCCTTCTACGACGATCTCCAGGATGTGCGCTATACCTCTCCAATGGCTCTGGTGCATTCCCGTTTTTCCACCAACACCTTCCCTTCCTGGAGCAAGGCCCATCCCCAAAGGATGCTGCTGCACAACGGGGAAATCAACACCATCCGGGGCAATCATGACCGGATGAAGGCCAGGGAAGAAACCATGCGTTCTGCTGTGCTGGGCGAAGAAATGCGCCGGGTGCTTCCGGTTGTCGTGGACGGCGGCAGCGACAGCCAGATGCTGGACAATACCCTGGAATTTCTGCACATGAACGGCTTTCCGCTGTCTTTGGCGGGGATGATCCTTCTGCCGGAGCCCTGGCAGGGGCTTAAGCTCTTTTCCCCCTGGCGGGATCTGTACCGCTATTACTCCACCATGATGGAGCCCTGGGACGGCCCGGCGGCCATCCTCTATTCCGATGGGGACACGGTGTGCGCTTCTTTGGATCGGAACGGTCTGCGCCCCCTGCGCTGCGCCCTGACCGACGACAAGCGGCTGATCCTCTCCTCCGAGGCGGGGGTGCTGTTTGAAGAAAACGCCCACATCCTGCGCCGCTGGAAATTGAAATCAGGCGACGTGCTGGAAGCAAACTTGCGCACCGGGGAACTGCTGGAAAGCGAAGCATTGAAAACCCGATATGCCCAGGCCCAGCCCTATGCCGATTGGATGCGGCATTTGATCACGCTTGACGATCTTCCCGAAACGAAAAGTGGAAAAGACGATACGGATGAAGCCCGGCGGGTCAAACTGTGCAAGGCTTTCCACTACACTCAGGAGGATATGCAAAGCATCCTCCTGTCCATGGCGAAGAACGCTGCGGAGCCCATTGTGTCCATGGGGGCGGACGAGCCCATGGCCGCGCTGAGCAAAGCCCATCCTTCCCTATTCGATTATTTCAAGCAGCGCTTCGCCCAGGTGACCAACCCGCCCATTGACGCCCTGCGGGAGGCAATCAAAACAGACTGTTCCATCTACATCGGGGACGACGGCAATTTGCTGTCGGACGGCCCGGACAACTGCACCGTGCTGGAATTGCCCTCGCCGGTGCTGACCGAGGAGGAATTGAGCCGCATCCGGGGCTTGAATCATCCTGCTTTTTCGGTGCGCACGATTTCCCTTTTATATGCCAAAGAGACGAGCCTGCGGGCCGCCTTGGACGTTTTCTTTGCCGCTTGCGATCAGGGATGCGGGGACGGCGTCAATATCCTGATCTTATCCGATAAAGGTGTGGACGAAAACCACCTTGCTATTCCCTCTCTGCTGGCGGTATCGGCGCTGGAACAGCATTTGATCCATATCAAAAAGCGCACGGCGGTTTCCGTGATCCTGGAGAGCGGCGAGCCCCGGGACGTGCACCAACTGGCCCTGCTGATCGCCTACGGGGCCCGGGCAGTGAACCCGTACCTGGCCCATGGCTGCGTCAAGGCCCTTTGCGCCAAAGGCCAGGTGCAAAAGGAACCGGAGGAAGCCGTCCGGGATTATGACCGGGCGCTGACCGCCGGGGTACTGAAAATCGCCTCCAAGATGGGCGTTTCCACCCTGCAAGCTTATCAGAGCGCCCAGCTGTTCGAGGCCGTGGGCCTGGACGAAAAATTCGTGGAAACCTGCTTCACCAACACGCCCTTCGTTTTGGGCGGCGCGGACTTGCATACGGTGGAAGCGGACAGCCGCTTTCATCATGCCGCCGCTTTTGCCGGAAGGGAAAGGGGTCTTCCCAGCATCGGCGTTCATAAGCTGCGCACGGGAGAAGGCGCGGAGGAGCACCTTTATTCTCCTGAAACCATTCATCTGCTGCAGCAGGCGGTGTGGACGAATGATGAAACACTGTTCGAGCAATACGCCCAGCGCGTGGAAAACGAAGGACCCCGCACCATCCGTTCCATGCTGACCTTTGATTTTGACGCCTGCTGCGAGATCCCTTTGGAGGAAGTGGAAAGCGCCGAAAAAATCGTTCAGCGCTTCCGTACCGGGGCCATGAGCTACGGCTCCATTTCCCGGGAAGCCCACGAATGTATGGCTGATGCCATGAACCGTTTGGGCGGCAAAAGCAACAGCGGCGAAGGCGGCGAATTGCCGGAGCGTTACGGAACGGGCCTCAATTCCGCCATCAAACAGGTGGCCTCCGGGCGCTTCGGCGTCACCCGGGAATACTTGCTTTCCGCCAAGGAGATCCAGATCAAAATGGCCCAGGGCGCGAAACCCGGCGAGGGCGGGCATCTGCCTGGAGCCAAGGTAACAGAAAGCGTGGCGAAAACCCGCTGCTCCACCCCGGGCATTTCCCTGATTTCCCCGCCGCCGCACCACGATATTTACTCCATCGAAGATCTGGTCGAGCTGATCTACGATCTGCAATGTGCCAATGAGCAGGCCAAGATCACCGTGAAATTGGTTTCCTCCGCGGGTGTTGGTACCATTGCCAGCGGCGTTGCGAAAGCCGGAGCGGGCGGCATCCTGATTTCCGGCGGCGAGGGCGGCACGGGAGCAGCGCCCATGAGCAGCGTGCACCACGCCGGCTTGCCTTGGGAAATCGGCCTGGCCGAAGCGCATCAGGTGCTGTGCCGAAACCGCCTTCGCCAGAAGGTAACGCTGGAAACGGACGGCAAGCTGATGACCGGCCACGACGTGATGGTAGCGCTGCTGCTTGGCGCAGAGGAATTCGGCTTTGCCACCGCGCCGCTGATCACCATGGGCTGCCGGATGATGCGGGTGTGCCATCTGGGCACCTGCCCCTTCGGTATCGCCACGCAAAACCCCGAGCTGCGCAAACGCTTTATCGGCAAGCCGGAATATGTGGAGCGGTTCATGCTGTTCATCGCGGAGCAGCTGCGGCGCATCATGGCAAAGCTGGGCGCGCGCACAGTGAATGAGCTGGTGGGCCGCAGTGATCTGCTGAAAATGAAGCCGGACGCGAAAATGGATTTGAGCGACCTCATTGGCTTTGCCCGGAACACCCATTTTCAGCCTGATGCCCGGCACGATTTCCACCTGAGCGAACGCACCGATGCCCGGCTTTTCCAGGATCACGTGCACCTCATGACCACGGACCGGGCCTTTGGCACGATGTTGAAAGGGGATCGGCACATCCAGGCCCAGGGATGCGGCGGGCAATCCTTCGGGGCGTTTTTGCCAGAGGGCCAGCAGATCACGCTGTACGGCGTGGCTAACGATTACCTGGGCAAGGGCTTATCCGGCGGCACGATTGCCGTATGTCCTCCGGTGGACAGCGCGTGGAATCCGGAAGACACCCTGATCGGCAACGTGGCGCTGTACGGGGCCACCTCGGGCCAGGCCTTCATTGCCGGGATGGCGGGCGAACGCTTCGCCGTGCGCAATTCCGGGGCCTGTGCCGTAGTGGAGGGCGTGGGCGATCACGGCTGCGAGTACATGACCGGAGGCCGGGTGGCGGTGCTGGGCCCGGTGGGCGATAACTTTGCCGCCGGTATGTCGGGCGGCATCGCCTGGGTGCTGGATGAAAAGGATACATTAAAGGATCATATGAACCCGGGCCACGTGAAAATCTACGCCATCGCGCCCAATCAGGCGGGCGAATTGCAGCGTCTGTTGCAGCTGCACGAGCGGGCCACGGGCTCGAAAAAAGCCAAGGAGATCCTCGCTCACTTCGATGCGTATCTGCCCAAATTCAAAGCGGTGATCTCCAACGAATACTTATCCTTCCTGAAAGGGGCGTGACGGTATGGGCAAGGCTACAGGATTCATGGAATATCCCCGGACGGAAAACCCGTACCGGGATGCGCGGGAAAGGCTTCAGGATTTTGACGATCTGCACATGTCTCAGCCTGCAGACGCTCGGCGCTGCCAGGCGGGGCGCTGCATGGACTGCGGCGTGCCCTTCTGCCAGTCGGATTTCGGGTGCCCCTTGCACAACCTGATCCCCGAATGGAATGATTTGCTGTATCAGGGCCAGGAAAAGGAAGCCTTGGAGCGGCTACTGCTGACCGCCCCTTTCCCGGAATTCACGGGGCGGGTGTGCCCGGCGCTGTGCGAAAAAGCCTGCAACCTGGCAGACGACGGCGTGACCAACCGGGACAACGAGCTGTATCTCATTGAAACGGGCTTTGCCAAGGGCTGGATACAGCCCCGGATTCCCGCTGTGCGTACCGGGAAAAAGGTCGCCGTGGTGGGCAGCGGCCCCGCAGGCTTGGCAGCGGCGGATAGGTTGAATCAGCTGGGCCATACCGTCACGGTGATGGAGCGGGCAGACCGTCCCGGCGGACTGCTCATGTACGGCATTCCCAACATGAAGCTGCCCAAGGAAATCATTGCACGGCGTATTCGCCTGATGGAGGCGGAAGGCATTTCCTTCCTGCTGAATACTGCCGCTACACCGGATGTACTGGATGCCTACGACGCGGTGCTCTTGTGCTGCGGTTCCAGGAAACCCCGTTCCCTGCTAGTGGAGCACATGGATGCCGACGGCAACTATTTTGCCGTGGATTATCTCACCGCTGCCACCCGTGGCGTACTGTCCCAGGCCGTGCCTGGGATCACCGCCCAAGGGAAGCGCGTCGTCGTGGTAGGCGGCGGAGATACGGGCAACGATTGCGTGGGCACCGCCCTGCGTCAGGGTTGCCAAAGCGTTGTGCAGCTGGAAATGATGCCCAAGGCTCCGGAAAACAGACTGGCCGGAAACCCGTGGCCGACATGGCCCCGCATCCTGCGCACCGATTACGGCCAGGCGGAGGCCATCTCCTTGCAGGGCAGCGATCCCCGCGTTTATGAAACCACCGTCAAAAGCATTCGGGTGAATGCTAAAAAACGGATCACCGCCCTGGAAACGGTGCGGCTGCAAAAACAATCCGATGGCAAGCTGACGCCCGTTCCGGGCACGGAACAAACGCTGCCCTGCGATCTATTGCTGATTGCGGCGGGCTTCATCGGTTGTGAAGAAGAAACACTGTCCCGCTTTTCCCTTTCCGCGGATGCGCGGGGACGGCTGTTGCCCCGGGACGGCTCCCATCGCCTGGAGGGCAAGCTGTTTTCCGCCGGCGATATGCGAAACGGCCAGTCTCTGGTGGTAAGGGCATTAGCGGACGGAAGGGCTGCGGCCAAAGAGATTCATGCATTCCTTCTATAAAAGAAAAACGTTTTTTGAACAGCGAACGAATGGACTTTTTGCGGCCCGGCAGCATCATTTTTTATTATTTCGCGGCAAAACCGCAGTGAGGAGGCAAGGGGGCCATGTGCGGAATCGTAGGCTATACGGGAGAGAACCAGGCTGCGCCGATTTTGCTGGACGGGCTCAAGCGGCTGGAATACAGAGGATATGATTCGGCGGGACTGGCCGTTCGGGACGGCGACGCGCTGGCGGAAGTGGTTAAAGCCACGGGCAAACTGTATCATTTGGCGGACAAGACGGATCAGGGCCGCTCCCTGCCCGGGAATTGCGGCATCGGCCATACCCGCTGGGCCACCCACGGCGATCCCAGCCTCATCAACGCTCATCCCCACGTCAGCGGGAGTTGCTCCGGCTCCGGCAGCGGAAAAGTGGAGAGCGACGTGGTGGGCGTGCACAACGGCATCATCGAAAACTACGGCGAACTCAAGGAAAAGCTGCTGCGCCACGGTTACCGGTTTTACAGCGATACCGACACGGAAGTGGTTGTGAAGCTGGTGGACTATTATTATAAGAAATACAAGATCGGCCCGGTGGACGCCATCACCCGCACCATGGTGCGGGTGCGGGGCAGTTATGCCCTGGCACTGATGTTCAAGGATCATCCGGGGGAAATCTTCGCCGCCCGGAAGGATTCGCCCCTCATCATTGGCGCGGCGGAAAACGCCGCCTTCCTGGCGTCGGACGTGCCCGCCATCCTGAAATACACCCGCAGCGTGTATTATATCGGCAATTTGCAGGTGGCCCGGCTGTCTCCCGGCAGCGTGAAATTCTATGACCTGAACGGGGATGAAATCACTTTGCCACTGACGGAAATCACCTGGGACGCGGAAGCGGCGGAGAAGGGCGGCTACGAGCATTTCATGCTCAAGGAGATCCACGAGCAGCCCGCCGCCGTGCGGGATACCCTGGTCAGCCTGGTGAAGGACGGAACGGTGGACCTTACGGAAACGGGCCTTACGGACGGGGACCTGAAGCGCTTTGCCCAGATCGATATCGCGGCATGCGGGTCCGCATGGCACGTGGGGATGGCCGCCCAGTACGTGCTGGAAGACCTGGCGGGGATTCCGGTGCGGGTGGAGCTGTCTTCGGAGTTCCGGTACAGGACCCTGCCGCTGGGGAAGGATACGCTGGTGATCGTCATTTCCCAGTCCGGCGAAACGGCGGACAGCCTGGCCGCCCTGCGGGTCGCGAAGGAGCGGGGAGCCGAGACCCTGGGGATCGTGAACGTGATCGGTTCCTCCATTGCCCGGGAGGCGGACCATGTGCTATACACCATGGCGGGGCCGGAAATCGCCGTGGCCACCACCAAGGCCTACAGCGCTCAGCTGGCGGCCGTATACGCCCTGGCCATCCGGACGGCGCTGGCCCGGGGGACCGTTTCGCAGGAGCGGCACGACGCCCTGGTGTCGGAGCTGATGACGCTGCCGGAGAAGATCCGGAGGGTGCTCGAGGAGAAGGAGCGGCTCCAGTGGTTTTCCACCAAGATTTCCAACGCGAAGGACATCTTCTTCATCGGCCGGGGGCTGGACTATGCCATTTCCCTCGAGGGCAGCCTGAAGATGAAGGAGATCAGCTACATCCATTCCGAAGCCTACGCGGCCGGGGAACTGAAGCACGGGACCATCTCCCTGATTGAGAACAACACGCTGGTGGTCGGGATGCTGACCCAGGCGGGCCTGTACGAGAAAACCCTGTCCAACATGATGGAATGCAAAAGCCGGGGGGCTTTCCTCATGGGGCTGACGGCCAACGGGAATTTCTCCGTTGAGGACTCGGTGAACTTCACCGTCTACGTGCCAAAGACGGATGAGCATTTCATGATTTCTGTGGCGATCGTTCCGCTGCAGCTGCTGGCATATTACACCAGCGTGAACCGGGGGCTGGACGTGGACAAGCCGCGGAACCTGGCCAAGAGCGTGACGGTTGAGTGAAAACGGGGAAGGAGAGACGGGGAACATGATCCAGGTAAACCGGAACTATGGAAAGCTGAAGGAATCCTACCTTTTCTACAATATTTCCCGGAAGGTGAAGGCCTACCAGGCGGAACACCCGGGGGTGAAGCTTTACCGGCTGGGGATCGGGGACGTATCACTGCCCCTGTGCGAGGCGGCGGTGGCGGCCCTGCGGCAGGCGGCGGAGGACCAGGGGAACCCGGAGCGGTTCCAGGGGTACACCCCGGAATGCGGCCTGCCCTTTTTCCGGGAGGCGGTGAGCGCCCACTACGCCGGGCGGGGGATCGCCCTGGAGCCGGAGGAGGTCTTTGTTTCCAGCGGGGCGAGCGACGAGCTCGGGGACATCCTGGACTTGTTTGAAGCTTCCTCCGCGGCCTACATCATGGAGCCGGCCTATCCCGCCTACATAGACGCCAGCATCATGGCGGGGCGGCGGATCGTGCGCCTGGCCGCGGGGCCGGAAAACGGCTTTCTGCCCACGCCGGAAAGGGAGCCGGACGCGGACCTGATTTACCTGTGCTCGCCGAACAATCCGACCGGGGCCGTATACTCCCGGGAAAAGCTGAAGCAGTGGGTGGACTACGCGAACGCCCGCGGCGCGGTGATCCTATTTGACGCGGCCTACGAGGCCTTCATCGAATCCGACCTGCCCCACAGCATTTTTGAGATCGAAGGGGCACGGACCTGCGCCATCGAGATCTGCTCCCTGTCCAAGACCGCCGGGTTCACGGGCACGCGGCTGGGATACACCGTGATCCCGAAGGAGCTGGAGCGGGGCGGCATGAACCTGAACGCGATGTGGGTGCGGAACAGGACGACGAAGACCAATGGGGTTTCCTGCATCCTGCAGCGGGGCGGGGCGGCGGTGTTCACCCCGGAGGGACAGCGCCAGGTGATGGAAAACATCCATTATTACAAGCGCAACGCCCGGATCATGACGGAAGCCTTGGCGGAGGCCGGGACGGAATACTGGGGCGGGGAAAACGCGCCCTATGTCTGGATGCGGTGCCCGGAGGGAATGAAGAGCTGGGATTTCTTTGACCGGATGGTGCGGGAGATCCAGGTCATCGGCACGCCGGGAGAGGGCTTCGGGTCCTGCGGGGAAGGATACTTCCGCTTGTCCGCCTTCGGGAGGGCAGAGGAAACGGCGGAGGCCGCCCGAAGGATGAAGGAATGGCTGAAAGGGCTGCGGGGACAGCGGGGTGAAGGAAAATGACGAAGTATATTTTTGTAACCGGCGGCGTGGTATCCGGTTTGGGAAAAGGCATTACGGCGGCAAGTCTGGGGCGGCTGCTGAAAGCCAGGGGAATAAAGGTGGCGGCGCAAAAATTAGACCCCTACATCAACGTAGACCCCGGCACCATGAGTCCCTACCAGCACGGGGAGGTGTATGTCACCGAGGACGGGGCGGAAACCGACCTGGACCTGGGCCATTACGAGCGCTTCATTGACGAGGATCTGAACAAGTATTCCAATCTGACCACCGGCAAGGTGTATTCTAATGTGATCCACAAGGAGCGCCAGGGCGGATACTTGGGCAGCACGGTGCAGACCATCCCCCACATCACCGACGAAATCAAGCGCTTTATTTACCGGGTAGGTGAAAAGACCGACGCGGACGTGGTGATCACCGAAATCGGCGGCACCATCGGCGATATCGAATCCCAGCCCTTCATCGAGGCCATCCGGGAAGTGGGCCTGGAGGTGGGCCGGGAGAACGCCCTGTACGTCCATGTCACCCTGGTGCCGTACCTGAAAGCCAGCGGGGAGCATAAATCCAAGCCCACTCAGCATTCTGTCAAGGAATTGCAGGGCATGGGCATCAGCCCCAATATCATCGTGCTGCGGGTTGACGAAAAGATCACTGACGACAGCATTTTCACAAAGATCGCCCACTTCTGCAACGTGAAGCCTGACTGCGTCATCGAAAACCTGACCCTGCCCATCCTCTACGAAGCGCCGCTGATGCTGGAGCAAAAGAACCTTTCTTCCATCGTTTGCCGGGAGCTGGGCATTCAAGCGCCTGCTCCTGATTTGTCGGAATGGAAGGAGCTGGTGGAACGCATCCGGCATCAGAGCAAAACGGTCAAAATCGGTTTGGTTGGTAAATACGTGCAGCTGCATGACGCCTATTTGTCCGTGGTAGAAGCCCTGCGCCACGCGGGCTACGCCCTGGACGCATGCATCGACATCACCTGGATTGATTCGGAAACATTGATAAAAGAAAATGTGGAAGCTGTCTTGTCTCCCATGGACGGCCTGATCGTGCCCGGGGGATTTGGGGGCCGGGGCATCGAGGGCATGATCCTGACGGCAAAGTATGCCCGGGTGCATCATATTCCGTACTTCGGCATCTGCCTGGGCATGCAGATCGCCGTGATCGAGTTTGCCCGGCATATGGCGGGCCTTGAAAACGCCAACTCCCGGGAGTTTGACGAAAACGCTCCCTACAAGGTCATTGATTTTATGCCGGGGCAGAATGACGAAATCGACAAGGGCGGCACCCTGCGCTTGGGCAAATATCCATGCGTGCTTCAAGAAAGCACCGTGATTGCCCGTTGCTACGGCGCAAAGGAAATCAGCGAGCGCCACCGCCACCGCTATGAATTTGCCAACGAATACCGGGAGGCGCTGGAGCAGGCGGGCTTATGCCTCTCCGGCCTTTCCCCGGACGGAAGGCTGGTGGAAACCATTGAACTGCCCAAAGAGGATTTCTTCGTGGGGGTCCAATTCCACCCTGAATTCAAAAGCCGCCCCAACAAGCCCCATCCGCTGTTTGCCGGCTTTATCCAGGCGGCTGTCAATCATATCAAATAAAGGCAGGAAAAAGCCATGGCCTATCTGACGCTCAGCAATGGAGTCATTTTCGAGGGACTCCGCATCGGCGCCCCTGTTGATCGTATGGGCGAACTGGTTTTCAGCACCGGTATGGCAGGCTATCTGGAAACCCTTACCGATCCCAGCTATTATGGCCAGATCGTCACCCAGAGCTTTCCCCTGATCGGCAATTATGGCGTGATCCCGGAGGATTATGAGGGAACGCCGCGGCTGTTTGGGTATATCGTTCGTGACCTGTGCGATACCCCGTCCAATTTCCGCAGCGGGGGCAAACTGAATGATTTCCTGCTTACCCATGGCATTCCGGGTCTGTGCGGGGTGGACACCCGGGAGATCGTGCGCACCGTGCGGGAAGAAGGCGTCATGAACGCCATGATTTCGGATGCTCCCCCTGCCAATCTTTCTGCGCTTCGGGCGTACCGGGTGGAAAACGCGGTAGCCACCGTTACTTGCCTGGAAAAGCAAATTTTCCCAGCAGAGGGGAATCAGCGCTTTCGGATATCGTTGATGGATTACGGTGTGAAGCGCGGCATTGTGCGTTCTTTGCAGAAAAGAGGCTGTGAGGTCACCGTGTGGCCTGCCGAAACAAAAGCGGAGAACGTGTTGGTGGATGACCCGAATGGGATCGTGCTGTCCAACGGCCCGGGCGATCCCAAGGAAAACGGCGGCTGCATTGCTGAGATCCGCAAGCTGTTGGGGAAAAAACCCATGATGGGCATTTGCCTGGGACATCAGCTGATTGCCCTGGCCCTTCATGGAGATACGGTAAAGCTGAACTACGGCCATCGGGGCGGTAATCAGCCGGTGAAAGACCTGACCACAGGCCGAAGCTTTATCACCAGCCAGAATCATGGCTACGCGGTAGTGGCGGGCAGCCTGTGCGGCATCGGAGCGGAAAGCTTCATCAACTTAAATGACGGAAGCTGCGAAGGCATGGATTATCCCGAACTTCAATGCTTTTCTGTTCAGTTCCACCCGGAAGCCTGCGCAGGCCCCAGGGATACGGACTTCCTCTTTGATCGCTTTATCCGCATGATGGGAGGGAAGGAACATGCCTAAGGATTTATCCATCCGCAAGGTGCTGGTCGTCGGCTCCGGCCCCATCGTGATCGGCCAGGCGGCGGAATTTGACTATGCCGGGGCCCAGGCCTGCCGAGTGCTGAAGGAAGAGGGAGTGGAGGTGGTGCTGGTCAATTCCAACCCGGCCACCATCATGACGGATCAGCATTTGGCTGATCATATCTATTTGGAGCCCATGAACGCGCCTGTCCTGCGCCGCATTATCGAAAAGGAACGTCCCGACGGGCTGCTGGCCGGATTGGGCGGACAGACCGCCCTGACCCTTGCCATGCAGCTAAGCCGGGACGGCACGCTGGATGAATTTGGCGTGCGGCTGCTGGGCTCGCCCATGGAGGCCATTGAAAAAGCAGAGGACCGGGAACAGTTCCGCAATACCATGCAAGCCATTGGCCAGCCCTGCGTGCCTTCCCAAATCGCCGAAACGCTGGACAGCGCCCAGCGCGCCGCCTGGGAAATCGGCTATCCCGTGATCGTCCGCCCTGCCTACACCCTGGGCGGCACGGGCGGCGGCATATGCGAGGATGAAGCTTCCCTGCTTTCCATTGCCAAAACGGGCCTGGACGCTTCGCCCATCCATCAGATTCTGGTGGAAAAGTGCATTGCCGGATGGAAGGAAATCGAGTTTGAAACCCTGCGGGATCATGTGGGAAATGCCATCGCCGTGTGCTCCATGGAGAACGTGGACCCCGTTGGCATCCACACCGGGGACAGCATCGTGGTGGCTCCTACGCTGACGCTCTCCGACAAGGAATTCCAAATGCTGCGCAGCGCCAGCCTGAAAATGATCGCGGCCATCGGCATCGAAGGCGGCTGCAACTGCCAGTTTGCGCTGAATCCCGATTCCTTTGAATACGCTGTGATCGAGGTCAATCCCCGGGTGTCCCGCTCTTCCGCCCTGGCCAGCAAGGCCACCGGATACCCCATTGCCAAAATCACCACCCGCATCGCCCTGGGCTACACCCTGGACGAGCTTCGCAACGACGTGACCGGGCAAACCAGCGCGTTTTTTGAGCCCACATTGGACTATGTGGTGGTCAAAATTCCCAAGTGGCCCTTTGATAAATTCCAGGGCACATCCCGCAGCCTGGGCACCCAAATGAAGGCCACCGGCGAGGTCATGGCCATTGGACAGAGCTTTGAAGAAGCACTGATGAAGGCGGTTCGCGGGGCGGAAATCGGGCTGGATACCTTAAATGCTTTGCCATTGACGAATGAACCCATCTCCTTCCGGCTAAAAAAGCAGGATGATCATCGGCTGTTTACCGTGTTTGAAGCATTGAAAGCAGGCATCTCTGTGGACGCTGTTTTCGCGCTGACGAAAATAGACCGTTGGTTTCTTTCGCGTTTGCAGGCCATGGCGATGCTGGAAAACCGCATCGCCCAGACCGGCTTGCAGGCAGGAGATTACGAACGGCTGAAACGGTGGGGATATCCGGACGGGGCCATTCGACGTCTGTTTCACACCGATCGCCTTCCCAATTGGTCTGCCAGCTACAAGATGGTGGATACCTGCGGGGCGGAATTTTCGGCCCGCACACCGTACTTCTATTCCTGCAGTGACGCTGCCTGTGACGCCCGCAGTTTTCCCCGCAGCGGAAAGCCCGTGGTGATGGTGCTGGGCAGCGGCCCCATCCGCATCGGCCAGGGCATCGAGTTTGACTATTCCTCCGTCCATTGCGTGTGGACGCTCCGGGAAATGGGCTACGACGTGGTGATCATCAACAACAACCCCGAAACGGTATCCACGGACTACGACACCGCCGACCGGCTGTACTTTGAGCCCCTGTGCCCCGAAGATGTCATGAACATCATCCAGGTGGAAAAGCCCATCGGCGTGGTGGTGGCCTTCGGCGGGCAGACGGCCATCAAGCTGACCAAATTCCTGGATGAAAATGGCGTGCGCATTTTGGGCACCAGTGCCGAATCCATCGACATCGCCGAGGACCGGGAGCGCTTTGACGCGCTGCTGGAGAACTTCGGCATCCGCCGTCCCCGCGGCATGGCTGTGCGCACCTTGGAGGAAGCCATCAGCGCCGTGGAGGAATTGGGCTATCCCGTGCTGCTTCGTCCCTCCTACGTCATCGGCGGGCAGAACATGACCATCTCCCGCACGAAAGAACACACCGTCGCCTACTTGGAAAAGATCCTGGCGGGAGGCATTGACAACCCGGTGCTGATTGACCAGTACCTGCCCGGCATCGAGCTGGAGGTGGACGTTATCTCCGACGGCACTGACGTGCTGATCCCCGGCATCATGGAGCATGTCGAGCGGGCGGGGGTCCACTCCGGCGACTCCATCGCCGTGTATCCGCCATTCAACCTGAACGATGTGTTCCTGAAAAAAATCTGCGATTGCAGCAAAAAGCTGGCCCTGGCGCTGGGCACCAAGGGTCTGGTGAACATTCAATACCTGATTTACAACGATGAATTGTACGTCATCGAAGTGAACCCCCGGGCCAGCCGCACGGTGCCCTATATCAGCAAAGTGACGAAGGTGCCCATGGTGGACCTGGCCTCCAAGGTGATGCTGGGGGCAATGCTGATCGATCTGGGCTACGGCGCGGGCTTGTACCGCACGCCGCCCTACGTAGCCTGCAAGGTGCCGGTGTTCTCCTTTGAAAAGCTGAACGACGCCAACAGCATCCTTGGCCCCGAAATGAAATCCACCGGCGAGGTGCTGGGCATCGGCAAGACCCTGCCCGAAGCGCTGTTCAAGGGCCTCACCGCCGCGGGCTTTGCCGTGCCCTCCCCCCACAGTAAAAAGAAAACCGGCGTGTTCCTGAGCGTGGAGGAAAACGATTATCAGGAAATCATTTCGCTGGCAAAACGGTTCTTTGATCTGGGCCTGAACCTGTACGCCACCCGGGGAACCGCTCGGGCCATTGATCGCCTGGGCATTCCCGTCACCGCCGTCGCCAACGCCACGGAAAACGACGAAATCACAGCCCTCATGGAAAGCGGCAGCATTCATTACATCGTTTACACCGGGGCGGTGAAGGACGCCACCATCGGGGATTACACCGTGCTGCACCGCAAGGCCATGCAGCTTGGTATTCCCTGCCTGACCAGCCTGGACACCGCCGGGGCTTTAGCGGACATCATGGCCAGCCGCTTCACAGGGCAGAACACCGAGCTCATCGACATCAACCACATGCGCCCCTGGCGGCAGAAAATCCACTTTGCCAAGATGCAGTCCTGCGGCAACGATTATATTTTCATCGAGAATTTCGATGGGGCCATCACCTGCCCGGAATCCCTGTGCGTGCAGCTGTGCGCTCCGCATTACGGTATCGGCGGGGACGGGATCGTGCTGATCGAAAAGTCCGGCATCGCTGACGCGAAGATGCGCTCCTTTAACAAGGATGGCAGTGAAGGCAAGATGGCAGGGAACAATATCCGCTGTGTGGCGAAATACCTGTATGACAAGGGCTACGTCCGCAGCGAATACCTGACCATCGAAATGGCGGGTCAGGTGCATCACCTGAGGGTGTACCTGCGGGACGGCAAGGTGAATTCCGTTTCCGTGGATATGGGCAAGGTGTCCTTCGCTGCGAAAGACATTCCCGTCCTTGCGTGCACAGAAGAAGTAGTCAATCAGAATGTCTGCATCGGCGGCAAGGAGTACCCCGTCACCTGCGTGTCAGTGGGAAATCCCCATTGCGTGGTGTTCTGCGACGCCATCGACGGTATCGACCTGAGTACCGTCGGCCCGCAATTTGAGTACGCTGATCTCTTCCCCGAGCGCGTCAACACGGAGTTTGCCCGAGTCATCAATCAATCCACCCTGCGCCTGCGCGTCTGGGAGCGCGGCAGCGGGGAAACCCTGGCCTGCGGCACCGGGGCCTGCGCCGCTGTAGCAGCGGCGGTCAGGCTGGGACTACTTCCGGCAGGAAAGTCAATTGATGTAAAACTGCCCGGTGGTATTCTATCCGCCATTTACACAGAAAACAGTATGCATCTTACAGGGGATACTCTGCTTACTTTTGAAGGCAGTTTTATATACTGACGTTTTTCTTTTAAAGAACAGAGACACGACTGCGTTCAACGCAGAATAAGCATAGGAGTTATCCAATCGGTGGCATAACTAAATCATCCGTTAAAAACGCTTCTGATCAACAGGGACTTGGTACTATGTTTCTAAATCATCGAGTTTGATTCAGCCTTTTGTGCTTCTCTTTTTCCCTCCTTTCTGCCAATTCTTTGGATTGTTGCTTTTCGTGAATGGTCAAGGATTCCTCTGCATCTTCCAGGCTGTCCGTATAGCGTTTCTCTTGAATTGTTCCATATGTTTATCTTCGATTTCAAAGCGCATGGCGGCTTCAGCATCAGGCCGAACCGCTAACCGTTCTTGTTCAAGGCGATCTGCATCTTCCAGGCTTCACCCCCGTCCGCGCGAGGCCGCACAGGAACCGCATCGCCGGATAACGGAACGATGCATGGAGGCCAAACGCCCGAGCAGCGTTTTTCACATCTAACCGCGGGATCCTTTCTTTCTCAGGGTGCCCAGGCAGGACTTTCCGGGATCCCGGCGAAATACACTGAGAAACCGGAACGTTTCGATCTGATCACCGAGGTCGCCGATGGCTTGTGGCATGACTGCCGGATCGGCGGGGACGGCAGCAAGGTGGAGCCCGTGTCGGAGCACAAGTACCATCACGGGGCCTGCGTTAAGCGGCCTTGAGCGGTTCCTGCTGTCCAACGGACCCGGCAGCAAAAAAAGCTTTTAAACGACGCAGCCACGGCCCGCGGGAGGTCCCGGACTGCGCGAACGGCTGAAAAGAATCCCCGACAGGCCCGAATGGAAACCTGATCATACGATCAGTTGTTTAAAGGAGGCGCGCCCATGTCCTATCCCCTTCCGGATCTCAAGCTCGCCCTTCCCTGGGAGCCCCGGCGCGATCAATGGCTGAAGCTGGCGGAGGACTGTCTGTACGGCCACGCGCCGGAAAACACCCAAGTCCGTGGCGTCCTCCTTGAAAAAGAGGACCTGCCAGGCGGACAGGCCCGGCGGGAAACCGTACGGCTTTCCTACGGGCCGGGCTTCGAATGGCATTTTGACGCCGTGCTGTATGTCCCCATGAAGGAGGGGAAGCATCCCGCCATCACCTGGAACCAGTTCTCCAACCACGATTGGGACGAATGCCCCAACGGAGACGCCGCCGCGGAATACGGCTTTATCCTGGCCGGTTTTGAACGCGAGCAGGTCATGGAGGACCGCCTGGGCGGCAGAAGTCCTGCCAGGGAGGCCTACCCCGGCTGCGACTGGGGCGCCATCCGGGTCTGGGCCTGGGCCCAGCAAAAGCTGGCCGACTACCTTCTGACCCGGCCCGACGTGGACGCGGAAAAGCTGGTCTGCACCGGATTTTCCCGGGGCGGCAAGGCAGCCCTGGCCTGCGGCATTTTCGACACCCGTTACGCGATCTGCGCCCCCATCTGCTCCGGCGCGGGCGGCTGCGGCTGTTTCCGCTATCTTGGCGATGAGCACGGTTTTTGTCAGGATGTCAAAAAGGTGGAATCCCTGGGCCGCATCGGCTCGGTGTTCCCATTCTGGTGGACGGAGAACTTTTCCCGCTGGTGGCCGTCCCCGGATCCCACCCAAATGGGCCTGGAGGACACCTTTCCCCTGGATTCCCACATTCTCAAGGCCCTCGTCGCCCCGCGGGTGCTGTTCAGCCTGGAAGGCATCGGCGACGCCTGGTCCAACCCCCGTGGCACCGCCCTGACCTGGCGGGCCGCGCAGCCGGCCTTCGACCTGCTTGGCGGCGTCAGCGTCGCCCATTTCCGGCCCGGCGGCCATGCCTTCAGCGCGGACGACTGGCGCGCCCTGTTGGACTTCTGCCGGGAGACCTTTATGGGCCTGCCCCCCTCCCGGAACTGGTGCAACGCCCCCTTCTGAGCCCTGATGAAGATGAAAAGGAAGATCGCCATGAAGCAATACATCGTCGACGCTTTTGCAGACCGTCCCTTTACCGGGAATCCTGCCGCTGTGTGCATCCCGGGGACCTGGCCCGACGAGGCCTATATGAAGGCCCTGGCCATGGAAAACAACCTGTCCGAGACGGCGTATATCGTCCAGGAAGGCTCCATCTGGCGCCTTCGCTGGTTTACCCCCGGGGCGGAGGTGGCCCTGTGCGGGCACGCCACCCTGGCCTCCGCCTTTGTGGTGCTCAATTACCTTGAGCCCGGAAGCGGATCCGTTTCCTTCTCCACCCTGAGCGGGATCCTTACGGTCACCCGCAAGGGGGATCTGTATGAAATGGATTTTCCCCGGGTGCCCCAGAAGGAGATCCCCGTAACGGAGGACATGGCCCTTGCCTTTGGGCACCGGCCTGCCAAGGCCTTTCTGGGAGTGGACCTGGTATGTGTCTTCCAGGAGGAGGAGACCGTGCGGACCATGCGCCCGGATATGGACCGGATCCTCCGTCTGCCCGGACGGCTCCAGAACGCCACCGCCCCCGGCGGCACATTTGATTTCGTATCCCGCAGCTTTGCCCCCGCCCTTTCCATCCCCGAGGACCCCGTATGCGGGTCCGCCCATTGCCAGCTCGCCCCCTATTGGGCGGAGGTCCTTGGCAAAAAAGATCTCCTGGCCTTCCAGGCCTCCCGGCGCGGCGGGGCCCTGCACTGCACGGTTGGGGACAAACGGGTGCAGCTCCGCGGCAACGCCGTTCCGGTGGCAGTCAGCGATGTCCTGGCCCTGCCAGAAAAAGCTTAACCCTTCCTTGCAGCCATTCAAAAAGGCCTGCCGGCGCGGCAGGCCTTTTTGAATGGGAATTTGGTTTAGTCGTCCGCCTCCCGGGATTCGGCCCCGTTGGCCAGGGCGCGGGCGTATTTCTCGCTCATCAGGTCCGAGGAATACAGGTACTTTTCCCCGTTGATGGCGGCCGTGCACTCCCGGATGTCCTGATAGGCCGGATCCTCCCGCATCTGGGAAATCACCAGGGTCATGCGGTCCTTGTCCAGGAAGAAGGGCTGCCGGGCAAAGTAATACACCGGCGTCGGCGTGGGGAAGGCTTTGCAGTTGAAACGCACCATCTCCGCTACGGTACGGGCGTCGTCCTTTTCCAGGGTCAGCATGGCGATCTTCGCATAGTTGTTGGCCATCAGCTCCCCGGAATAAAAATAGACATCCTTCTTCCCCTTCACCCGCAGAATGTCCCTGCAGGTCTCGTCCGCCTCCATTTCGGCCACCAGGGCATCCACGTCCTCCTCGTCCCTGGCGATCAGGGACAGGGGCGTGATCAGGGCGGACTTGCAGCGCTCCCGGATGAAATCCGCCAGCAGCTGGGCCTTGGTCTTTTCCATCTCCGCAGGGGCCTCCTCCTCCGGCTCGGAGGGGGGAAAGGGATCCTCCACCTCCGGCAGGGACTGCAGGTAATCAAACACGTCCGGTTTTTCCGTCCCCTGATCAGGATCCGCCATCTGAACGGGGTCCGCCTTGTTGCCTGCCTCTCCCCCGTTCATGGCGGGATCCAGCGCGTCGCTGAATTCGCCGGGGATCTGGCTGGGCTTCAATTCCACTTCTTTGGAAAAGCCGGGCTTCCGGCGTCCAAACAAAGCCATGTGCAAACATCCTCCTTGTGGGTTTCTCCTGTAAGTCAAAGAGCGGACCGGCATGACGCCGGCCCGCTTCTTTGACTTAAATCAGTCCAAGCTCTTCCAGCTTGTCGGCGCAGTCCTTCAAATCGAACTTCTCCAGGGTCGCCCGGGTGGGGATGCCGGTCTCCTTGTTCCAGCCCATGGCCTCGTACCACATATCCAGGCTCTTTTCCCAGTCCTCCCGGTCCAGCTTGACCGTGCCCTCCTCAAAGGGCTTGAAGTCCGGCTCCTTGTCGAACACCCACTCGCTGACCTTGTCGTGGTCCTTGCGCAGGTTGGTGCTGCCCAGGTTCAGCTTGAAGCTGACCGCGGTCATCACCCGCAGAAGCTGGCTGATGCGCTCGGAATCCCGCTCCTGGTCCTCCCGGGTGTATTCCTCGCCGGTGACAGCGGTCATGTACTTGGCATCCAGGTCCAGGTCGCCGATGTAATTGCGCTTCTTGCTGGTGGCGATGGTCATCGGGTACATCCAGTTGCACAGCGTGGCGCTGTCATGCCACTGCTTGCCGATGAAAGCCCACTTGGCCAATTTGATCTTGTTCTCGTTGATGGGGGTGTAATGCTTCTGCGGGTCGGTGCAACCCTCGCCGAAGAAATGCTCCAGAACGGGCTTGGTGATCTCGTTATAGGGCGCGCCCGAGGAGCAGAAGTTGATCAGGTGATGGATCATGCAGTCCCGGTTGTACATCATGGAGTACAGCGTGCCCGCCTGCCAGCAGTTTTCCGGACCGTGATGGCGGGGATAGCCGTTGTGGCCGATGTTGAAGTTCTTGCCGTTGACAAAGTCATAGAAGCTGACGCCGGCAACGTTCTTGGCCGGGTCGTCCATGCCCCACTTCTCGTACAGGCGGTAGGTGCCAAGTCCCAGGTCGCTGAACAGGCCCTTGCCCAGGGAGATCCTGCGGTACACTTCAAACAGCCACCGGGGATCGCCGGATTCCATCAGGTCCCAGGGGATCTCGTCCCATTCGCCGGGATAGAGCTTATCCGCCACGTCCTTGAGGACGCCGGTGGTATAGGCCATGTTGAAGTCCTCGTAAAGGTTGCCGTAGTTGCACCAGACGCCGTACTCGTCCGCCGCGCGGGAACCCGCGCCGCCCAGAATCATCTTGGCGTCCTTCTCGTCCACGAAATCATGGGTGGAGGGCACGCTGTTGCCGTCGGCGTCCTTGTGGTTGGGATACCATTCCAGCATCTTGATGATGGGCATGCAGGTGTTGGAAACATGGGTGGGCAGGTCGTAATCCGCCAGGGGATCCATGTCGTACTCGGTATAGCAGCGCACCGGGCAGGAGGAGCAGCCGCCCTGCTTGACGGTGTACTTTTCGGCGATCTCGCCAAAGTCGAACACGCCCTTGTTGCAGCGCAGGGCCGCCACGTTGATCTGGCCGCTGGGCTGCTCGCCCATGTCGATGGGGCCCTTGGAGGCCTTGTCCCAGGTGATGCCGGGGGCGCCCTGCCAGCGGTTGTTGGTGGCCACGTACTCGCTCCAGCTCTGGGCATGGCAGGGAACGGTGTGGTTGTTGTTGCCGCCCACCAGATCCTTGATCATGTAGTTGGAAAGCAGGCGCACCTTCATGGGCTCGGCGATCTTGACCGCGCCGGTGCCGCGGACCACCACGGCCTTCACCTTCTTGCTGCCAAGCAGCGCGCCGATGCCGGCGCCGCCGCTGTTGCCAAAGGAGGTGACGATGTTGCTCATGGGCACCAGGTTTTCGCCGGCGGGGCCGATGGAGGCCACGTCGAATTCGGGGCCGTTTTCCTTGGCCAGGGTCGCGTTGGTCTCAAAGGTGCCTTTGCCCCACACATGGGAGGCGTCCTCGATGGTCACCTTTTCGTCCTCGATCCGGATATAAACAGGCTTGTCGCTCTGCCCTTCCACGATCATGGCGTCATAGCCCGCGTATTTGAACGCGTGGGCGATATGGCCGCCCATGTGGGCGTCCACGATGGAATAGCCCTTGCTCCAGCAGGAGAGGAGGGTGATGTTCATCCGCCCGGAGCAGGGAACGCCGGACGCCGTCAGGGGACCCACGCCGAAGACGCACTTGGCGTCGGGCCCCAGAGGATCGGTATTGAGTGGCACTTCGTCCCAGATCACTTTATAGCCGATGCCCATGCCGCCGATAAAGGGCTTGTACTTGGGCAGGGTGTCTTCCTTGGTGATGGCGCCGGTGGTCAGGTTGACCCGAAGGATGGTCCCCGCCCAGCCGTTGATGCCGTTTTTCACAGACATGGTCTTGTTCCTCCTGTTTCACTCATTTGATGGATGCGGTTTGTCAGGTCTTCTGGGAAGCGGAGACGATCATATCCCACGGCACAATGCTCAGCGCGCCGGAGGGGCAGCCCTCCGCGCAGGCGCCGCACATCACGCACTTGGAGGATTTATGGGTGACAGGGTTCACCGTCGGCATATGCCAGGGGCAGGCTTCCGTGCAGGCCCCGCAGCCGATACACTTTTCGGTATCCACCCGGCGCACGCCCAGGTCGTCGGCATAGATGGCCCCCATGGGGCAGGCTTCCCCGCAGAAGGGCTTTTTGCACTGCCGGCAGGTGTCTGGGAAATAGGTCCAGTTATCCTCGGTGTAAAGGCCGGTGCCGTTCCTGCTGGAATACAGGTTGCGGGTCACCTTGACCCGGGAAATGTAGCTGGAGCAGCAGCCGTCGTTGGTCAGGGTGCAGTTGATTTCGCACCTTTGGCACCCCACGCACCGGTCCGCATCCACCACCAAAAGTCCCTGGGGGAAGGCCCAGACGCGCACCTTGTCCTCCGCAAGAGACTTGGCGCTGACCCCCAGCGCGCTGATCAGAGACGCGGAAAAGGTGAGCCCGACAAGGCTTTTCCCTGACAGCTTCAAAAACTGACGGCGGGTATAATCCTTGTCCAGGAAGCTTTTCCGATCCTTTGTTTCCGCCATAATCGTTTCCCTCCTCGATATTCAAAAACTCCTCTGTTCCCGGAAATCAGCAAAGTCCGCTGCCCGCCCGCCCAAGAAAACCTAAGCCAAACAAAGCGGGAACGCACCGGACTCCTTCGCAAAAGGGCAAGCGCATCCGTTGCCGGAGGCACTCAATGGTCCTGCCGGCCGCGTGGGTCGCACAGGACTCGGAGCACTGTTTTTCCTGTTTAGATGTTACCATAAACTGTGACCGCTTTCAAGCCGAATTCCCTTCAAAAACATAGATAAGAGGAAAAATGTTTCTTTCTTTTCCCGGCAGGTTTTTTTCATAAACTCCGCCTCCTTCCCCGCTGCCGCAATGACAGGGTTTTCCCGTTTTGATAGAATCTGGTTAAAGGTGTTTTCCCAACCCGGAAGCGGGAATTCAGAGGGCCCTCAGGAGGCAGAATGCTTAAAAAATTTCATGCCAAGGACATCATTTTCCTGGCGGTCCTGGCCGCCGTCAACACGCTGTTCGGTGCGCTGGCCATGCCCGTGATGCGCAGCACCCTCTTTGGCGTACAGACCCTGGTCACCTGTCTGTTTTATTCGCTTTTCGCCATCATCGGCATCAAAAAGGTACAAAAGCCTGGCACCCTGACCCTGTATGGCCTGTTCACCGGTTTTCCGCTGCTGTTTATGGCGCCGGTGATGTTCTTCAACAACCTGATCGGCGCGCTGCTGGCCGAATGCATCGCCCTTTTGATCTTCAAAAGCTGGGATCACAGGGCCGCGGTCCTCACCGGGGCCTCCCTGTTCATGATCCTGACGGTGCCCCTCAGTCTTCCCTTCTCCATCTGGCTCAACGGAACCAGCTATCAGCATTTTGTCAGCGGCCAGGCCTGGCAGACGGTCCTGGTGGTGCTCGGCGTCATCGCGCTGAGCCTGCTCGGCGCGGTCATCGGGCTGAAGGTTTCCGATGAGCTGCAGAAGGCGGGCAAGCTCCGCCCCTATGAGGATTGACCCATATGTTTGAACAGTTTCACGCCCTGCGGCCAGTGCATCCCCTGGCCGCTCTGTTTTGTTCCCTGTCCTCCATGGCGGTTGGCATGATCGCCTCCCACAACCCTCTGATCTTCGGCTACCTGTTCTTTCTCGCCGCGCTCTTCATCCTTTACGGACTGTATACGGCCGTCACCTGGATGGCTTTGGGCATGGGCATCTTCGGCATCGTGACCGGGGGCATCACCGCCCTGCTCAACGGCAATACGGACCTGTTTTGGATTTCGCCGGCCCGGTGCCTGGTCATCGGCATCTGTGTGGTGCCCCTGCTGAGCGTCCCTCCGGCGCTTTTGACCCGGTGCCTGAACCAGATGCACGCGCCCCGGGCCGTTACTCTTGGCATGCTGGTCACGGTCCGCTTCGTTCCCGTCGTCTGGGGTGAGATCAGCCAGATCCGGGCCGCCATGCGCACCCGGGGAGTGGATACCCGCCTGAATTCCCTCGCCTGGTACCGTCCCTCCAACCTTTACAGGGCTTTCCTGATCCCGCTGGTCATGCGCGCGGTCAACATTTCCGACACCCTGGCCCTTTCGGTGAAGACCCGTGCCTTTGACACGTTAAGCCGGGGCGCCACGGTATACCGCCCGGTCCGCTTTACTCCGCGGGATGCTTTGTTCACCGCCCTGACCGTGCTGGCCATGGCCGCGATCCTTCTTGTCCCGCACGTGTTTCCGGAGGTGACGCTGCCATGATCAAGCGGGAACTGCTTCTGGAATCCCCGGGCAGTGTCAAATACATTGTTCTCAACGTGCTGTCCCAGCTCACGCGTCTTCTTGCCAGCGTAGCCACGGTCTTCCTGATGGCGGACCTGATCCGCAAATTGACCATGGGAATCTCCCTGGAGGCGGCGGACCTGCTTGTCTTTGGCCTGTGGGTAACGCTGCTTGGCCTCATCCGCTGGGGAACGGCCTGGGCCTCCTCCCTGACGGCCCATCTGGCCAGCGCTGACGCCAAGCGGATCCTGCGCCGCAGGGTCTATGAAAAGCTCACCCGCCTTGGCGCTTCCTATCCGGAAAAGGTCTCCACCGGGGAGATCGTGCAGGTCTGCGTCGAGGGCATCGACCAGTTGGAGACCTATTTCGGCCGCTACCTGCCGCAGTTCTTTTACGCCCTGATCTCCCCCATCATACTGTTTGCAGTCCTCTCCCAGGTCAGTCTGCGGGCGGCCATCGTGCTGTTTTTGTGCGTCCCGCTGATCCCATTGGCCATCGTACTCGTGCAGAAGCTGGCAAGGAACCTGCTTCGCCGCTACTGGGGAAGATACACCCGCCTGGGCGACACCTTCCTTGAGAACATGCAGGGCCTGACCACCCTGAAGATCTATGGTGCGGACGAAAGAAAGCACCGGGAAATGAACGAAAAGGCCGAGGAATTCCGGGATATCACCATGAAGGTCCTCACCATGCAGCTCAATTCCATCATCATCATGGACATCGTGGCCTACGGCGGCGCCGCCCTGGGCATATTGCTGGCTGTGCGGGAAGCCATGGCGGGAACCTTGCAGCTGTGGCAGGGCTTTATCGTGATCATGCTGTCCGCGGATTTCTTCCTGCCCATGCGGACCCTGGGCAGCTATTTCCATGTAGCCATGAACGGCATGGCCGCCAGTGACAAGATGTTCGCCATTCTGCGCCTGGACGAGGAGGAAGAGGGGTCCCAGACCCTGTCCGGACCCATGGACATTTCCGCCCGGAACCTCACCTTCACCTATGACGGGGAGGTCGACGCCCTGAAGGAGGTGTCCTTCTCCATCCCCGCCGGAAGCCTGACGGCCATAGTGGGGGAAAGCGGCTGCGGGAAAAGCACCCTGGCAGGCCTCCTGACCGGCAGCCTGAGGGGCTATTTCGGCTCCCTGACCCTGGGGGGCAAGGAACTGTATGACGTGAAAACCGACAGCCTGTACCAAAGTGTGACGCTGGTCACGGCTTCCGATTTTGTGTTCAGCGGCACCGTCCGGGAGAACCTGCAAATGGCGGATCCGGGGGCGGATGACGCGCGCATGACCGCTGCCTGCCAAAAGGCCCGCATCTGGGACTGGCTCGCCACCCGCCAGGGGCTGGACACCCCCATCGGGACCGACGCCGGAAACCTCTCCGGCGGGCAGCGTCAGCGCCTGGCCCTGGCCCGGGCCCTGCTGCACGACACTCCGGTCTATCTTTTTGACGAGGCCACCAGCAACGTGGACGCGGAAAGCGAGGAGGCCATCCTGGAGGCCATCTACGCCTTCCGGGGGGACAGGACCGTGCTCCTGATCACCCACCGGCTGGAAAATGCGGTCAACGCCGACCGCATCCTGGTCCTGGACCGGGGCCGGCTCATCGGGCAGGGGACCCACCGGGAGCTAATGGAAACCTGTCCCGGCTACCGGGCGCTGTTTGACCGGCAGGCTCAGCTTGAACGCTTCGCACGGGAGGGGGATCGTCCATGAAGACCAAACGGAACGCCCTGAAGATCATGCTGCGGCTGGTGGGGCTGCTCAGGCCCCTCTCCCCCCATATGGGCCTGGCAGTGGCGCTGGGCGCCCTGGGGCATTTGTGCGCAATCGCCCTGACGGTCCTTGGCATCCTGGCCCTATACCTAGCTTTGGACGGGCAGACGGAGGCTGCCGGAAGGCTGTTTGTCCCCATCGCGGCGGCGGGCATCCTGCGCGGGGTGCTCCATTACGGGGAACAGAACCGCAACCATTACATCGCCTTTACCCTGCTGAAGATCATCCGGGACCATGTTTTCGGCGCGATGCGGCGCCTGGCCCCGGCCAAAATGGACGTCAAAAACAAGGGCGAACTGATCTCCACCGTCACCAGCGACATTGAACTTCTGGAGGTCTTCTACGCCCATACCATTTCCCCCATCGCCATCGCCGTGGCCGTCAGCCTGTGCATGCTTTGTTTCTTCGCCTCCCTCCATCCCCTTCTGGCGCTCTGCGCCCTTCCGGCCTACCTGACCGTCGGGGCGGTATTGCCCATTCTGTCCGGCGGCCGCATGCGCAAAGAGGGCGCCCGGGTCCGGGAGGGCGCGGGAAGCCTGGCCGCCTTTCTGCTGGATTCTCTGCGGGGTTTGAAGGAGACCCTGCGCTATCAGCGGCAGGACCAGCGCATGGAGGAGATCGACCGTCGCTCCCGGGAGATCGGCCTGGCCCAGAAGGCCCTGGCCAGGAAAACCGGCCTCCTGGCCGGCGGGACCGAAATGACCATCCTTCTGTTTGACCTTGCCATGCTGGTCCTTTGCATCACCCTGTACCAAAACGGCCAAATCAGCCTGAAGGAGGTCCTGTTGGGGCAGGTCGGCCTGATGTCCTCCTTCGGGCCCGTGGCCGCCCTGTCCGCGCTGGCGGGCAGCCTTTCCCAGACCCTGGCCGCCGGGGACCGGGTCCTGGACCTGCTGGAGGAAAGGCCGGAGGTGGAGGAAGTAACGGACGGGAAGGACGTCCTTTTCCACAAGATGGCCCTGGAAGGGACGCATTTTTCCTATGGCGGAAGCGCCCAGGTGCTTTCGGGGTTCGATCTGGACATCCCAGCCCGGGGCATCACCGGGGTGACCGGCCCCAGCGGCGCCGGCAAATCCACCGTGCTGAAACTGCTGATGCGCTTCCACGACCCGGAGAAGGGGCGCGTCACCCTGTCCGGCGAGGACGTCCGTCAGGTGAACACCGCCTCCCTTCGAGCCGCCCAGGCCTATGTCACCCAGGACACGGTCCTTTTCAACGATACCATAGAGAACAACATCCGCCTGGCGCGTCCGGACGCCCCCCGGGAGGAGGTGGTGCAGGCCGCGAAGAAGGCCAGCGTCCACGATTTCATCATGACCCTGCCCCGGGATTTCGAGACCGGGGTCGGGGAAATGGGCGACATGCTCTCCAGCGGGGAACGCCAGCGCATCGCCCTGGCCCGGGCTTTCCTCTCTGAGGCCCCCCTGATCCTGCTGGACGAGCCCACCAGCAACCTGGACACCCTCAACGAAGGCCGGGTCCTTGCGTCCCTGGACGCGGTCAGAAAGGAAAAAAGCGTGGTGCTGGTCAGTCACCGGCCCAATGTGAAGGCCCTGGCAGACTTCAGCCGCGCGGTGGACAAGCCATGAAACCGGCCCTGGAACTGAGTGACGTTTTCTTTTCCTACGACGGGCAGACCCCGGTCCTGAACCATCTGGACCTTTCCCTGCCCTACGGGTGCTTTGCCGTGCTGCAGGGGGTCTCCGGGACCGGCAAAACCACCCTGCTCTCCCTGATCAACGGGATCATCCCCCAGATCCAGCCGGGGCATCTGACCGGGACCATCCTTCTGGACGGGCAGGAGGTCAGCGCCTGGTCCATCGCAAGGAGGGCGCGGCTGGTGGCCAGCGTCCTGCAGAACGCGGACGACCAGATCGTCCACGACCGGGTGGAGGACGAAGTCGCCTTCGGCTGCGAGAACCTGGGCATCCCCTCCGCCGAAATTGAAAACAGGGTCCGGGAAGCCCTGCGCCTGACCCGCCTGAAGCCGGACGCGGCCACCCGGAAGCTGTCCGGCGGCCAGAAGCAGCGCCTGGTGATGGCCTGCGCCCTGGCCATGGGCCAAAGGATCCTCCTGCTGGACGAACCCCTGGCCAACCTGGACCGGGAAAGCACCGTCCGGCTGCTGCGCATTCTCAAGCAGCTGACACAGGAGGGTGCCCTGGTCCTCTTGATCGAGCACCGTTTGGACATGGTGCTGCCCTACGCCGACATGGTTTTCACCCTCCGGGACGGCTGCCTTGCGCAGGAAAAGGATCCCGCCCGCCTTCTCAAGGAGGTGGACCATATCCTGCCCTATGACGGGGAATCCCTGGCCGGAAGCGGCCGGCTGATCTCTCTCAAGGACGTGGATTACACCCTCCACGGCATCGACGTCATCCGCAACGTCTCCCTGGACATCCGGGAAGGGGAACGTTTGACCCTGCTTGGCCCCAACGGCTGCGGCAAAACCACCCTTCTGAAGCTGCTGGCCCGGCTCCTGTACCCCTCCGGCGGCGGATACGAGCAGACCCTGATCCGGTCCCAGCGGGTCCATCCCATGCCGGAGTGGTTCCGCAAGGCCGGCTATATCTTCCAGGACCCGTCCAGTCAGCTGTTCATGCCTACCCTGCGCCAGGAGGTGGCCCGGAACGCCTCGAGTCCAGAACGCGCAAAGAGGATGATCGCCCTCTTTGGTCTGGAGGGTCTGGAGGACAGGCACCCCCAGTCCCTCAGCGAAGGGCAGAAACGCAGGGCCGGGGTCGCGGCGGTCTGTGCCTCGGACCCCGGGGTGCTGTTCCTGGACGAGCCCACCGTGGGACAGGATTTTGATCACCTCAGGCAGATGGTGGACAGCCTGCGTCTTTTGCAGAAGGAGAGCGGCTGCGCCATCGTCACCGTCACCCACGACAAGCGCTGCAAGGAAGCCCTGAGCGACCGCCGGGTCATTATGAAACTGGGGAGGATCATCCGCTGATCCTCCCCGGTCTTTTGTTTTATTGGACGGCTCATCTTCCGGCAATGCCGCCCTCCTCCGTCCATCCGTCCAGCTGGCAGGGCAGCACCGCCAGGGTCACATCCGCTTTGCTTACCCAGCCGAAAAGGTCCTCCGTCCCTATCAGCCAGGACAGTTCTCCCCGGGGAACGGCCACATACAGCCTTTCCCCCTCCTCCAGCACCACGTGCATTTTCGTCCCCTTCGGGAGCACCGTCAGGTGATCGGTGCCGCTTATCATCCCCGTCTCCTCCAGGTTCATGGCCAGGGGCTGGGGCATCCGGGTATCCACCCGCCCGTTTTCAAGGCTGGTGTAGACGGAGGCCACATATCCCTCCAGGTCTCCGATCCGGGTACGGACCCAGGGCCAGGGATCCCCCTCAAGCACCTCCAGCACGGGGATCACCGTTCCCGGGGTCAGCATTCCAAGGCTCTGGGACCGGCTGCTGGTTCGTGCCCGCAGGTTCACCCCCAACGTCAAAAGGCATCCTTCCGGAAGGCCAGGATAATCTCTCTCCCGGGCAGATTTCAGGTCCGTTGGAAAGGTCTCCAGGGGCAAAAGGCCCAGCTGCATCGGATACCGTGCGATCGGGAAACGCCCCTCCCCGTCCGGCACTTCCTTCTCCCAGGTGGGCTGCGCCTCTTCCAGGCCGATCCAGACTGCCTCCCCTGTGCCTTCATTCACCCGCTCATAGGCCCGAATGCTGCACCGGGCATAGGTTCTGTCGGCGTTGGGCAGCAGATAAAAGGAGGCTTTCCCTCCATCCTCCAGGCGGTATTCCACCGCAAAGGACGAGTGCAGCCCGTCATAAGAAACCTTGTATTCCCCTTGCCGGTACAGCGCGTTTTCCCCCAGCGGAAAGGCCTTCCACCCCCCGTCGATCAGAGCCATCTGTACAAGCTGCCTGCGCTCCCCGTCTTCAAAGGAAACCAGCCCCGCGCCCGAAAGGACCTGAGGAGGCTTCCTTTCGGCCCCGGACCAGTCCAGAAGGACGGAGGCCCCGCTTTGGCAAGTCCATTCCTCCAGGCGCTTATCCCCAGACAGGAACGCCCATTCCGGCGGGAGCTCCCCCTCAAAAAGGGTCAATGTTCGCAGGGCCCCCGTCCTTTCCGGGAAAGCGCTCCGCCTGACGCCCATTTGGCGGAAGGGTGGTTCCGTCCAGCCCAGATCATATTCCCCCAGGCTTTCCATAAAGGCCTCTCGCAGCGGGGCCGTCCACCCTTCCTCCGGTCCGTAAAGGGTTTCGTACAGTCCATGGAGCCCCTCCGAGGGGTCCGCGGCCATCCACAGCTCCGTGCCGACGCGGATTCCTTCCTGCTGCAGCCTGTCCAACAAGGCTCCGTGCGTTTCCTCCGACCAATGGGCGAAAATCCCCTCTTCCCGGCACTCGTCCAGCACAAGCCTGGCCCGGTCCTCCCCGGGAGCTCCGAGATACCCCGTATCAAATGGCCCCTCCCCCGACGCGCACAACGGCAGCAGGATCAGCGCGGCAAGAAGTACGATCCTTCGAACGGACCTAAAAAAGCAGCGCATTGAAAATGCCTCCTCTTCCCCTGTGAAACAAACTTGCGGGGAGATCTTGTCCCTGACCGGTTGTCAAAAAGGGGGCCGTGTTCCCACAGCCCCGCCTTTTTATGGCCCGTCAGTCTTTTTCACCGGAGGGGCTGATGACCAGGGCGTCCAGATTTGTCCAGCCCCAAAAGCAGTTCACCGCTACGGTATGTTCGCCCTTTGTCAGGTAGACCGCGGGCGTTACGCATTCCTCCGTCTCCGTTCCCTGCACCACGGTGTTCGAAATCCGCTCCCCGTCCAGGGAGAGGTAATTCTGTTTGCCGCCGCCGATCCCCGCCTGGATCACGGTCAGGTCGTAATATCCGTCCTGCTCCGCCGTCACGGTCAGGGAAACCCCGTCCGCTTCGTCGTTGGAGGAGAGCTCCACATATCCTTCCCCGCCGATCACCACGGTTTTGACCTTTCCCAAGAGGGTCCCGTCCTCAAATTCGTACCGGACCGCGCCGGAGGGCGCGCCAGACCCAGCCGGAAGCAGCGAAAGGGACTTGAGCCGCACCCAGCCCCATACGGCCCGGACCGTGACGGTATGCTCCCCCGCGGTCAGGGACACCGTTCCGAAGGGGCAGGCCTCTTCCGTCTCCCCCTGCACCACGGTCAGCCCCGCTTCGGCTCCATCGATCTCCAGGATGTTCTCCTTGTAGCCGCCGATGCCCGCCTGGACGATCACCAGGTCGTATTCCCCGTCCGCGGGCACGGTAACGGTGAGGGACGCGGTGTCCGCCGCGTCGTTCCCCCACAGTTCCGCCCCGTCCGGCGCGGGCCGGGCGTTTCCGGTAAGGACCGCATCCGCAAAGGACCAGACCTTCTTATCCTCCGTGCCGGACGCCTCTTTTTCCTCCGTCTGACGTCCAAAGGCAGGCACCTCCGCCAGGGTAACCACATTGTCCTGTTCGTAAAACAGCTTCAGGGTCTCCGGGCTGGTGTATTCCCCGTTGTACTTTCCGTCCACCTGTACAAATTCATAGCACCATACGGCCCAGGCGTTCCAGACCGTCCCGTCCCGCTGGCACTTGATGGGGGACGGCACGCAGCCGCATTCTGACATCATGATCAGTTTGCGTGTCCCCGTCACCTCCGCGCAGCGCAGGAAGGCTGCGCTCTGGGAATCGTGGGCGTGCTTCCCGGCGTAAATATCCTCGCCGATGATGTCCACCACGTCGTCCCCCGGATACCAGTTTTTGTCCTGCCCGTTCCAGAGCCAGATCAGGTTGTTGAGGCCGTGCAGGTTTACAAAGCGGTCGTACATCAGCCGGTACAGGGCGATATACGCCTCCGGTCCCGAAGCGCCCCACCAGAACCAGCCGCCGCTGGCCTCGTGCAGGGGCCGCCAGATTACCGGCACCCCCGCGTCCCTGAGGCGCTTGAGCTGCTCCGCGATCGCGTCCATGTCCCTGATCAGCAGGTCATAGGCCTCGGGGTCCTCCCCGTCCATGGCCTTTTTCAGGTTCAGGGTGGTGTTCTCGGTCCGGTAGCCGCCCCACCAGTTGTTGCCGGTGGTGTCGATGTACTTTTCCGGCGCCACCCAGTGCCAGCAGAAAGTCAGGATATGTCCCTGCTTCCAGTACCCCAGGGCCTGATCCACCGAGGTGGGCCAGCTGCCCAGGCTGACCGACGCCGGGGAATAATTGAGCATGTCCAGCCCCACCAGGGCGGGAACGCGCCCCTCCGTCACGGAGGCCACCGCCTTCAGTTCAGCCCCGTACTGGTATTCGTCCAGATACTGGCCGGAGATCATCTTTTCCCCGTAGATCTCACACATCCAGTTCATCAGTTCCTGGGCCTCTTTGGAGGGGGCAGGGTTGCAAAGCACCGGCTGCACATCGTACAGGTCCGCCTCCAGCGCCGCCGAGGGCGCCACTGTCAGGTAATCCAGGCGCACGTAGCCCCAATTTGGGGTCACCGTCACGCGGTGCTCTCCCTGGGAAAGGTACACGTGGGAAAGGATATGCTCCGCATACTCCTTCCCCTCCGCCACAGTGCTGCCCACGGTCTCGCCGTCCACGGCCAGGTCATTTTCCTTGTAGCCGCCCATGCCCTGCTGGCAAACCGTCAGGTCATAAAATCCGTCCCCGGGCACGGTCACCGTAAGGGTCACGCTGTCCCCTTCACCGTTCAGGCCTTCCACCCAGGTGATTCCCCCACTGCTCAGGGCACGGGCCTTCCCGGTCTTTTCCCCGTCCTCAAACTCATAGCGCGCATTACTCTCCGCCAGCGCCCCGCCCGTCAGCAGCGCCGCCGTCAGGAACATCGCGGGCAGCAAAAGGTGTCTTTTTTTCATTTTCATCCCTCCGGTGTTCATTCGTTGCTTTTATAAATTATACCTTCCCGCCCGCAGAATGACAAGGGCCGCAGGGATCTCCCTGCGGCCCTTGTCTTTTGGGAAAAGCGTTCTTGTGTTTGTTTCTTTTCGTACTCCGCGCTATGCGAACGCCCGCGTTTTTTCATTTGGTTTGGCAGTCCCGCTTCCCCTCACCGCGCGATGCCCGGAACGAAGGCGGAGGTTTCCTCCGGTTCGGCGGGGGCCTCCAACGCGGGGAGGTCGGCGTAATCCTCCCAGTTCTCCAGGGCCTCCTCGTCGATCAGGTCTTCCATATGCATGAGGGTCACCTCCTGAAGGCCGTCCGAAGGCAGTTCCGCGCATTGGGTCCCCTTCGTCCCGGGGAGCAGTCCCTTCACCGTGCCTGCAAGCATCTGTCCAACCAGGCCGGGCACCTTTTCCAGGGCTTCAGGATCCAGGTTCACAAGGTCCATCGCCAGATTTCCAACATCCTGCCAGACGCCGCCCACCAGCACCGCAGCGCCGATCACCGCCTCCTCCTGCTCCCCGGAGAAGTTGTAAAGCATGTAGAGGGTAGGCAGGTCCTTTGTCACCATGCGGATGCGGCCGTCCCGTTCGTCCTGCCAGCTTTCCTGCTGCACCAGGATGCCCTCCAGCAGGGGCATAAAGGCCAGTGGGCCCATATCCCCGTCCAGCATGGCTCCCAGGCTGTCCAGGTTCAGGCGATCCGCCACGGCGTCGATCTTGTGCCCGTATTCCTCCACGCTGACGCCCGCGTCAAACAGGCTCCGGACCAGGTCCGCCACGCCGCCGAGCCGCTGGCCGATCTCTTTGGTATCCACCTGCACAGCCATCAGCATCCAGTTGGGATCCCGGAAGGCCTCGGTATCCGGCAGGGTCAGGGACACCATGCGCTGCCCCTCCGGCAGTGTTTCCGGCGCGTCCTTCATTTCCATTCGGCTTTCGGCAATCAGGCGTTCAACCGCGCCGGCCTTCTCGCCGTTCCCGGAGGCTTTCACCGCCCAGCGGAGCAGGGACGCCATCTGCGGATAATCGGTATACGGGGTCATGCCCAGCAGGACCGTCAGCCACAGTTCCCGGGCTTTGGTCAGGTCCATGCCCTCCTCCTGGCACAGACGGGCGGCCACACGGTTCAGGATGGAGGCGTTGGCGTGCACCCCGCCGTAATCGTTCCCTTCCACGGGGGTCAGGGCGTTGGGGGCATAATACACGTCCCACACGTATTCGGGCTGCCCAAACGAATGGGGATCCAGCATGGACCGGATGGCGGAGCCGGTGTCCTCCCCCATCAGCCAGGAGGTGTCCCCCTCCAGGCGCATCTCGCACAGGTTGCCCAGGATATCGCTCATGGCCTCGTTGATGGCCCCCATGTCGTCCCGGTACAGGTTGGTATTCATCAGGGTACCTGTGACGCAGTGGGTGTATTCATGGGCGATCACGTCCAGGGCATGGCCCAGGGACTCCCCCCCGCCGTAGGCAAAGCATTGCCAGCCCTGGAAGAGTCCCGCGTAGGCGGCGTTGCTCATGGGGGTGCCGTCCTCGTAGCACAGGTCCCGCAGGAGAGCCACCGGGGTGCCGGTCCCGTCCGGGCCGATCCAGCCCAGGGCCGCGTAATCGTCCCACACCCGGATCATGTTGGCGTAGGTGATCAGGTCGTCCTCGTCCCAATATTCATTGGTGGTCTGGCTGACCAGGGACACCGTTTCCTCCCCGAAGGCCAGGGCATAATAGTCCGCCACGGCGATCTTCCGCTCCGGGTCGGCCAGGTACCAGACCCCGGTGCGTTTGTCCCGCGTAACAGGCACGGTCAGTTCATAGGTCCTGCCCGTTCCGTCGGTCACCTCGCCTGTCCATTCCCGTTTTTCCATGAAGCTGTCAAAGGCATAGGCCGCGGAATAGCCCGCCCGCACGGACCGGTCCCCCGGCACACGGACCCCGAAGGACCGCAGGTATTCCCCGTCCGCGCCCACCACATGGGCCAGATACGGCATTTCACCGCCCGCCTCCGGGTCGTGATCCGGGTTCCGGGTATAGACCATCCACACCAGATGGTCCGGGAGCACCTCCTCTTCGGCCTCTTCCCCTTCCTCGTCCTCCTCCGTGGGTATCACCGCCCGGACCGTGTATTCCGCCAGCACCTCGGCCTGCTTCTTCTCCGCCGCCAGGGCCTCGCGCACCTTTTCCTCTGCCTGGACCCCGGTGATCTCCGGGAAGCCGGCGCTTTCAGGCAGCGCCTCCTCAAGGGAGGAAAAGACCGCGTCCACCCCTCCGTCCGCCGCCGTCACGATCCTCAGGGTGCTGCCCACCACGGTCAGGCCTCCCTGCATCTGCTGGAAGACGTAGGCCCAACGGTCCCCGACGTTTACCTGGGACCACAGCCGCAGGTCGGTCTTTTCCGCGGCCCCCAGAATCCCCAAAAGGCGATGGGCCAGAAGGCTTGCCTCCCGCGCGTCCTTCACCCGGAAGGCTTCTCCCAGGCCGGTCATCATATACACCCGCCCTCTTTGGGTCAGGATCTCCGCCCCCGGTGCGGCGGCCTTCAGGGCTTCCTCCGTCAGCGGGTCCTGCCGGCCCTGCCTGGCTCCCTTCTCCATGAGGGCGCTCCAGTCCTCCTCTTTCAGGCCGGACCGGGCCCTGAGCATTTCCCGGGTTTGGATGCCAAGACACGCCTCCTGCTTCTTTTCGTTCTTTTCCGCCACGAGGGCCCCCGCCGGCAGGGGGAGCATCATCACCGACGCGGCCAGGAGCGCACCTATTTTTATCCATCTTTTGCTTGATTTCATGATCGTATTCCTTTCCCGTCCCGCTTTCCGAGACGATCCCGGAAACGCCCGACGGCGTTTCCACCCTCTTGATACGTCTCCTTCGCGCCCCTGGCACCTCCGGGAGAACGGAACGGGCGGACCGACTCATTTGAAAAAGTAAAAGCAAGTTGAGATTTGCCATAACACATGCAAACGG
>CAMJUL010000031.1 GCA_946408995.1 uncultured Clostridia bacterium | reverse complement strand
TTTTATTCCACCAGCTCTGCTGGTGGTTTTTTCACGCCTACGGCGCACAAAAAAAACAGCACCGGCAGCCGGTGCTGTACTGGAGCGGGTGATGGGAATCGAACCCACGTGACCAGCTTGGAAGGCTGGAGCTCTACCATTGAGCTACACCCGCAAAATGGAGCGGTAGACGAGGCTCGGACTCGCGACCTCCACCTTGGCAAGGTGGCGCTCTACCAACTGAGCTACTACCGCGTCTGGACGTGGTGCGGACGAAGAGACTTGAACTCTTACACCTTTCGGCACCGGAACCTAAATCCGGCGCGTCTGCCATTCCGCCACGCCCGCATTGCCCTTGCGTCCAGGGCGAACCGGAAAAGGATGACCCATCGGAGATTCGAACTCCGGACACCTTGATTAAAAGTCAAGTGCTCTGCCAACTGAGCTAATGGGTCAAAGAAACTGGGGTGGCAGGGATCGAACCTACGAATGAGGGAGTCAAAGTCCCTTGCCTTACCGCTTGGCTACACCCCAACGCATCGACGACCCCCAGCAGGGAAAGAAAAGGGGTGGGTGGTGGGGATCGAACCCACGATTTCCAGAGCCACAATCTGGCGCTCTAGCCACTGAACTACACCCACCATCAAAGCAGAACAGGCGCGCCTGAAGGGATTCGAACCCCCGACCCACGGCTTAGAAGGCCGTTGCTCTATCCAGCTGAGCTACAGGCGCATACCGCCGTCCGTCGGACAGACTGCCAACTTGGTTCCGCTGACAAGCATTAATTATAAGCGCTTCCGAACGGAATGTCAAGAGGGAAAATTTTGAAAAACCGTCCGAAAAAAGCCGTCTCCCGGCGTTAACACCGGCCCTGTTTTATGCTATGATGGGGGTATCTTCCCGCGCCCCCGAAAGGGGCGGTGCGCCTTGTCGCCACGCGGTTTTTTTTCAAGGAGCTTCACCATGAACCTTCTTTCCTTCCTTGCAGGTTCCTCCCCCGGACGGGGAAGGAACCGAAAACGCTTTGCCTGCCTGCTGCTTTTGTCCGGATTTCTTTTGGGCGGCTGCGCCTCTTCTTCAAAGCCCCTTCCGGAGGCCTCCCCCTCCCCCGCGGCCTCTGCCGCTCCGCGCGTCCTGGGGACCGCAGCCAAAGGAAACGCCCTGGCGGATAAGCTCCGCACGTCCCTTGCCGGGCTGAACAGCCTGGCCCGCGGCCTGGAACAAAACTGCTTTTCCGTCTACGGCTGGACCATCCCCGTGGATCTTCTCGCCCAGTGTGCCGACGACGTGGCCACCCACCACGTCTCCGAGGAGGAGGGCTTCTTCGTCTGCACGGCCTCCCGTGCCTCTTTCGCCCACTACACCGCCACCGGCATGGACGCAGGCCTGCCGGGCCGCGCCCTCTCTACGCGAACGCCGGAGGAAGCCAGGGAGGACGAAGAGGGCGCCGGAGACATGAACACCGACCTGATGGGAGACTTTTCCGTCAGCGGCGGGGGCGATTTTTTACGCACCGTCCTCATGCGTTTTTCCCCGGATGCCTCCTTCGGCACGGTGGATTCCGCCTTGACCCTCAACGGGGAACAGAGCGGAAAGGAAAACTTCGTTTTTCTCTTCCGGGACGGCACCCTCTACTTTTATGACGCCGCGCTGAACGTCACCGCCTTTGACGAGGACGGCAACGCCCTGGGCGAGGCGACCTGGCTGATTAGCCGCGGTTTCCTTGCCCCCGCCGGCGCGGACGTGGTGGAATATGTCTCCCGGGAGCCGGATCTCCCGGATCCCGCTTCGCTTCCCGGAGCGGACCTGAACGCCGCCGCCGCGCTCCAGGGCGCCCAGCGCCTGAAGGTCCTTGACGGCCGGGGCCAGGTCACCCGGGAAGGAGCGGTCCTTGAGGAATTTGCCCTTCGATGATTTTTAAAGCCCTCCCCCCGCGCTCCTTTCGCGCTGGGGGAGGGCTTTTTGCGTATTCGGGAGGTCACGCCTGTTTTTCTTCCGCCAGGCGGGCTGCCAGACTGTTCGAACGCTTCAGGAAGGCCTTCAGGTCCTCCGCCTCCAGCGGCCGGGACGCCATACGGGCCAGATCGTAGAGCTGCACGCACAGTTCCTTCCTCAGGTCCTCGTCCTTCATGTCCTTCAGGGCCTTCACGGTGGGGCAGGCGCGGTTGAGCACCAGGGTGTATTTGGCGGGCAGGGAGAAATCCTGGCCGTAGATGGCGCTCATTTCCTTGTAGCGGCGCATCTGCTCGTCCTCGAGCAGCATCAGGGGCAGGTCGTGATCCGACAGGGATTCCAGCTTCACCTCCAGGCTTTCATTGCCCAGGGCGGTGCGGAACATCCCCTCAAAATCCGAGGCCTGCAGATCGCCGCCCTCGCCGCTTTCATCGGTCAGTCCGTCGATGCCGGCGTCCACCCGCACAAAGCTCCATCCGTCCATGCCGCCGCTGTACTCCAGGAAGGACATGAAGTTCAGATCAATCAGGGTATCCATGACGCAGACGTCGATCTCCCGGTCCGTATACATCCTGATCTGGGCCGCCTGACGGTTCTGCTCGGTGGTGTAGCAGATCTTTTTCTCCAGCTTTCCGCCGTTCCTGGACCGGTATTCCTCCAGCGTCAGGAATTTGCCCGCGGTGGTCTTGAACAGCAGGCTGTCCTTCACCTGGTCATAGAACTTGGTGTCCTTCATGCAGCCGTATTTGACAAAGGGCGCGATGTCGTCCCAATAGCCCTCGTACTGCTCCCGGGCGTCCTTGAAGAGGGAATTGAGCTTGTCAGCCACCTTCTTGGTGATGTGGGCACTGAGCTTTTTGACATAGCCGTCGTTCTGCAGGAAGGACCGGGACACGTTCAGCGGCAGGTCCGGGCAGTCGATGACGCCCTTGAGCAGCATCAGGAATTCAGGGATCACTTCCTTAATATTATCCGCCACGAACACCTGCCGGTTGAACAGCTTGATCTGTCCCTCCTGACCGCCCAGATCCCTGCGGATGCGCGGAAAGTAAAGGATGCCCTTCAGGTTGAAGGGATAATCCACGTTCAGATGGATCCAGAACAGCGGCTCCTCAAAGGTATGGAACAGCCGGCGGTAGGTCTCCTTGTACTCCTCGTCTTTGCATTCCTTGGGGTTTTTCAGCCACAGGGGATGGATGTCGTTGACCGGTTTTTCCTCCGGCGGCGTCACGTCCTTGACCTCCGGCTCCTTCCCCTCATCCACGGGGGCGTCCTCAGCGCGCGCCTTCTTCTCTTCCTCCTGCTGTTCGGGGGAAGCGGTATCCTCCAGATAAATGGGCACCGCCATGTAGCCGCAGTATTTCTCAAGCACCTGACGGACCCGTTCCGTCTCCAGGAATTCCTTCTCCGTATCCATAATATGAAGGATGACCGTGGTGCCCCGCTCGCTTCTTGCGCCCTCCCGCATCTCGTAGGTCATGCCGTCCGCGCTCTGCCAGAGGACCGGTCTGGCCCCCTCCTGCCAGGAGAGGGTGTCGATGGTCACCTTGTCCGCCGTCATGAAAGCGCTGTAAAAGCCCAGGCCGAAATGCCCGATGATGCCTTCCTTGTCCTCCCCGGTGTAGTTCTTCAAAAACTCCTCCGCGCCGGAAAAGGCCACCTGGTTGATGTATTTCTCGACTTCCTCGCCGGTCATTCCGATGCCGTTGTCGGAAAACCTTAGTTCACCGGCTTCCCTGTCCACGGTCACCGTGACGCGCCCCTGCTCCTGCGCGTCGGGATGGAGCATCCTGTATTTGGTGATGGCATCGCAGCCGTTGGACACCATTTCGCGGATGAAGATATCCTTGTCCGAATACAGCCAGCGTTTGATCACCGGCATGATGTTGTTGGCATTGATGGAGATGCTTCCCTTTTGTGTTTGCGTATGTTCACTCATTTTTTATTCCTCCGCCGTTTTGCCGGTCTGTGATCCCCGGACGGTTTCCCGTCCTTCGGGGAAGATTATACCACAGTGCGAAAGGAAACGCAACAAAAAATTAGCACTCAATTTAATTGAGTGCTAACAAGTCTCTTTTCAGCCTTCCCGGTTCGCCTGCTCCTCCGCCTCCTCCCACCGGAGGTAGGCGCCCTCCAGCGCCTCCCGGACACGGTCGTATTCCTCGGCGGTCTGCCGGGCTTTTTCCCGGTCCTGGTAGATCTCGTTCCGGGAAAGGACCTCCTCCAGGCGGCTTTTTTCCGCCTCCAGACGCAGGACCTCCCCTTCCGCGGCCGCGGCGGCCTCCCGGAGGCTCTTTTTCATTTCCCGCTCGTTTTTTAACCGGCGTTTTTCCTTCAGGGTCTCCGTCCGGGTCCGTCCCTCGGGCACCCGGTCTTCAAATCCCGCCTGCCTGCGTTCGAGCGTCCTGAGATAATCGTCGTAATTCCCGTCAAACGCCTCGATGCCGTCGCTGCTGAGCACCGCCACCCGGGAGGCGAAGCGGTTGATGAAATAGCGGTCGTGGCTTACCGCCAGAATGGTGCCTGGGAACTGCTCCAGGGCGTCCTCCAGCACCTCCCGGCTGTCGGCGTCCAGGTGGTTGGTCGGCTCGTCCAGCAATAGCACGTTGTCTTTTTTCAGCATCAGCTTGGTCAGCGCCAGGCGTCCCTTTTCCCCGCCGGACAGGGAGGACACCTGGGCAAAAACGTCCTCCCCCGTGAACAGGAAAAGGCCCAGGGCCCCGCGGACCTCCGTCTGGCTCAGGCGGACAAAGTCGTCCCAGACCTCCCGGAGCACCGTTTTTTCCGGATGCAGGTCCTGCTGGAGCTGGTCGTAGTACCCCAGGTCGATGTTGGCCCCCCAGCGCACCGACCCCGCGTCCGGCTTTTCCCTTCCCACAAGGCAGCGCAGCAGGGTGGTCTTCCCGATGCCGTTGGCCCCGATCAGGGCCACCCGGTCGCCGGAGGAGAGGGTCAGACGGACGCCCGAAAACAGCTTCCGGTCCCCGAAGGACTTGGCGTAATCCCGTATCTCCAGAACGTCCTCGCCGGTGCGGCGGCGCACGTCAAAGGAAAACCGGATCTGCTTTTCGTCCACCGGCTTCTCGAGCCGCTCCAGTTTCTCCAGGGCCTTGACCCGGCTCTCCGCCCTACGGATGCTTTTTTCCCGGTTGAAGGAGCGCAGGCGGGCAATCACCGCTTCCTGGTGGGCGATCATGGCCTGCTGCTGCTCATAGGCCCGCATGCGGCTTTCAAACCGGGCTCCCCGGGCTTCCATGTAGGCCGAATAGTTGCCGCTGTACTGTTCCGAGACTCCAAGGAGGATCTCGGTCATATCCGTGCAGACCCGGTCCAGGAAATAGCGGTCGTGGCTGACCACCAGCACCGCTCCCCGGTAGCCGGACAGGTATTTTTCCAGCCAGTCCAGGGCATTCAGGTCCAGGTGGTTGGTGGGCTCGTCCAGCAAAAGCAGATCCGGCTTTTCAAGCAGCAGCCGGGCCAGCCCCAGCCGGGTCATCTCCCCGCCCGAAAGCTTCTCCGCCGGCTGTCCCCACCTTTCCTCCCCAAAGCCCATGCCCTTGAGGGCGCCCTGGATCAGGCTGTGCCAGGAATAGCCGTCCGCCTTCTCAAAGCGCTCCTGAAGGCGGGAATACTCCGTCCCCAAGCGCTCCAATTCCTCCCCGGAGAGGGAGGACATGCGCGCCTCCATTTCCCTCAGGCGCTCTTCCATGCGCCGGACCGGGGCGTACACCTGCTCGAGCTCCTCAAGGACCGTGTTCCCTTTCCCCGGCCGGTAGGTCTGCTCCAGGTACCCTACCCGCATCCCCTTTTGCAGGCTGACCGTGCCCTCGTCCTGTTCCTCCCGGCCGGAAAGGATCCGCAGAAGGGTGGTTTTTCCGCACCCGTTGACCCCCACCAGGCCCATCCGCTGGCCGTCCTGCAGCGTCATGGTGACATTCCTGAGCACCTCGTTGCCGCCGTACGCCTTCCGGACGGCCCGGACCTCCAATATAATCATGTCTCACTCCCCCGCCCCGAACGTTGGCCCCTGTCACGGCAACGCAAAGAAAGGGCTGACGAACAGGTCAGCCCCGAAGCATTCTTCCCTTTGCCTTGATCAGCGATTGACAAAAATGGCAATGATGGCAAGCGCGACAAAAACGGCCGCCGATATCTTGGTGATGGTGGCCAGCTTCCCCTGAAAGCTGGAATTCTTGTTTTTGCCGAAAAAGGTCTCGCTGCCGCCGGTCAGGGCGCTCATTCCGTCGCTGTCACTGTCCTGCATCAGGACGGACACAATCAGCACGATCGAAGCAATGATCAACAGAATATTGACAAAAATCGCCATAGAACAGCCCTCCTTGGAATCAAACAAAGGGATTTTATCACAGTTCCCGTGAAAAAACAAGGGCTTTTGAAAACAAAAACCGCCTCCCTGCCCTTCCGGCAAAAAAGCGCCAAACAGGCACCAAAAAAAGCGGTAAAACCCATGGTCAGAAGACGGGCGGCAGTGATAGAATGGAACGGATCCAACCGACCGGGAGGTACACGCCATGCAAACTGTTCTTTCCCCCTCTCCCCGTCCCTCGGGGAAGAGGCCCGCTGTCGCCGGCAATCCCTGCACGGGGCTTGTCAAGGTGATCGCCGTCTTTTTCATGCTGATCGATCACAGCGCCATCCTCTTTTTTTCCTCCTCCCCCCATTACCTGTTTCTGCGCATGCTCGGGCGCATCGCCCTTCCCCTGTTCGCCTGGGGCTGCGTCCTCGGCTGCGAATACACCCGCTGTATCTGGCTTTACGCCCTGCGGGTGTTTCTGTCCGGGGTCCTTTTCCAGTTTCCCTATATGCCGGTCATGCACCATGGCTGGAATTACCTGAACATCTTTTTCACCCTCTCCCTGGGCATCCTCGGGGTGGCCGGCCTGAAGGACCGGCGTCTGTACCTGCGACTGACGCTGCCCGTCCTCGCCGTCCTCGCCCCCTGCCTTGTTGACTTCCTGACCGGCGCTTCCATGGATTATTCCTGGAAAGGGGTCCTGCTGGTGCTGGTCCTGTACCTGTGCCGGAAGGACCGGGGCGCCCTTTGCGCCGGGTTCTTCGCTTTCTGCCTGTTCTGGGGCGCCGGCACTTCCCAGGTGAACGGGCTGTTCGGGATCTCCCTCGCCTGGCCCGCCGCCTTCAATTCCCTCCTCGGCCCCCTGACCCGCCTGCAGTTTTTCGCCGTGCTGGCCCTTCCTTTCCTTTTAATTCGCCCCGCCTTCGACTTCCGGGTCCCCAAGGCCATCAGCTACCTGATCTATCCGGCCCACCTGGCCCTGCTGTGGGCCGTCGGCCGCATTGTGTGAGCCTTTGTTGACAAATCCCTTTTCCCGGTGTTATGCTTTCAGGGAACCGGCCGTCAAGAAAATCGGAGCCTTTCTCAGGGGAATGTGAAAATGAAGTTCCTGATATATCCAAATCCGACCAACCCCCAGGCGGTGGAGGCCGCCGGGAAGATCGCCGCACGCTTTGCCGCCCGCGGCCATCTTTGCGTGTCTCCCGGGAAGGGGGATTCCTCCCCCGACATGATGGTGGTGGTGGGCGGGGACGGCACCGTTTTGCGGGCCGTCCGGGACTTCCCCGGTGGAAAGGTCCCCATCTGGGCCGTGAACGCCGGGCACGTGGGCTACCTGACAAGCGTCTCCGCCGGGGAGGCGGAGGAGGAAGCCGAACGCGTCCTGCGGGGGGACTTCCATGTGGAAAGGCGCATGATCCTGGAAGGGGTCCATTCGTCCAGACGGGGGGACACGCCCTTTTTCTGCCTGAACGAGATCACCGTCCACCGTTCCGCCTGCCTGCACAGCGTGGGCGTCCGGCTGTCGGTGGACGGGCAGGACCTTCTAAGCTTCTCCGGCGACGGCGTCCTTGTAGCCACCCCCACCGGCTCCACTGCCTACAACCTTTCCCTGAGAGGACCCATCCTGCTTCCGGCCTCGGAGGACATGGTCATTACCCCGATCTGTCCCCACAGTGCCCTGGGGGTCCCCCTGGTGGTCAAAGGCACCTCCCGCGTTTTTATGGAGATCGAGCGAGGCGGCGGCGCCGAGGACGGGAACGCCTTGCCCCGGCTTGAGATCGACGGAGCCGTGGGTTATCCCCTGTATCCGGGAGACACGGTGTCCGCCTCCCGGGGCGCCTGGACCGTCGGGTTCGTCCAGACCCGGGAGGACACCTTCTACCAGCGCCTGCGCGTCCGGCTGATGGGCAGGGAGCATTGAACCTGTCCCACGCCTTTGCCCAAGATACACCCAAACGACGAAAAGGGGGAACGCTATGACCATCGCGGATATGATACGGGTCCTTCGCGCCAAGGTCCTCTGCGGGGAAGACCGCCTGGAGACCATGGTTTACACCGCCTGCTGCTCCGACCTGATGAGCGACGTGCTGGCCTTTGTCAATGAAAAAACGGTCCTGATCACCGGTCTGACCAATCCCCATGTGCTGCGCACCGCCGACATGCTGGACCTCAAATGCCTGGTATACGCCCGGGGCAAGATCCCCGGGGAGGAGATCCTGGACCAGGCCCGGGAGCAGGGCCTGGTGGTGATCACCACGCGGGAGACCGCCTTTACCGCCTGCGGCCTCCTGTATGAAGCCGGCCTGCGGGGAGTTCCCATCGAATGGCCTGAAAGCGAGGCGCGTTTATGAGCAGCACCCTCCTTCATGAAGATTATCCCGTAGAGGCTGAAGACTATACCCGCGCCGGGGAAGCCTCCGCGGACATCAAGCGCAAGCTCAAGCAGCTGGGCGTGTCCGCCGGCGTCCTGCGCAGGGTCTCGGTGGCCAGCTATGAAGTGGAACTGAACCTGGTCATTCATTCCCGGGGCGGCGTCCTTTCCCTGGAAGTCACCCCGGAAAGGGTGCTGCTTGTCAGCGCGGACCGGGGGCCGGGCATTCCGGACCTGGAGCTTGCCATGCGCGAGGGCTGGTCCACCGCCAACGAGACCGCCCGGAGCCTCGGGTTCGGCGCCGGTATGGGCCTGCCCAACATGAAGCGCAACGCGGACGAATTCGACATCGAGAGCCAGCTCGGCACCGGCACCACCATCCGCATGGGCTTCCTGCTTTCATAAAACGTTAAAGGATGGGTACAGATGGATACCAAAACCCGTTATCATTCCGTTCGCCTGGACAAGGAATTGTGCAAAGGCTGCACCAACTGCCTGATGCACTGTCCGACGGAGGCCATCCGCGTGCGCAAGGGACGGGCGCATATTCTGGATGAGCGGTGCATCGACTGCGGCGAGTGCATCCGCATCTGCAATTACCACGCGAAGATCGCCGCCACCGATTCCCTGGACATCCTCCACCAGTTCCGCTATTGCGTCGCGCTTCCGGCGCCCAGCCTGTATGGCCAGTTCCGGAATATTTCCGATGTGGGCTATGTGCTCGCCGCGCTCAGGAAGCTCGGCTTCGACGACGTTTTCGAGGTGGCCCGCGGGGCCGACGTGGTCAGCCGCGCCATCGCCGAAAAGCTCAAGGATCCCTCTCTTCCCCGCCCGCTGATCTCCTCCGCCTGCCCGGCGGTGGTACGCCTGATCCAGGTCAGCTTTCCGGACCTGCTGCCCAATGTCGTGGACATCCGCCAGCCCATGGAAGTTGCCGCCGAGATCGCCAGGAGCGAGTTTTGCCGTGCCCGGGGCTGCGCGCCGGAGGACGTGGGCATCCTTTTCATTACCCCCTGTCCCGCCAAAATGACCGCCATCCGTTCCCCCCTTGGGCAGAAGCGTTCCGCGGTGGACGGGGCCATCTCCATGATGGAGATCTACAGCCACCTGAGGCCCATCCTCTCTCATCTGGACAGGGAGGAACCCCTCCCGAGCACCTCCACCGGCTACGGCATCGGCTGGGCCACTTCCAGCGGGGAAACCAAATCCATCTTCCAGGAAAACGCCCTGTGCGTGGACGGCATCCAGAACTGCTTCCGGGTCCTGGAGGAGATCGAGAACAACAAGCTCAGCGACCTTACCTTTTTTGAGGGCAACGCCTGCATCGGCGGCTGCGTGGGGGGGCCGCTGACCTTCGAGAACAACTATGTGGCCAAAAACACCATCCGGAAGCTGGTCAGCAACACCCTGAAAAAGCATCCGGACACCCCCAGGGAAAGCGTGCCCGCCTCCATGATGAACAAATACCATCTTCGCATGGATACCCCCATCGACGCCAACAGCGCCATGAAGCTGGACGACGACATCACCGTGGCCATGCAGAAGCTGCGCCGGGTCAACGAAATCACCGCGGAATTGCCCGGATACGACTGCGGCAGCTGCGGCTCGCCCACCTGCAGGGCCTTCGCGGAGGATATCGTCCTCGGGTACGCCAACGAAATGGAATGCATCCACCGTCTCAAGGACAAGCTGCAGACCATGGCCGAACAGATGGTGGAGCTGGCCCAGACCAAACGCTGAACGATCCCAAACAGAAAGGAGCCCGGCCTTTGCCGGATGAGACGCCCATGAAGATCAAAGACCTGCTTTCCCTGCTTGAGGCAAAAAGCATGACCCCCGGCGCGGACCTGGAAAAAGACGTCCTGTGCGGCTATACCTGCGACCTGCTCTCCTGGGTGATGGCCCACGGGCAGGAGGGTATGGCCTGGGTCACAGTGCAGACCCATATGAACGTCATCGCCGTCGCCGTGCTCAGCGACATGGCCTGCGTTATCCTGCCCGAAAACATCGAGATGGAAAAGGAAAGTCTGGACAAGGCGGCGGCCGAGGGGATGTGCGTCCTCTCCAGTCCCCTGAGCGGGTACGAGATCTGCGGCCGGCTCCACGCCGCCGGCGTTCCCGACAAGGAGTAATCTTCCGGCCACGCCGGAGAAAGGACTTTCGCCGGTTTCCGCCCCCGCGGAGCCGGCCTTTCGCTCTTATGGACTTTTTTGCGGATCTGCACATCCATTCCTGCCTGTCCCCCTGCGGCGACAATGACATGACCCCCTGCAACATCTGCGGCATGGCCAAGGTCAAGGGGCTGGATATTTTGGCCGTTACCGACCACAACTCCGCCCGGAACCTGCCCGCCGCCCGGGAAGCCGCGGAGGCTTACGGGCTGCTCCTTGTGCCCGGCATGGAGATCACCACCCGGGAGGAGGTGCATCTGCTGGGCTATTTCCCCAGCGTGGAGGCCGCCCTTGATTTCGGGGAGCTCCTGCGCGCCCACCTGCCCGGGAAAAAGAACAAACCCTCCTTCTTTGGCGAGCAGCTGGTCATGAACAGCGACGATGAGGTCATTGCCCAGGAAGACGCCCTGCTCATCGGCGCCACGGACCTGTCCCTGTCGGAGGCCTCCCGCCTGGTCTCCTCCTACGGAGGGGTGCCCGTGCCCGCCCACATCAACCGGGGCTCCCACGGGCTGCTGGTCAACCTGGGGCTGATGCCGCAGGAACCCTTCTACCCCACCGTCGAGGTCTGGCGTCATCTGCCCTGCGACCCCAGGGCCCTGGAGGGGAGGCACGTGCTGCATTCCTCCGATGCCCATTATCTGGGAGATATCCAGGAGCGGGAGCATGCTCTGCGTCTTGGAAGCGCCACCGTGGAGGAATTGCTTCATTGGATGCGGTCCCGAAAAGAGGTTCAATGACGCTAACTTTTTCTTCTAATTTTTCTCTTCAAAAAGAGCGGAAAAACCGTGCATTTTCCGCTCTTTCGTGCTACAATAGGACGTCTGTATAAAGGGCATTGATGTCATCTTAAAGGAGGTTTGTCCTACATGCCTGACAAGAAAGAGAAATTTGAGCAGCTCGCCAAGGTCATCGAGGAGCTCAAAGACCAGCCTGGCGCGCTGATGCCGGTCATGCAGCACGCCCAGAACATCTTCGGCTGCGTTTCCCTGGATGTCCAGAAGGCCATCGCCGAAGGCCTTGGCGTCACGCTGAGCGAAGTGTACGGCGTTGCCACCTTCTACAGCCAGTTCAAGCTCAAGCCCGCCGGCAAATACGTCATCAGCGTCTGCCTCGGCACCGCCTGCTACGTCAAGGGCTCCCAGAAGATCCTGGACAAGCTGAGCGAGGAGCTGAAAATCCCCGTCGGCGACACCACCGATGACGGTCTGTTCACCCTGAACGCCACCCGGTGCCTGGGCGCCTGCGGTCTGGCCCCCGTTATGACCATCAATGAGGAAGTATACGGCCGGCTGACGCCGGACGCCATTCCCGGTATCCTTGCCAAGTACACGGAGTGATTTGAATGCGCGACCTGTCCCTGCACATCCTTGACCTTGCCGAAAACAGCGTCCGCGCCCGGGCCACCCTGGTCCGGATCGGCGTGAAAGCCGATGAAAAGCGTCTGATCACGCTGACCATCGCGGACGACGGCTGCGGCATGAGCCCGGAGCTCCTTCGCACCGTCATGAGCCCCTTCGGGACCACCCGCACCACCCGCAAGGTGGGCCTGGGCATCCCGCTGATGGCCCAGAACGCCCGCCTGACCGGCGGCGACATCGCCATCGAAAGCCAGGAGGGAAAGGGCACCACCTTTACGGCCACCCTGCACGGCGACAGCATCGACTGTCTGCCCCTGGGGGACCTGGCCGGCACGGTGGCATCGCTTGTGACCCTCCATCCGGACGGACCGGATTTTGTGCTCGAATGTTCGTCCCCAAAGGGGAGCATGTGTTTTGACAGCCGCGAAGTACGGGCGGCCCTGGGCGGGGTCCCCCTGAACGAGCCCGAGGTCGCCGCCTGGATGCTGGACAGCATCAGAGAGGAACTGGAACCTATATTTGGAGGTGTGATCCTATGAAGTCTTTGGCCGAACTGGAAGCCATCCGTCAGCGCACCCTGGAGCGCATCAATCTGCGCCGGGAAGACGAAAGCACCAATATTCGCGTGGTCATCGGCATGGCCACCTGCGGCATCGCCGCCGGCGCCCGGCCCGTCATGATGGCCTTTATGGATGAGATCAACAAGCGCGGTCTGAAGGAAGTCACCGTCAGCCAGACCGGATGCATCGGCATGTGCCGCCTGGAGCCCATGGTGGATGTGTATCTCCCCGGCAAGGAAAAGGTGACCTACGTGCATATGACCCCCGAAAAAGTGGGCCGGGTCGTGGCCGAGCACATCGTCAACGGCCGTCCCGTGACCGAATACACCATCGGCGCTGCCGAAGACAAATAAGCTGACCGCTAGGAGGATACGCTATGGAAATCTATCGCGCCCATGTACTGTGCTGCGGCGGCACCGGCTGTACGTCTTCCGGTTCAGCCCAGATCATCGCACGGTTTGAGGAAAAAATCAAAGAAGCCGGCCTTGACAAAGAGGTCAAGGTGGTCCGCACAGGGTGCTTCGGCCTGTGTGAAGCCGGCCCCGTTGTCATCGTATATCCCGAAGGCACCTTCTATTCCCGCGTCAAGGTGGAAAACGTGGACGAGATCGTCTCCGAGCACCTGCTCAAGGGCCGTCCCGTTCAGCACCTGGTCTACACCGACCATGCCACGCAGGAGCAGGACGCCAGCAAATCCCTGGACGAGATCGGCTTCTACAAGCATCAGAAGCGCATCGCCCTGCGCAACTGCGGCGTCATCGACCCGGAGAACATCGACGAATACCTGGCCTTTGACGGCTACAAGGCCCTGGAAAAGGCCCTGACCAAAATGACCCGCGAGGAAGTCATCGACGAGATCCTCAAGTCCGGTCTCCGGGGCCGCGGCGGCGGCGGGTTCCCCACCGGCCTCAAGTGGAAATTCACCTACAATTCCCCCGGTCCCGTGAAGTACGTAGCCTGCAACGCCGATGAAGGCGATCCCGGCGCGTTCATGGACCGCAGCGTACTGGAAGGGGATCCCCATTCCGTTCTGGAGGCCATGGCCATCGCCGGCTACGCCATCGGCGCCAACGAGGGCTATATCTACGTGCGCGCGGAATACCCCATCGCCGTCAAGCGTCTGGAAGTAGCCATCAAGCAGGCCCATGAATACGGGCTGCTGGGTGAAAACATCTTCGACTCCGGCTTCTCCTTTGACATCAAGATCCGCCTGGGCGCAGGCGCCTTCGTCTGCGGCGAGGAGACCGCGCTGATGCGCTCCATCGAGGGCAAGCGCGGCGAGCCCATTCCCCGTCCGCCGTTCCCCGCGGTCAAGGGCCTCTTTGCCAAGCCCACCATGCTCAACAACGTGGAGACCTATGCCAACGTTCCGCAGATCATCCTGCACGGCTCCGAATGGTTCTCCTCCATCGGCACCGAAAAGAGCAAGGGCACCAAGGTCTTCGCCCTGGGCGGAAAGATCAACAACACCGGCCTTGTGGAAGTCCCCATGGGCACCACGCTGCGCACCATCATCTACGACATCGGCGGCGGCTGCCCCAACGGCAAAAAATTCAAGGCCGTACAGACCGGCGGTCCCTCCGGCGGCTGTCTGCCCGCGGAGCTGCTTGACACCCCCGTCGATTACGACAACCTGATCGCGGCCGGCTCCATGATGGGTTCCGGCGGCATGATCGTCATGGACGAGGACAACTGCATGGTGGATATCGCCCGGTTCTTCCTGGAGTTCACCGTGGACGAGAGCTGCGGCAAGTGCACCCCCTGCCGTGTCGGTACCCGCAGGATGCTGGAGATCCTCAACCGCATCGTCGAGGGCAAGGGCGAAATGGAAGACCTGGACAAGCTGGAAGAGCTGGCCAAGAACATCAAGGCCACCGCGCTCTGCGGCCTGGGTCAGACGGCCCCCAACCCCGTGCTTTCCACCCTGAAGTTCTTCCGGAACGAGTACATCGCCCATATCCGCGACCATAAATGCCCTGCCCATCACTGCAAGGCGCTGCTTGAGTACGTCATTGATCCCGAGAAGTGCCGCGGCTGCACGGCCTGCGCCAGGGCCTGCCCCGGCGGAGCCATCGAAGGCAAGCTCAAGGAAGCCCATCATATCGATCCCGCCAAGTGTCTCAAGTGCGGCCAGTGCATCGAGAAGTGCAAGTTCGGCGCCATCTCCCGTAAGTAATAGGAGGACATCCGTATGGAGAACATGATCAATTTGACGATTGACGGCGTGCAGGTGTCCGCCCCTGCCGGCAGCACCGTGCTTGAAGCCGCGCGCCTTGCCAACATCCATATTCCCACCTTGTGTTACCTCAAGGACGTCAACCAGATCGGCGCCTGCCGTGTCTGCGTGGTGGACGTGGGCGCCCGCGCCCTGCAGGCCGCCTGCGTCTATCCCGTCAGTGAGGGCATGGTGGTCAAAACCAACACGCCCGCCGTCCGCGCCGCCCGCAAAACCGTCGTGGAACTGCTGCTGAGCATCCATGACCGCAAATGCCTCTCCTGCGTGCGCAACAACAACTGCGAGCTGCAGGACCTGTGCCGGGACCTGGGCATTGAGGACGACAACCGCTTCGCCGGCAAAATGAACCAGTACGAGATCGACGACGCCTCCCCCTGCGTGGTCCGCAACAACAACAAGTGCGTGCTCTGCCGCCGCTGCGTTGCCGCCTGCGCCAAGCAGAACGTGGGGGTCATCGGCCCCGTGCGCCGCGGCTTCAATTCTGCCATCGAAAGCCCCTGGCAGGTGAAGCTGGCCCAGACCGGCTGCGTCGGCTGCGGTCAGTGCATCGTGGCCTGCCCGGTGGGCGCCCTGAAGGAAAAGGATTCCATCAACGCCGTGGACGCCCTGCTCGCCTCCGGCAAGCACGTGGTGGTCCAGCCCGCCCCCGCCGTCCGCGCGGCCCTGGGCGAGGAGTTCGGCCTTCCCATCGGCACCTCCGTCACCGGCAAAATGGTGGCCGCCATGCGCAGGCTCGGCTTTTCCAAGGTCTTTGACACGGACTTCGGCGCGGACCTGACCATCCTTGAGGAAGGCACCGAACTGGTGCAGCGCCTGACGAACAAGGGTGTCCTGCCCATGATCACCAGCTGCTCTCCCGGATGGATCAAATATTGCGAGACTTACAACGCCGATTTCCTTCCGAACCTTTCCAGCTGCAAGAGTCCTCATGAAATGCTTGGCGCCGTCGTCAAGAGCTATTACGCCGAAAAGATGGGCATCGACCCCAAGGACATCGCTGTTGTCTCCGTCATGCCCTGCACCGCCAAGAAATTCGAAGCCCGCAGGGAAGAACTTTCCAACGCCGGACTCCAGGATGTGGACGAGGTGCTGACCACCCGTGAACTCGCCCGGATGATCCGCCGCGCCGGCATCGACTTTGCCTCCCTTCCCGACGAGGACTTTGACAGCCTGCTGGGCGAATCCACCGGCGCCGGCGTCATCTTTGGCGCCACCGGCGGCGTAATGGAAGCTGCCCTGCGCTTTGCCTACGAAGCCGTCACCAAGAAGGAACTCAAGGAAGTGGAATTCCACGCGGTCCGCGGCCTGGATGGGGTCAAGGAAGCCGAGGTGGATCTGGACGGCACCAAGCTGCATGTGGCCGTAGCCCATGGCACCGGCAACGCCCAGAAGCTGCTTGACAGCGTGCGTTCCGGCGAAAAGAAATACGAATTCATCGAGATCATGTGCTGCCCCGGCGGCTGTGTCACCGGCGGCGGTCAGCCCATCGTCAAGGCCGACGTGCGTGCCGGCGTCAACGTTTCCGCCCTGCGCGCCAAGGCCCTTTACGGGGAGGATGAGGGCAAGGCCCTGCGCAAGAGCCAGGACAACGCCGAACTGAAGGTGCTCTACAGCGAGTACCTGGACGAACCCGGCAGCCACAAGGCCCATCATCTTCTGCACACCACCTACCATGCCCGGGACAAGTACGAAGGGATCCAGTGATCCCTCCTCCGGAATGGACCGCGCCCCGTTCCCACATTGGGAACGGGGCGCTTCTTTAGGGTTCCTGACCGGAGACCTCCTCCGGCCAGGGCATTTCTTTTTCCTCCAGGTCCAGCATTTCGCATCTTCCCTGGCACAGTTTCGTGATCTCCTCCTTGACCCTTTCCGCGTCCTGAAGGCGCACCGTCAGGGACGCTTCCACCGCGGAAGCGAACTGCGTGCCTTCCACCCGGACCGGAAGGGAACGCAGCGCGTGGTTCAGCCTGTCCCAGAGGGGGTAGGCGACCTCGCACAGAAAGGTCAGCGAGGGGATCATTGTCACCACCTCCGAGGCGTCCAGGGCCACTTTGCAGCCCTGCCGATAGGCCCGGGTCAGGCCGCCCGTCCCCAGAAGGATCCCGCCAAAATACCGGGTCACCACCACGCAGGCATTGGTGACGCCCCGCTGCTGCAAGGTCTCCAGGATGGGCAGTCCCGCGGTGCCGCCGGGCTCCCCGTCATCGGAATAGCGCATGATCCCCTGATTGGCCCCGATCAGGTAGGCGTAGCAGTGGTGTCTGGCGTCCCGGTACCGGGTCCGGGCCTCATTGAGAAAGGCCAGGGCCTCTTCTTCCGTCCGGCACGGACAGGCTTCCCCGATAAAGCGGGATTTGTTGATGATCACCTCGTCCCTGCCTTTTCGGGACACCGTTCTGTATTCCGGCATGGTTCCTCCCTGTTGTCCGTTTTCTCAGGCGCCGAATACGCTGTCCAGGATGGCCATGCCCCGGGCGATTTCCTCAACGGACGACATGGAGAAATTCAGCCGCAGGGTGTTCTCATGTCCGCCAAAGGCATAAAAATGGGTGCCGGGCACATAAGCCGCGCCCTTTTCCACGCATTTCATCATTTTTTCCTTGGCGTCCATGCCCTCTTTCAGGGCGGCGAAAATGAACAGGCCGCCCTCGGGACGGGTATAGCTTTCGATCCCCGCGCAATGGGAAAGCCCTTCCAGCATGGCCTCCATCTGTTTTTTGTACATGGCGCAGATCTCCGCCACATGAGGCCGAAGCAGGTCTCTGCGCAGGTATTCGGCCACGATCGCCTGATTGAGCAGGGCCGTATGCACGTCAGAAGACTGCTTGCCAATGGTGCATTTGCGCAGGATCAGCGGGTCCGCGCACAGAAAGCCCACCCGCAGGCCGGGAGAGATCACCTTGCTGAAGGACCCCAGCAAAGCCACCATGCCCGCCTTGTCAAAGTGCTTGATGCTCTCAAGCGCTTCCCCTTTGTACCTCAGGTCCCGGTAGGGGTCGTCCTCCGCCACCACCACGCCGTACTTTTCGGCCAGGGCGGCGATCTTCTTCCTGCGCTCCAGGGACAAGGTCCTGCCCGTGGGGTTCTGGAAGGTGGGGATGACATAGATCATCTTCGGATGCTCCCGCAGGATAGCCTCCTCCAGCTTGTCCGTATCCATGCCTTCCTCATCGGAGGGGACAGGCACCAGGCGGGCCTCATACAGCTTCATGCACTGCATGTTGCCAAGGAACGTGGGATCCTCCACGATGATGGCGTCCCCCGGATTGATCAGCGCCTTGCAAAGCAGGTCCATGCCCTGGGTGGAGCCGGTGGTGGGAAGAAGGGTGTCCGTCGTCGCCTCCACCTGGAAGCTTTCCCGGATGTAGGGGACCAGGGCCTCCTTCAGCGGAAGGTACCCTTCCGTTGCGCCATACTGCAAAAGCACCTTCCCCTTGGAGGAAAGCAGCTCCCGGGCCAGTTCCGCGCACAGATCGCACTGGAAGCTCTCCGGGGACGGATTGCCCCCCGCGAAGGAAATCATGCCCGGCACCGCCAGCAGTTTGAAAATCTCACGGATCGCGCTTCCCGAAATGCCGTCAAACCGGGACGCGAAAACAAGGTCTTCCGGTCGCATAGGTTTTCTCTCCTGTTCTATTCCAGTTTATTTGGCCTTCAAGGCAGGTTTGATTATATCATAGGTCCTTTCCCCTGAAAAGCGTTTCTTCCTCTGTTCCCTTTTCTCACGCTTGACGCGCGGACTTTAGGAGGGGGCAACGCCCCCTGCGGGGTTCCCGGGCGCCAGATCCGTCATTCTATTCCTCTTCGGCGTCGTCCAGCATTTCCCGCCATTCGTCCATCCGGTCGTCCATCTCCTCCAGGCGTTCCATCCAGGCAGCAAACGCTTCGCTGTCCTCCTCCGGCTCCTCCTTCAGCAAAAGGGCGTATTGTTTCTCCGCCTCCTCAAGCCGCTGCCGGATCTCCCCGGCGCTTGCCCCCTTCCCCCTGGGCAGGTCCTTTTTTTCTTTTCCCATGTTGCTTTCCTCCTGTTTCCATATGGAAATGCTCCGTCCCTGGGGACGGAGCAAAACGCTGCCCGGGCCTCAAAACGGTCCCGGATCATTCCTCGATTTTCTCAATGGGGGAATCCGCGTTCTTTTTCACGGACTCGATGCCGTTCAGGCAGCTGGCCTTGGCCTTGTAGCCTTCAGAGGCCGCGATGATCTGGCCGTTGGTGGCCTTCAGGCGGAAACGGAATTCGCCGGCCTTGTCCGTATAGACTTCGAATTTGGGGTGTTTCAGGGTCTTGAAGCCCTCCACGGTCTGATCCTCCACCTCCGCCTTGGGCGCGTTGCGCTGAACGCTCTTGATGCCGTTCATGCAGCTCCGGGGCGTGGTATAGATCTCACTGTGGGCGATGATTTCGTTGTTGCCCGCCAGCAGGTTGAACTTGATTCCCGTTTTTGCTTGCTTCACCAGATACTTTCCCATCTCTGCGCTCCTTCCAGCCGCGGCGCGGCCCGTTCTGTGGTCCGAAACGCGGTTTGTTCATATTTGGATTTCTGAGACCATTATATATAAAAACAGGAGATCTGACAAGCAAAACTTGCGTTTATTCCCCGATCACCATTCTCACGGGGATCTCCCCGGTCAGCGCGCGGGTCCTTTCGTCCGGCTGACCGGAGGAAACGAACACCTCGAACCGCTTCCCCGCGGAGACCCTGCGTCCGTCCTCCTGCACGCAGGTAAAGGCGTCCGGGTTCAGGTCCAGGACGGCCCGGGCGCTTTCCCCCCGCTCAAGATGCACCCGGCCGTAGCCCGCCAGCACCGGATGGGGGGGCACGTCCTTGCAGTCCAGGGCCCGTACATAGCACTGGACCACGCAGTCCGCCTCCGCGTTCCCGTCGTTTTGCACCGTGACGCACACCTTTTTCCCATCCGTTTCAGCCTGCGAGAAGGTGAAATGGGTATAGGTCAGGCCGTATCCGAAGGGATAGAGGGCCTCCCCGGTGAAATAGCGGTAGGTCCGCCCGGCCATGGAATAATCCTCAAAGTCCGGCAGGTCCTCCGCGGAGCGGTAGAAGGTCACCGGCAGCTTCCCGGAGGGGGAAACCTCCCCGAACAGCAGCATCGCTGCGGCCGTTCCGCCCGCCTGCCCGGGATACCAGGCCTGAAGGACGGCATTCCCCTCCTCCACCGCCAGGGCGCTTCCGGCCGCGATCAGTGTGACGGCCTTTTTGCAGACGGGAAGCACCGTATCCAGGAGCTTTCTCTGGGGCGCGGGCAGGAAAAGGTCTTTCTTGTCGCCGGACCAGAACTCGTTCCCGGCGTCCCCCTGCTCTCCCTCCACGGCGGGGTCCAGTCCCAGGCAGAAGATCGTTACGTCCGCCAGGGCGGCGATGCTCCGGGCCTCTGCCAGACGGTCGTCCGCCTGGGCCAGGCCGGATTCCCGGTCCTTGACCAGATGGCATCCCTTGCTGTAGAGGACCCGGATGCCCTTTTCCTCACAGTACCGACGAATGCCTGCAAGGAAGGTCACATACCTGGAGGAAGTGCCGCTGTAATTGCCCTCCAGGGCAGGAATGGAGTCCGCGTTGGGCCCGATGACGGCCACGGTGCGGATCCCGTCCGCCTTCAGGGGCAGCGTCCCGTCGTTTTTCAAAAGCACCATGCCCTTCAGGGCATTCTCCAGGGCCAGGCGGGCGTGCGCGTCCGTATCGTTTTCCAGCGGGGAAATACTGTCATAGGGGCAGTCCTTGTCCATCATCCCCAGACGGATGCGGGTCGCCATGGCGTGCTCGCAGGCCAAGGTGATTTCCTCTTCCGTGATCAGGCCCTGATGATAGGCCTCCATCATATACTGATAGGTGCAGCCGCAGTTGATATCACAGCCGTTCTTCAGGGCCAGGGCCACGCTCTCAAAGGGATTGTTCGTCACCCGGTGATTCTCATGGAAGTCCCGGATGGCCCAGCAGTCGCTGACCACATGGCCCTCAAAGCCCCATTCGCCGCGGAGGATCTCCCGGAGCAGCCTGCGGCTTCCGCAGCAGGGTTCCCCGTTGGTGCGGTTGTAAGCCCCCATCACCGATTCCACGTCCGCGTCCTTCACCAGCTTCTCAAAGGCATACAGATAGGTTTCCCTAAGGTCTTTCTCGTTCGCCTGGGCGTCAAACTCATGCCGCTTGGCCTCCGGCCCGGAATGGACCGCGAAATGCTTGGCGCAGGCGGCCAGCTTCAGGTATTTCCCCTCCCCCTGCAGGCCCTTGACGAAGGCACAGCCGGTCCGGGCCGTCAGATAAGGATCTTCCCCAAAGGTCTCCTGCCCGCGGCCCCAGCGGGGATCCCGGAAAATGTTGATGTTGGGGGACCAGAAGGTGAGCCCCTTGTAGATGTCCCGGTCTCCCAGGGGGTTCACCGCGTTGTACTTGGCGCGGCCTTCGGTGGAAATGACGTCCGCCGTTTCCCTGATGGCCTGCTCGTCGAACATGGCGGCAAGGGCGATGGCCTGTGGAAAGACCGTGGCGGTGCCCGCCCGGGCCACGCCGTGGAGCGCTTCGCTCCACCAGTTGTAGGCCGGGATTCCAAGCCTGGGGATCTCAGGGGCGTCATACCTCAGCTGGGAGGCCTTCTCCTCCAGGGTCATTTGGGCAACCAGCGCCCGGGCCCTTTCAAGGGCAGTCTTGTGGTCCATCATGTTTTTTACCGCCTTTCCTCTCAATGGAAACAAGTTCAGAGGATCTTCGCCGGGACAGGCGCGAACGCGTCCTGCACAAACCGGTCCGTTTCCTCCAGCGTCTCAAAGCAGGCAATGATCACCTCGTTGCCCATGGTTCCCGCCAGGGCTTCGGGCATCCGGGTCAGCTTGCAGATGGCCCCCGGATATTTTTCGTCCAGTGCCTCCGCGGTCAGGGTATACGCCGTACCGTCCCGGCGGCCGCAGTAAACGCAGTAGTAATGGGGACCCGGATATTCATGCACCTTCCCGTCAAAGGCGATCATGTCCGCCCAGATCTGGTAATCATCCGCGGACTGGGAAAAATTGAGCATGTCCGGCGTAAACCCGCCCGCGGGGCGCATGTTGACCTCCAGCCCCACGATGTCCCCCTTCTTTCCAAGTCCCTCCCGGTCCTCGGTCAGGCGGAAGAACTCCAGATGGAAAAAGCGGCTTTTGACCTGAAAGGCCTTCAGGGTCCGCTTCCCGGCGTCCCGGACGTCCGGCGGCACTTCCTTGGACACATAATAGAACACCGGCACGCCTTCGTTGACCATGTCCATGATGGAATTGACCGTGGTATGGCTCGCGGCGAACAGCACATTGGAATCCGAATCGCAGATCCCGTCGAAGGTGGTCACCTCGCCCCGGACATATTCCTCCATGATGTAGGGCACCTCGGGCAGCTCGCGGAAGAAGCGGTGCAGGTCCTCCTCGTTTTTCAGTTTCCAGGTGGCGGAGGCCCCCACTCCCCGGTCCGGCTTCACCACCACGGGATAGCCCACCTCCCGGGCAAAGGCCAGACAGGCATCCTCGTCCTCTGCCAGGATGTACCGGGCCGTCGGGACCCCTGCCAGGGCATAATATTTTTTCATTTCGGATTTGGAGCGGTAGCGGCTGATCTCGTCGGATTTCAGGCCCGTGGTAATGTTGAACTGGGTCCGGAGCATGGCGTCCGTTTCCATCCAGTATTCGTTGTTGCTTTCCACATAGTCGATCTTCCCGTACCGGAAGGTAAAGTATCCCATGGCGCGGATCAGCTGATCCTGGTCAAAAAAGCTGTCTACCTTGTAATACTCGGTCAGCGCTTCCTTCAGCTCCTGGCGCAGGGAATCATAGCTTTCGTCCCCGATGCCCAGCACGTTGACTCCGTTCCTTTTCAGACAGGCACAGAACCGGCTGTACTCCGCCGGAAAGTTGGGAGAAACAAACACGAAATTCATACGGTATCCCTTTCTGCTCTCTCTCTGCGGCAGGCGCTTCCATCGCCTTTTCCGCTCTCTTTACATTACATCTTTTCCTTTCGTTTTGCAAGCGTTCCCGCCCCCAATCCCCGCAAATCGCACAAATCGCCCTGCCCCGCAAAAAACAGTCTGTCCCCTCCGGCCCCTGCTTTTCCGCATCAGTCCAAGCGCTTCCATACTTGCGTCCCTTCCCCCGCTCTGGTACAATAAGGAAGGTTTGTTTGGCCCCACTTCACCCGGAAAGGACAGCTTTGCAAAATGCGTATCGACTACTACAAGGACTATTCCTTCGAGCTGGGCAGGCACATGGAATTCAAAAGCTACGGGCACGCGGGCCTTGCCATGCTGGCTTTCCCCTGCCAAAACGGCACCTTCTATGAATGGGAGGGCTTTGACATGCCCGGCGTGCTTGCCCCCTTCCTGGACAGCGGCCGTCTAAGGCTGTTCACCGTGGACACAGTGGACCGGGAGACCGTCTCCGACCTGGAGGGGGACCCGAGGGCGCGCATCCTCCGGCATGAGGCGTATGTGCGCTATATCGTCCGGGAGCTGGTCCCGCGTATCCACGCGCTCTGTCAGAACAACGATCCCCTGCTCCCCTGCGGATTTTCCATGGGCGCTTACCACGCGGCCAATGTGTTTTTCCGTTTCCCGGAGCTCTTCCGGGGCGTTATCGCCCTGAGCGGCACCTATGACACCTCCGGTTTTTTCGGCGATTACTGCGACGACCTGGTCTACCTCAACGACCCCTGCCGTTCCCTTTCCGGCATGCCTGCAGACCACCCCTATCTTTCCCTCTACAATCAAAGGAACATCATCCTCTGCGTCGGGCAGGGCGCCTGGGAAGGCCCCCTGCTGGAGGGGACGCGCCGGTTTGATTCCATCCTTCGCACCAAGGGCGTCCGGGCCTGGGTGGATTACTGGGGGTTTGACGTGGCCCACGACTGGTACTGGTGGAAAAAGCAGCTGCCCTACTTCCTCTCCTCCTTTTGCTGAGCACCCCCTTGATCCTCCCGGGCGTTTTTCCCGGGCAGGCAAAATTTGCTTCCCTGCCATCCTTCAGGCAGGATTTCCTATTTTCGGATCGAATTGATTCTTTTTGGAAGCCCGGCTTTCAGTCAGGTCCTTCCTGCTGAAGCCGCGGTCCCCATTTGTCCGATCCCACTATTTGTCAGGAGGAATACAGAATGAAAACCGCGCTTGTGATCATGGCCGCCGGCATCGGGTCCCGTTTCGGCGGCGGCATCAAACAGTTGGAAAAGGTCGGCCCGGACGGCGAGATCATCATGGATTATTCCATCCATGACGCCATCGAGGCCGGTTTTGACCAGGTTGTCTTTGTCATCCGCAGGGATATCGAAAGCGAATTCCGCTCCATCATCGGCGACCGGATCGAAAAGGTCTGCGCCGCCAAGGGCGTCCAGTGCGATTATGTTTTCCAGGAACTGTCCGCCCTGCCGGAAGGCTTCAGTGTGCCGGAAGGCCGCAAAAAGCCCTGGGGGACCTGCCAGGCTGTCCTGGCCGCGAAGGACAAGGTCCACGGACCCTTCGCCGTCATCAACGCCGACGACTACTACGGCAAGGAGGCCTACGTGCGTCTGGCCGCTTTCCTTAAGAGCAGCGATCCCAAGGACGCCTCCGCCCTTTGCATGGCCGGCTTCGTGCTTGAAAACACCCTTTCCGACAACGGTTCGGTCACCCGCGGCCTGTGCGCCACCGAAAACGGCCGTCTGGTCAGCGTGCGCGAAACCAAGAACATCATCAAGACCCCCCAGGGCCCCGAGGCAGACGGCGTGCGTCTTGAGCCCACCATGCCGGTCTCCATGAACATGTGGGGCCTGAACCCCGCCTTCATGGACAACATGGCCAGGGGGTTTGTGGATTTCCTTTCCGACCTGAAGGATCCCCTGAAGGACGAATACCTCCTGCCGGTCTACATCGGCCAGCTGCTCAGCCAGGGCAAGGTCACCGTGGACGTGCTGCCCACCGGGGACAAATGGTTCGGCGTCACCTACAAAGAGGACAAGGATGCCGTTGCCGCTGCCCTGAAGGGCCTCGCGGACCAGGGGGTCTATGCCCGTCCCCTGTTCAGCGATTTCCAATGAGTTCCGTCTCTCACCTCTTTGGGAGTCCCGCCGTCCGGAAAGCCTTCCGGACGGCTTTCCATGTGTTCCTTGCTGTTTGTTTCCTCCTGTCCTCTGCCTGTGCCCTGTCCCCGCCAAGGGCTTCCTCTTTTCCGGAGGCCTTCTCGCTTCTCCGTCAATGGGTCCGTGAGGGACGCCGGGAGGTCCTCTTCCTTGTCCCCAGGGCCGCGCTGCTTGAAGAGCGCCCCTTGCTGGAGGATCGCGGCGTCCCCGGCTTTGACCTGCAGGATTCCCTCTGGAACCTGATTTACGCCCTTCCCGAGGTGTTCACCCTTTCCTATGGCACAGCGGACAACGGGGCGGATGTGTGTGTTCTTCTGGCGTTCACCTACCGGGACGGCGTCCGGCTGCTGGACGCCTATCGATCCGGCGATCTTTCCTCCCTGACGGAGGAGGAACGATCCTGCCTTAGGGAAGCGCTTTCCATTGCCCGGGAAGCAGGAAAGGGAAAGACGGACCGGGAAAGGATCTTTGCCCTGTGCGCCCTTTTGTGCAACCGTCTTTCCTTTGCGCTTCCGGGGACGGGAGGCGGCCATGAAAAGAGCTGTCTTGGCGCTCTCAGCGAAGGTTTTGCCAACTGCCAGGGCTACAGCGACGCCTTTTACCTGACCGCCTCGCTTCTGGACCTGAAGGCCGGCTATCAGAACGGGACCGTGCTGGAGACCGGCGCCATCCACACCTTTAACACCCTGGAGATCGACGGCGAGACCCTTTATCTGGACCTGACCTGGATGGACCGGGAAGACGGCCCGGATCCTGCCCAATGCTGTATTCGCCCGGAGGAGCTGTTAAAGACCCGCCTTCCTTATCCCATGTGAACAGCAAAAAGGCTGCCGCGGTGCGGCAGCCTTTTTGCTGTTACGGTTGTTTTATCAGACCAGCTCGATGATCACGCGCTCGGCGGCGTCACCGCGGCGGGGGCCCAGCTTGTAGATGCGGCAGTATCCGCCGGCGCAGCCCTTTTCCTGGTTGCGGGCGCGGTACTTGGGGCCGTATTCCCTGAACAGCTTCTCCACTACGGGATGCTTGTTGTCCTTGGTGCGCTCACGGTATTCACGCTTGTTCTCGTCGGACTTTTTCAGTTCCTTGATCTCATAGAGATAGGCCATCATCAGCCGGCGGGCATGCAGTTTCTCGGGCAGGTCATTGACAAAGGTCTGCTTGACGATCTGCTGCTTTTCGTTGCTGAATTCTTTCTCCACCTCGACCGTCTTGTCGTAGGTGTTGATGGCCAAAGTGATCATTTTATCGGCGATGGCGCGCACTTCCTTGGCCTTGGCTTCGGTGGTCTCAATGCGGCCGTACCAAAGCAGGTTGGTGGTCAGGTTGCGGAGCATCGCTTTGCGCTGGCTCGCTGTACGTCCCAGCTTGCGCTCAGTTGCCATGGGGAATTCCTCCTATCACTCTTCGGTGGGACGCAGCCCAAGGCCGAGGCCCTGAAGCTTCTGTTCCACTTCTTCCAAGCTCTTTTTGCCCAGGTTGCGGACCTTCATCATATCCTCCTGGTTGCGCTGTACAAGCTCAGCCACGGTATTGATGCCGGCGCGCTTCAGGCAGTTGTAGGCGCGGACGGACAGGTCAAGGTCTTCGATGGTCATTTCCATCACCTTGTCCTTCTTGTCGTCCTCGGGCTCAACTTTGTTCTGGGGCAGGGTTTGATCGTTCAGACCGGTGAACAGCGAAAGCTGGTCCGTCAGGATCCGCGCAGCCTGGGAAATGGCTTCGTCCGGCTGTACGCTTCCGTCCGTCCATACCTCCAACGTCAGTCTGTCATAGTCCGTCGCCTGTCCGACACGGGTATCCTCAATTTCATAGTTGACTTTGCGGATCGGCGTGTAGATGGAATCGATCGGAATGGTACCGATAGGCATCGAGGCGTTTTTGTTCTTGTCTGAAGAAACATATCCGCGGCCATGATCCATCGTCATCTGAATATGCAGCTGGGCACCGGCGGAAAGGGTCGCAATGTGAAGGTCGGTATTGATGATCTCCACCTCGTCGTCCACCTTGATGTCACCGGCGGTCACCTCTCCGGGCCCGACCGCGTTGATCTCCGCCCGCTTTCCTTCTTCGCTGTAAAGCCTTACGGAAAGATTTTTCAGGTTCAGGATCAGTTCGGTCACGTCTTCTTTGACTCCCGGAACCGTGGAGAACTCATGCTGCACACCGTCGATCTGCACACTGGTCACCGCCGCGCCGGGAAGGGAATTGATCAGCACCCGCCGGAGGGAATTCCCCAGCGTGTGCCCAAATCCCCGCTCCAGGGGCTCGATAATGAAGCAGCCGTAGGTACCGTCTTCCGTTGCCTTGGTACACTCGATGTGGGCCTTTTGGATTTCCTGGATCACGTTGATTTATCCTCCTATCGGGTCCCTCAGGTTGATGAAATGCATCACGAACAAAGGGATCATTAACGGGAGTAGAATTCGACGATCATGTTCTCCTGTACCTGCAGGTCGATGTCCTCGCGGCTGGGCAGCGCCACGACGGTGCCCTTCAGGTTGGGGGCGTCAAAGGTCAGCCACTTGGGCAGCACATTGCCGGTACCTTCCCGGAGCGCCTTGAACATTTCCATTTCGATGCTGCGCTGGCGCAGGGTGATCACGTCGTTCACCTTCACCTGATAGGAAGGGATGTCCACCTTGATGCCGTTGACACGGATATGGCCGTGCACGACATACTGACGGGCCTGACGGCGGGTCTTGGCCAGGCCAAGACGGAAGACCACGTTGTCCAGGCGGAGCTCAAGGAGCTTGAGCATGTTCTCGCCCGTGGTGCCTTCTTCCATTCTGGAAGCGCGCTCAAACACCTTGCGGAACTGCTTTTCCAGCACGCCGTAAACAAACTTGACCTTCTGCTTTTCCTGCAGCTGGGTGCCGTATTCGGAAACCTTGCGACGGCGATTGCCGCCGGGGTTGCGTTTGGTAGTTTTCTTGCCGTATCCCATCACAGCGGGAGAAATGCCAAAGCTGTGGCACTTCTTGGCGACGGGCTGCTTATTGATAGCCATCGTTCATGTCCTCCTTCAATTACACGCGGCGACGCTTGGGCGGACGGCATCCGTTGTGGGGAATGGGCGTCACGTCCTTGATCATGGTCACATCCAGACCGGCCGTCTGCAGCGCACGGATGGCGGCTTCACGGCCGGAGCCGGGGCCCTTCACCAGCACGTCCACACTCCTGAGGCCGAATTCCTGGGTCGCCTTGGCGGCGGCTTCGGCAGCCATCTGAGCGGCGAACGGCGTGGACTTTTTGTTGCCGCGGAAACCCATGCCGCCGGCGCTGGCCCAGGACAGGGCGTTGCCGTTGACATCGGTAATGGTCACGATGGTATTGTTGAAAGAAGAACTGATATGCACAACGCCATGTTCGACCAGTTTCTTTTCACGGCGTTTGCGGCTTACCTTCTTGAGTGTTTTCTTGGGTGCCATTATTATCCCTCCGAACCCCAAAGACGGGGTAATGAAGTCCTTCGCAGGACCTTGAAAGAAATGGGTCTCCCCGGCCCTTTCCAGGGAAAGGAGCCTGAAAAACGGTTACTTCTTCTTATTGCCCACGATGCGCTTGGGGCCCTTGCGGGTGCGCGCGTTGTTCTTGGTGTTCTGTCCGCGGGTGGGCAGATTCCGGCGATGACGGACGCCGCGATAGCTTCCGATCTCCACCAGCCGCTTGATGTTCAGGGACACTTCACGGCGCAGATCGCCCTCCACCTTCAGGTGATGCTCGATGTACTCACGCAGTTTGCTGATCTCGTTTTCGTTGAGATCCTTGACCCGGGTATCGGGATTGATTTCAGTCTCGGCGAGGATCTGCTTGGCCACGGAAGGACCAATGCCGTAAATGTACCTCAAACCAGCCTCGACGCGCTTTTCTCTGGGCAGATCAACGCCTGCAATACGTGCCATGTGTTGGTTACACCTCCAGTTAAATCAGGAGCCTCCGGAAACAGGAACATGCGGCGTAGATAACGCATCTTCCCGGTGTTTCCCTGACGGCTTTCAAACAAGAGCGCGGCACAACCCTGTACGCGCTCGCCCGCCCGGGGTCCGGGCGGGTATGGGTCTCGCTCTATGAGCAATCCCCGCGGTCCCAAGGGGGAGCCTTGGGCAGCCGCCCGCGAAGGATGTTCATAACGGTTCAGTTGCGGCCCTGAAGCGGGCCGCGATGCATCAGCCCTGACGCTGCTTGTGCTTGGGATTCTCGCAGATGACCATGACGCGGCCCTTGCGCTTGATGACCTTGCACTTTTCGCAGATGGGCTTTACGGACGGACGGACCTTCATGTGTGTTTCACTCCTTCAAAACCCGCTTGTAACGGGGGTCGTCTGCCCCCTTCGCGGGGACGGGATGGACAGAAAAACGGGTCAATTTTTCTGTCAAAACCGGCGTTCTCACGCCGGAAGACAGGCCCCGGAGGGCCAGCGTCTTCAGTTCTTGCTGCGCCAGGTGATGCGCCCGCGCGTCAGATCGTAGGGGGAAAGCTCGATGGTCACCTTGTCCCCGGGATAGATCCGGATAAAATTCATACGCATCTTTCCGGAAATGTGCGCCATGATCCGGTGTCCGTTGGGCAATTCCACCTGGAACATGGCGTTGGGCAGCGCCTCAATGACCTTGCCCTCCATTTCGATTACATCATCCTTCGACAAAAGGTAATTCCCTCCCTACCGTGTCCATACCTGACGGGCGTATTCCCGCCAGGGTTCCAATGCCTTGCGGATATCGGCATCTTTGCATGTCCCCGCCCTGCTGGCAGAAACGATTTCCGCAAGCTGCGCGGGCAGCGCCCTGAGATGTTTGCGCCTTTTTTTCTTCAGGCGGTCCTGCTTGCGGGTGTCCCCGTCGCAGAGCATCACAAAATCGGCGTCCACCAAATATAATACCACAAAGACCCTGCCTTTGTCACGCCCTTTTTGTGAAATTACTACGCTTCCTTCCAAAATATCTGGCTTCATTTTCAAGTACGGTCCCCCGCGGCTCCTCTTGCCCGCCTCAGGCATCCAGCCCCAGGGCCGCGCGCACCTGCGCGTGGTTCTCCTCCACGGTGTGGTTTTCGCACAGGATGTCCTTTACCTTGCCCTTGCCCTGGTAATAGGCGATCAGGGGTTCCGTCTGCTCCTTGTAGACTTTCAGGCGGTTCTCCACGGTCTCCGGCAGGTCGTCCTTGCGCTGGATCAGCCTGCTGCCGCATTCCGGGCAGGTGTCCTTGCCGTTCAGGGCGCTGACATGGGTAGTCAGGCCGCAGGAGGGACAGACCCTGCGTCCGGAGAGACGGCGGATGATGGCCTCGTCCGGCAGGACGAAATTCACCACCGCGTCGATGGCGGCAAAAGTGGCCAGCGCTTCCGCCTGGGGCACGGTCCTGGGGAAGCCGTCCAGAATGCAGCCGTTCTTGCAGTCTTCCTTGGCCAGACGCTCTTTGACGATGTCGATGACCACCGCGTCCGGAACCAGTTCGCCCTTTTCGGTGTACGCTTTGGCGCGCAGGCCCGTGGGCGTCCCTTCACGGATGGCGGCACGGAGAATCTCCCCCGTGGAGATCTGCGGAATGCCCATTTCCTGCGTCAGGCGCTGCGCGTGCGTTCCCTTGCCGGCACCGGGAGGTCCCAGAAAAATGATATTCATTGTTCAAATCCTCCTTTTTCAGGTCGATACCGGCCATGCCGGTTTGAGCAAACAAAAACTCAGCAAATTGCGAGGGCAAATTGCTTTTCCTATTATAAAGCAAAGGGAAACCGAATTCAAGGCCCTTCCGGGACAATATTTGGACCCTTGCGTCATCTTTTGGAAGGCGGGTTGCAGTAGGGGCACTCCTTCAGCTTCGTGTGGGTCTCATACAGGCTCGCGTAGGGGATGGGCGTCAGGGGCAGGTACTCCTCCCGGACCCCGTAGCAGGTCTCCTTCAGGTGGTAATACCTGCCTTTTTTCGGGTTGTAGTACACCAGGGTCTCCCCGTCCGTTTCCTCCAGGGTCCTCCCCTCCAGATCCTCCCAGATGACGATCTTGGTCCATTTCTCGTAATTGTTCCAGATCCAGCGCATGTTGACCCCCTCCGGCGTCCGCTTGCGCTGGACCCGGACGCAGCCATGGCTGGCCCGCTGGCCCAATTTCCCCTCGCACAGGTCGTAATCCTTGTCCGCCCCGATGTAGGGCACCTGGTGGATCAGATCCCCGGCGTTGAAGCGGATGGCGATCTCGCAGGTCATGTTGTCGGATTTGAAATCCCCCACCTTGCTGACCAGAAAAAACTCCCCGGAGCGGGTCTCGTTATAGGGCTGCCGCTCGTTGCTCAGTCCCGTGGAGACCCGGAGGGTGGAAAACAGCTTTCCCTCCCGGAACACGTAGAGGCGCTGGGTCAGCTTGTCCACCACCAACCCCATCCCCGCGGCCGGCGTCTGGCGCCTGAGGCGGTCCGTCGGCACATACCCCTCCACCAGCTCGTTCCATTTTTCCGTTTTGCTGTCATGGAAGGAGGAGGAATAGCAGCGCACGAGGGTCCAGCCGTTTTCGTCCTCTTTGAGCACCTGCACCCCCTGGCTCTGACAGGTCACCTCCCCCACCGCGTCGGATTTCTCGTCCGGCCGCGCGTAAAGCGTTACCTGCTCCTGCTGTCCGCCGCTGAGCACATACGAAGGCGCCATCAGCATCTGCCAGACGGCCTCCTCGTCGTGGATATCCATGGGCGTGGTCCAGTAATCCCTGTCCGCCCGCCCTGGAGTCAGCTGTCCCGAGGGGGTAAACACCCTGCTCACCGTCTCTCCCCCCGCCTCAAGGGGCGCGTAGAGCGCAAGCCAGAGGGCCGCAAGCAGCACCGCCGCCCGCCGGCCTTTCAAAAGGGCACGCCTTCCTGTGTCGTTCATTTTTTCATTCCTTTCCTGGCGCTTTCATCCGATCCGGAACTGCGCGTTGTTTATCGTATCATTTTCCCGCGCCCCGCGTCAAATGGTTTTATGGCTTCCCCTCCCCGGTCTGCGGCCGGCAAAGGAACACTGAAAGAACAATTTTCAGGAAGGAGGAGGCCGTTGAATGCAGAATAGTGCATTTCGTTCGCGGGCCCGCCTGCCCGCGCCTGTTTTCTCTCCGGGATGATCGGAGACCGCCATAAAAACGCAAAGGGGAATTGAAGAATGATCAGAATCGGTTTGATGGGTTACGGAAACCTGGCCAGGGGTGTGGAGTGCGCCGTCTGCCAGAGCAGCGATATGGAAATGGCCGCCGTTTTTACCAGACGGGAGCCTGACAAGGTCAGCGTGCGCAGCGGCGTTCCCGTGCTTCCCGCCCTCGAGGCCCCCCTTTGGCGGGACCGCGTCGACGTATTGGTCCTGTGCGGAGGCAGCGCCAACGACCTGCCGGAACAGACCCCCCATTTCGCCTCCCTGTTCAACTGCGTGGATTCCTTTGACACCCACGCCCGCATCGAAGAGCATTTCGGGCGGGTGGACGCCGCGGCCCGCGCCGCAGGCCTCGCCTCGGTCATCAGCGCCGGCTGGGATCCCGGGCTTTTCAGCGTCCAAAGGATGCTCGCCTCCGCCGTCCTGCCCAACGGCAGGGACTATACTTTCTGGGGAAAGGGGGTCAGCCAGGGCCACGGCGACGCGGTGCGCCGCGTTCCCGGGGTCCTGGACGCCCGGGAGTACACCGTTCCGGTCCAGAGCGCCGTGGAGGCATGCCGCTCCGGCCTGGATCCGGAATTGACCGCCCGGCAGAAGCACACCCGGGTCTGCTATGTGGTCGCCGAGGAAGGCGCTGACAAGGCAAAAATCACGGAAGCCATTGTGAACATGCCCAATTATTTTTCCGATTACGACACCACGGTGCATTTCATCACCGAGGAGGAAATGAAGCGGGATCACGCGGGCCTCCCCCACGGCGGCTTCGTGCTGCGTTCGGGCAAAACCGGCTGGGACAGTCAGGAGCGCCACGTCATCGAATACAGCCTAAAGCTGGATTCCAACCCCGGCTTCACAGGCTCTGTCCTTGCCGCCTGCGCCAGGGCGGCCTGGCGGCTGAACCAAAAGGGCCAGAGCGGCTGTTTCACCATGGCGGACCTTTCCCCGGCCCTCCTGTCGGACCTGGAGGGGGCAGCCCTCCGGAAAATGCTTTGATTTCTTTTTTTTCCCCCCCGCGGCCTTCTTCCGCGGGGGTTCTTTCTGCCTGTTGCCGCGGGACGGGGAGTATGGTAGAATGGTCCCATGCTTTGGATGCTTGACCTTGTTTCAGGGAGGATCGACATGCTTAAACAGGATACCGTGCTTTCCGTACTTGAGGAAGCGCTGAAAACCGGCGGCGATTTTGCCGAGATCTTTATGGAAGACCGGAAAAACAACAGCCTGATCATGCGCTCCGGAAGGATCGAGACGGTGACCTCCAACCGGCTGCACGGCGCCGGGGTCCGGGTCTATTCCGGGCTGTCCTCGGTCTATGTCTACACCAACGACACCTCCGAAAAGGGTCTGAAGGCCTGCGCCGAAAAAGCGGCCGCCGCCATCGAGGGCGGGGCGGCGCTCCGCCCGCTCCCCTTTTCGGACACCCAAGGGCCCAGCGTTCACATCATCAAGGAGCTGCCAGACACTGTCCGCGCGCGGGACAAGGCAGACAAGCTCAGGGCCGCGGGCGGCATCCTGAAGATGTATCCAGAGGTCGTTCAGGGCGTCATCTCCTATACCGATTCCCAGCAGCGGGTGCTGATCGCCAATTCCGAGGGCCTGTTCAGGAACGACCTGAGGGTCTATACCCGCTTCTCGGTCAACGCCGTGGCCTCCAACGGCAGCGAGACCCAGACCGGGCACAGCTCCCCCGGGGCCATGCAGGGCTTTGAGCTCTTCGACCGCACCGTAGACCCGGAGGTCTGCGCCCATAAGGCCTGCAGGATCGCCGTGACCATGCTTCACGCCCCCCTGTGTCCCAGCGGCACCATGCCCGTGGTGATCGACAACGGCTTTGGCGGCGTCATTTTCCACGAGGCCTGCGGCCATTCCCTGGAGGCCACCTCCGTTGCCCCGGGCAACAGCGAGTTCGCCGGCCGGCTGGGCCAGAAAATCGCCTCCGACAAGGTGACCGCCATCGACGACGGCACCCTCCCCAACGAATGGGGCAGCGAAAACATCGACGACGAGGGCGTGGAGCCCACGCGCCTTACGCTGATCGAAAAGGGCGTATTGAAAAATTACATGATCGACCGCCTCAACAGCCGCAAAATGGGCATGCCCGTCACGGGCTCCGGAAGGCGGCAGGGGTACATGTACGCCCCCACCAGCCGGATGCGCAACACCTTCATCGCCGCCGGGGAGGATTCCGACAGCGAAATGATCGCCACCATGGGGGACGGACTGTACTGCCGCTCCATGGGCGGCGGCAGCGTGAACCCCGCCACGGGCAAATTCAACTTTGCCGTGGAGGAAGGATATCTGGTGCGGGATGGACGCATCGTGCACCCCGTCCGCGGAGCCTCCCTGATCGGCCGCGGCAGCGAGATCCTGCTCAGGATCGACCGCGTCGGACGCAACATGCAGATGGCCCAGGGCATGTGCGGCTCCCTGTCCGGCTCCATCCCCACCAATGTCGGCCAGCCCATGATCCGCGTTTCCAGCCTGACGGTCGGCGGCGCGAAATAAGGAGGCGAAACAAACGTGAATCATACCGTCCATTCCCCCTCTCCCGCCGGCTCGCCGTCGGAGATCGACGCTTTCATCCAAAGGCTTCTCCGCCTCGCCAAAGAAAAGGGGCTCTCCGCCGCCGAGGTCTATCTTTCCTCCCGGGAGTCCTTCCGCGCCATGTGCCAGCAGGGCGCCATCACCGGCTATACCGTCCATTCCACCCGGGGGATCAGCCTGCGGGGCCTGTACCGGGGACGCATGGGCTATGCCTCGGGCGAGGCCCTGGGGGACGAGGCCGCCGGGCAGCTGGTCGACGCAGTGGTGGAAAGCGCCTCTCTGACAGAGGACGAAAGCGTCCAGGAGCTCTATTCCGGGGACAGCGTCTATCCCCCCCTGGACCTTTACGAGCCTGCCCTGGACAGCGTTTCCCCCCGGGAAAAGCTGGATTTTCTCCTCAAAAGCGAGGAGGCCCTTTTGAGCGGGGATCCCCGGATCCGCGCCGCGGCCAGCAATTCCATTTCCACCTCCTCCGCGGAGGTGCGCATCGTCAACACCTTCGGCCTGGACCTGAAAAGCCGGGACAACCTGCGCGTTTCCTTCCTGAACGCCCTGGCCAAGGACCGGGAGCGGAGCGCCACCGGCAGCGCGTTCCGCGCCTGCCGTTCCTTTGACCCCGCGGAAGCCGAGGTCCTTGCCGCCGAAGCCCGGGAAAAGGCCCTCTTCATGCTGGACGCCGCCCCCGTCCCCACCGGCGCCTACCCGGTCATCTTTGATCCCCGGGCCATGAGCAGCCTGCTGGGCGCCTTCAGCGGCATCTTTTCGGCGGAAAACGCCCAGCAGAACATGAGCCTCCTTTCCGGAAAGGAGGGGCAGACGATCGCCTCCGGTGCGGTGACCCTCATCGACGATCCCCTGCTGGCCGGCGGCTTCGCCTCCCGGAGCTTTGACGACGAGGGGGTCGCCTGCCATGCAAAGGAGGTGATCTCCGGCGGTGTCTTCACGACCCTGCTCCACAACCTGAAGACCGCCCGCAAGGCTGGGTGCGCCTCCACCGGCAACGCCAGCAAGGCCTCCTACGGCGCGCCCGTGCGCGTCGCCCCCACCAACCTTTACCTCCGGCCGGGTACCCTTCGTCCGGAGGAACTGCTTAGGGAAATGGGCGACGGCCTTGTCATCACCGACCTGAGCGGCCTGCACGCCGGCACCAACGCCATGAGCGGCGACTTCAGCCTGATCGCGGAGGGCTACAGCGTCCGGGGCGGTCAAAAGGACCGTCCGGTGGACCGGATCACCGTCGCAGGCAACTTCTACAGCCTGCTCAAGGCCATCCGGGCCGTGGGGAACGACCTGACCTTCCCCGGCTCCTCCATCGGAAGCCCCAGCGTTTACGTCGGCGAGATCCGGATCGCCGGAAAGTGACCAAAGAAGGCTGCCGCGGATCCTTTTTCATCCGCGGCAGCCTTTTTGTATCTTTGTCCCCGGAAGGCGGCTCCGGCCGGACGGAAAGGAGCCTGCTCTTCCTTTTTTGTTTTACAGGCCGCCCCTTCGGCGGGGCCCTCCCTGCGGCGGCCTTACCGCCGGCGCTGCCGCAGGCGGCTGAGGCCCCTGCGGGCATACCCGTACAGATCCTGCCCGAAGAACAGGAAGAAGGGCAGCAGGCTGAACAGCATGCAGCCTCTCTGGGCCCAGGTGCCCACGACCAGCGAATAGACCAGCAAAGCCGCGTCCGCCCAGGCGATGTATTTCATCTTGACCGGCAGAATGAAGAACAACAGCACCTCATGATCCGGATACAGGCAGGCGAAGGCCAGGAAAAGGCTCAGGTTCAGGTAGGAATTGGTGTTGTAGCCCAATAGCATCCCCCCGATGTCCGCGCCGATGATCCCGATGAGGTAATACAGGTTGAACCGCCTGCTGCCCCAGCGGTTTTCCAGGGCCGTGCCAAGAAAATAATAAAGATACAGCGCGAAGACAATAAACAGCAGGCTCGAATCCGGCGGAATAAAAATAAAGGTGAACAGCCTCCAGATCTGCCCCCGCAGCACCATTTCCCGGCTGAAGGCCAGGAAAGCGGACGCGCTCACCGCCGAACGGGCAAATACCAGGTCCAGGATAAAGACCCCGGCCATCCCAAAGCAAATGACCTTCATCAGGCCGGGGATATAAAACCGGCCCATTTTTCTTTCCAGCTCCGCAAGGAATCTGTCCATTCATTCCACCCCGTTTTCTTTCCCGTTTTCAGCTGTCTGAGGGACCCGTTCCATGCTACCAATCCCCGGGGCTTCTGTCAAGAGCCGGCTTTTGACAGGCCGCGGCTTATGCATGACGCGCGCGTCCGCGCAGGGATCCTGATGTCCCCTCCGATCCTGTGTGATTTGCCTTTTTGGGGTTCATGTCCAAGCCCCGTTTGCCCGGTCCTGAAAAAAAGGAGTGACATCCCATCCGTTTGGCATTAAAATAGAAGCAAAAGCGCCCCTTTCAGACCGGCCGGGGCGCATCCGGGGCATCGCCTGTCCGGTCAAAGCAGGCCTGTTCCGAAACGGTGCCGGGTTTGAACGGCATGTACGCAAAAGGATGTCTTGAAAATGGATCTCAAAGCCATCGGCCTTTGAGTCCAGGAGGATGATACGCCATGAAAAGCAAAAAAGCAGCCTGGATCCCCGCCCTTGTCTTCGGCCTTTCCGCCCTTGGTCTCTGGGGCCTGACCCTGTATCACAGCGGCACCCCCGCTCTGGGCGATGTCCTGAGCCTGACGGATTTCTATACCGCCCTTCTCAAATCCCTTCTTGCGCGTCTTGGAAGCGCCCTGGCGGGATGCCTCGTGGGGTTCGGCGTGGGGCTTGCCCTCTCCCGGGCGCCATCCCCCTTCGCTGCTGCCCTGGGGGCCCTGGTGCTGCTGCCCCTTTTTGTTCCCCCCCCCCTGCTTTTGAACGCGGGTTTCCTGGAGGGCCTGTCCTTCCCGTTCCGGGCGATGCTCTTTTCCGCCCTCAAAACCGCTTCCCTTTCCGCCTTTGCCTGCTGCCTGTTCCGCCTCCGCCGGAAAGCCGCCTCCGGTGCGCTTCTGACCGCGCTGGTGCTGTTCTGCGCTCTCCTCTCCCCGGATCCTGAGACCGCGCTGCTGAATCCCCCCGTCGGGGAAATGACCCTGGATGCCTGGGCCCTGGCCCGTGTCCGGGACCCGCTGGCCTCTGCCGCCTCCTTTCTTCGCATGACCGTGGAGATCCTGTGCGCCCTCACGGCTGCGGCCCTCCTGCACAGCCTGACGCTTTCCGGGCGGCCCGAACCCGTCCAGGCTGGAAAGGGCATAAAGCCCTTCTTCCCCGTGGCTGTGTTTGGCGCCGCGGTCCTGGTTTCCTGCCTGGTCCTTCTGCCCTTCCTGCTTCAGGGTGCCTTTGGCATGGAAGAGGGGGTGCGGACACCCCTTGTGCAAAGCCTTCTGGCCGCGGGCCTTGCCCTGCCTGTTTCCTTTGCCGCGGCAGCCCTCGTCCTCTTCCTGACCGGCCGCTCCGGCAGGGGAGCCTTTGCGATCCTTGCCGCCGGGCTGATCACCCTGTCCGGATTCACGCCGGCTAAGCCGCTGCTCTTTTTGGGCGGACCCCTCCCGGCGCTGCTTCCTGCCGCCCTGGAGGCTTCCTTCAGCCAGGAAGTCCTGGTTTTGCTGCTCCTGACCGCCCTCTTCTCCTTCCGGCAGCGTTCAATGCTGCTGTGGAGCTGCGCGGGACTCTCCCTGCTGGCCGCCGGCCGGGCCCTGGTGTCCATAACGGCCCTGCGGGTCTATGGTTTCCCATCCCTCGCCTCCCTCCTGACGGGCGCGGAGAGCGCGGGCACCGACGGGATGGTCCTGTTGCTCTGTCTTCTTTGCTATGTCCTGTCGGCCCTCTGTTTTTCCCGCCCGCTGTCCTGTGAGATCCGGGAGGCGAAAAAGCCCGTCCGCGTTGGCCAGACCCAGGGGCTGAAGCCCGATGCCCTGACGGCTCCCCGCGTTTCCAAAGCCAGCGTGGACCCCGACCGCCCGCTCTTTTCGCCCCGGGAGGAGCCCGCCCTGCCCGACAGCCCGCGTGTGCCCGCCCGGGAAGCCTATACCCGACAGTACGCCCAAAACGCCTCCTGGATGCCTCCAAAAGCTCCGTCCCCCGCCCTGCCGGTCGAGCCTGTGGAGGAGGCCCCGCCTGAGGAAGCTGCGCCGCAGGATGCTCCCCTTCCGGAGCCGCGCTCCGGCCCCGCCCCTGAAAAGGAGACCCTGCCTTCGGACGGCCCGAGCCCCGCGCAGGTCGTCAGCCTCATCAACGCGCTGACGAAGATGCGCTCCATGGGCATCGTTTCGGATATGGAATACCGGGAAAAACGGGACCGCCTGATGAAATTGCTTTGACGGCGGCGGCATTGCGGGAGCCTGGACATCCCGGCCCTCCCGTCCGCGCAGGACATTTCCCGTTTTTTACCATTTTTTCTTGCCCCTATGCGCCCCGGATCGGACTTCTCGCGCTGTGTTTGCTGTTTTTCAGGGGGCCGCAGCTGGGAACGCGAGGTCCGCAAACAGCAAGCGGATGCGTTGACATTCTCCACCGATTGCGATAGACTAAACCACGGCGGGGAGAAGCGCCCCGCCGCCAGAGAATAAAACCATTTCGGTGGGAGGAGAAATTTGCGATGAATAAACCCGTTGTGCTGGTTGTCATGGACGGCGTGGGCGAGACCCCGGAAGAACTTGGCAACATGGTCATGAAGGCCACCACCCCGACCCTCGACGAATTCAAGGCCACCTGCCCCTGGCAGTGCATCAAGGCGCATGGCGGCGCGGTCGGCCTGCCCACCGACGATGACATGGGCAACAGCGAAGTCGGCCACAACGCCCTGGGCTGCGGCCAGATCTATTCCCAGGGCGCGAAACTGGTCAACGAGAGCATCGAATCCGGCGCCATCTACCAGAGCGCGACCTGGAAGGACCTGGTGGGCTCTGTGATCGAAAAGGGCACCGCGCTGCACTTCATCGGCCTGCTGTCCGACGGCAACGTACACTCCAACATCGCCCACCTGATCGCCATGATCCGGGAAGCCAAGAAGGAGGGCGTAAAGACCGTCCGCGTTCACGCCCTGCTGGACGGCCGCGACGTGCCCGCAACTTCAGCGCCGGAGTACATCGCTCAATTGGAGGATGTGTTCTCGGAACTGAACGACGACACCTTTGACGGGAAGATCGCCTCCGGCGGCGGCCGCATGCAGATCACCATGGACCGCTACCAGGCCAACTGGGACATGGTCCGCAAGGGCTGGGAGGTACATGTACACGGCAAGAGCCCCGACTGCCAGATCGGCGGGGAAGGCCGCTTCTTCGGCAGCGCTGCCGAGGCCGTCGAGACCCTCCGGAAGGAGACCGGCGCCATCGATCAGGACCTGCCCGCCTTCGTCATCGGCGACAACGGCAAGCCTGTCGGCGCGATGCAGGACGGCGACAGCGTGATCCTCTTCAATTTCCGCGGCGACCGCGCGCTGGAGATCTCCATGGCTTTCGACGGCGATGCCTCCTTCGACAAATTCGATCGCGGCGTGATCCCTCAGGTTAAATACGCCGGCATGCTGGAGTACGACGGCGACCTGCACATCCCCCACAAGTATTTGGTGAACCCGCCCCAGATCCGCGAGACGCTGACCGAGCTCCTGGTTGCCCACGGCATCAGGGAATACGCCGTCTCCGAAACGCAGAAATACGGCCATGTGACCTACTTCTGGAACGGCAACCGCTCCGGCAAGGTCTCCGAAGAGCTTGAAGACTACTGCGAGATCCCCAGCGATGTCCGCTCCTTCGACGAGTGCCCCTGGATGAAGGCCACCGAGATCGCCGACAAGGTGATCGAAGCCATCCAGAGCAAAAAGTACGGCTTTATCCGCTGCAACTTCCCCAACGGCGACATGGTGGGCCACACCGGCAACCTTTATGCCACGGAGATCGCGGTGGAGAGCGTGGACCTGGAGCTGGCCCGCATCCGCAAGGCCTGCGACGCCGAGGGCTGCATCCTGATCGTCACCGCCGATCATGGCAATTCCGACCAGATGCTGGAGAAGAACAAGAAGGGCAAGATCGAAGTCCGCACGGCCCACAGCCTGAACCCCGTCCCCTTCATCATCTACGACAAGGACGAGCGCCACGAGATGAAGCAGGGCAAGTTCGGCCTGGCCAACGTCGCGCCCACCGTGGCGCAGCTGCTGGGCATCAAACCCTATGACAGCTGGCAGGAGAGCATGCTCAAGTAAAGACAGGTCCGGGATACCCTGGATTATGTAAAGAAGACAGCGAATCGGTCCAAACGGCCGGTTCGCTGTTTTTAACTCGCAAACCCGATGGCGTGGCGCATGGGCTGTAGGGCTCGGGCAGGCGCCGGCCCAACGGAAATACGGTAAAGCGCGGGCCGGGATAAAGCGCCGCTCCATCGGCGTCAAGCCGCCGGGACCGGAAGAAAACGGCGACGGCCTTCGATCCCCCGCGCTTTTTCACGGCCGCCTTCCGCGGCCTCTTCTTAATCGGGTAGGAGGGGGTGGCTAACCCCCGTCCTCCCACACCACCGCTCATG
>CAMJUL010000030.1 GCA_946408995.1 uncultured Clostridia bacterium | reverse complement strand
GTACGCACGGTGCGGTGAGAGGACGGGGGCTAATCACCCCCTCCTACTCGATCGGATTTGGACTTTTTTCCCCCGGCGGGGCGGACAGGCCCTGGCCGGGACAGCGGGGACCGTCCGGGAGGGGGGCGGGACCGTGCGTTCCGTTTCAGGTTCATCCGGCATCATGGCCCCGGCAGGGCGGCAAGCTTATCGGCCGCCCCCGCAAGGCCCATGTCCGCCGCTGTCTGATAGTAAAACCGGGCCTCGGCAAGGTCTTTCAGGACGCTGTTTTCGTCACTGTACAGGTCGCCCAGCGCTTCCGCCGCGGGGGCGAAGTTCCCCTGCAGCGCGCTTTTAAACAGCTGCGCCGCCTGCTCGTCGGACTGCGCCGCGCCGCGTCCTTCACGGTACATGTACCCAAGCCAATAGGCCCCCGAAGCGCTGTTCCTGTTCCGGGCGGATTGGAAATACGCAAACGCTTTGCTGTCGGACCGGCCGAAATACACCCCGTTCAGGTACAGGACGCCCAGCGAAACCAGGGCATCGGCCGAGCCCATGCCGGCTGCCCTTTCATAACAGGCGGCGGCTGCCCTTGGGGACACGCCGACGCCAAGGCCGTTCTGATAGAAGACCCCCAGCCGCAGCCAGGCCTCGGGCAGGTCCTGCGACGCGGCCAGCAGGTAATACTGCCTTGCCATGTCCAGGTCCCGCTCCACGCCGATTCCGTCCTCAAAAAGGATGCCCATGCCGTACTGCTGCCAGACATCCCCCTCCTCTGCCGCACGCAGGGTATCCATTAGATGCGCATAATCGGGATCGTCCGGATCATAGGCCCGGTTTGCCGCCGCGGTCAGTTTGTCCATGTCCGGCGGAGGGGCGATTGTTCTCAGGTAGGCCGGAGCGTACCAGACGGTCCGGGTCAGGAAGAGGACCAGCGCCGCGCAGGCAGCCAGCCCCGCGATGAACGCACCGCGGCGAAACCGGACTTTCTTTAAGGACGAACGGTTCGAGGCGTCCATGCGCGTGAGGTGTTCCTGCAGGACCTGGTGGCGGATGTGCCAGCCGCCCCTTTCATCCCGGAGGAGCAGGCCAAGCCGCTTCCACAGCATATCGTGAACCATGAGGCCATACCAGGCATCGTCGCCGAGGCCGTCTCCGGAGATTTCCGCCCCGTGGCCGATCCATTGGGGAAAGGCCCGGGACAGGGTGCGGATACCGAGCATTTTGCGGCACCTGACTACGGCAGGAAACAGCAGGCGGTCATCGGGGGCCACGCTTTGCCTGCGGGTTTCGCATGCGATGGCGGGAAGCACCAGGCGCACGGCAGCCTCGGCCCGGTATCGGGCCTGCTGTCCGTCCTGCGCTGCCTTGGCGCACAGGGCGTCCAGATAATCATCCACCAGCTGGCCTTCGGTTTCGCACCGCAGCTGGGTTTCCCGGACCCCTGCGGTCTGGATAAACAGCGAGAGCAGGAGGGGGGTCTGCAAAAGCTGCCGCATTTCCTCCTTTTCCGGCAGCAGCAGGCCTTGGCGGGCCAGCGCCTGATCCACGTCCTGACAGGAGAGCGGGTTCAGACGCGCTTTCCGGCCCGGGAGAAACGCGGGAAAGACGCGGCTTGTGATGATCATGGAAAGGCCGGGGAGGACGGAAAGCGCTTTGATCTCCGAAAGCAGGGCAGATCTGTCGCCGGGCGCTTCGTTGAGACCGTCCAGCAGCAGGAGCAGCTTCGGGCGCTTTTCCCCCCTGTGCGTGATGGGCCGGTTCATTTGTTCGGTCAGGGCGTGCCGCGCGTCCTCCATCGTGCGGGTATCCGGGTCGAACCGGAGCTCCTGAAGAAGGCTGTCAAGCAGGAAGTGCGCGGTGCCCGCCCGCCACGCGGACAGCGCAAGAAAGAGAACAGCGGGGTTCCCTGCGGAATAGGAGCGCGGCGCGGACAGGACCGTCCTGAGAAGCGCGGTGGATTTTCCACTTCCGCCGGCGCCTTCCAGCAGCACCGGCGGCCCGTGCCGGGCGGAAACCTCCGATATGAAATCGGCCAGAGAGACGGATTGCCCGTTTTCATCCCACGTGACGCGCAAAGGATACAGCAGGGATTCCTTTTCCAGATAGGCGAGGGAAGGGTTTTGCCTGACCAGCCGGAGGACGCTCCTGCGGCCGGCTTCCCATAGCGCGGCGTGGGAGACCCCCAGCCCGTCCACACGGTTCAGAAGCTCTTCAAGGTCCTTCCTCATGTGTCCGCAGGAGGAATACCGCTTTTCCGGCAGCGCGCAGAGCCCCCGCCGCAAGATCCGTTTGACCTGTTCCCGGACGCTGGAGGGCGCGTCTTTGAGCAAAGGACTTTCCCCGGCGTCGGGGGGGATTCTGCGGCTCAGCTGCGGCAGGGAAGGCGCTTTTCCTGTCAGCAGGGCATGAAAAACCGCCGCCACGGAGAACAGATCCGTGCAGAAGGAGATGCTCCGGTACAGGCCCGTCTGCGTTTCGGGCGCCGTAAAGCCTTCCTTTGCGCTGAAATAAAGCGCTTCTCCGTTCCGGATCTCGTCGACGCTGTGAACGCTGTTGTAGTCAATCAGCAGCACCCGCTCCCGGGGGCCTTCGCCCACCAGCAGCACGTTGTCCAGGCTGATGTCCAGGTGCAGGTATCCCTGACGGTGAAACACTTCCAGGCAGTCAAGCAGCCCGAGACACCGGCGCGCGCCTTCGCGCAGATCCCGGACCGGTTTCCCGTTCAGTGCTTTTTCAAGGCTCCTGCTCCCGGAATCGTCCAGGACGGTATAAAGCGTTCCGTTCAGGGAATAAGTGTTCAGGTTTCCGCCGAACCGGTCCGGCTGCAGGGCGAGCAGGCGCAGATGCGTGTGGTTTCCCCGTTCAAAGCTGGTCCGGTGCGTCTGCCAAAGGGCAAGGCCTGACGCGTCCTGACGGATGACGCCCTCCTGATCCCGCCAGATGTGGCCGCTGGCGTCATAGGGGAAGAGCTCCTTTACAAGGACGCGGTGAATCCACTCCGTGCTTGCGTCGTCCTGATAGCAGGCTTCATAGACGAGGGCGTTGGAGCCGCGGCCGATGCATTCGCCGAGCCGGCAGGCCATGGCGGGGAACGGAAGGACGGTTCCCGGGGGCAGTTCGGAACGATGGTCCATTTGCTGACACATCCTTTCCAACATGATGGATCATCGCAAGCATAACACGGGAAAGGCGGGTTTCTTTTATCCCGTTTCCGCCGGGAAAGCGGCAAAGAGCGCGTCCAGCATCTCCGACAGCCGCTCGCTCAAGCCTTCCATGGACTCCGGGTCGCTCCCAATCCGCAGACAGTAAATACAGACCCAGTCAAAGGGGCTCCGCGGGTCGAGCATGCGGTATCCGCAGGAGGCAAGCATCTGGTTCAGCCGCAGATAGGAGGAGCGGAAATCGGCGTCCGAATCCGTCTCTTCGTCCGTTTCGTCCCAATACACATCCTCCCGCCAATCGTCCGTGATTTCCTCGCCGCCGTCCGTAGCCAGGAAAAGGAGGATCAGGGTCTTTCGGTTCACATCGGTCTTTCCGTTTTTCATGCGGGACAGCGTCGATTCGTCCGGCCAGCCGGCCAGAATGCCCCGTCGCTTTTCATCCAGCTTCTTTTTGTCCCACGAGGAAGGGAAGCGGCTGTCCAGGTAGGTTTCCACGATTCTGCGGACGGTGAAGGACTCCTCCTGGTCAACGCTGACGGCGCGCGGCTTTTCCAGCAGGGACAGAAAATCCAGTAATTGCCGGTAGGCGCGGTTGTGAAAGACCCCCAGCCGGTCCGCGGCGCCTTCCAGATAGTGTTTCAGATCCGCCTCCGTTTCAAGCCGCGCGGCCTCCGAACGGATGGCCGGGGTATAAACATCCCTTGCCCCGGGCCCCGCCGGCGCCTCCTGCGGCAGGACGCGCGCATACAGGGACGCCGCTTCCGGATAGCACATGTTCCTTTGGAGGGCGAAGGCATAGGTCAGCTCTTTGGGATCGCGCCAATGGAGCCCTTCCTCGCTGGCGGCGGACAAAAAGGCGTCGGCCTCCTCCACCGAAAGCCGCAGGATGAAGCAAAGCTCAAGCAGGTCCTCCCGGGCGGTGGGCTGATACCTTCCGTTCAGCCAATCGCGGACCTTTTTGTCCATGGAGGCGCGGCTGCGCGCGGGGTCCCCGGCGCAAAGGCCGGCCACGAGGGTTTCCCTGCCAGTCCCTTCCGGCGCGTACTGCGCCAGGAGTTCCGCAAAGGTACGGGCAGGGACGGACAAAAGCGACTCTACGGCGCTTTGGGCGGATACGTTCAGGGCGGAAGCGGTCTCAAACGCGTTCCTGGAAAGGACGGTCATGCCATCGGTCAATCCTTCTGTCATGGGATGTTTGCCTCTTCCTTGCAGGATTCAGTTGGACGGTGAAAAGGATGGCCCCATTATAATCTTTCGGGCCGGCGGGCGTCAACCTGTCCCACAGACAGAAAGAGCGGGAAGGGCAGGCGCTGCCCTTCCCGCGAAGCCAGGAAAAAACGGATTTAACGGAAGTAGTCCCGGGCGCTTTCGAACAGGCCCAGGTCATAATTCCCTTCCACGTTCAGGTACAGGCCCTTCCCGGTGCGCTCGGAATGGCCCATCTTGCCAAGGACTCTTCCGTCCGGGCTCATGATGCCCTCCACGGCCAGCATGGAGCCGTTGGGGTTGGCGAGGATGTCCATGGAGGGAGTGCCGTCTTCGGCGCAGTACTGGCTGAAGATCTGGCCGTTGGAAAGGAGCTTTTGCATTTCCGCGACGTTTGCGATGAAGCGGCCTTCCCCGTGGGAGATGGGGACGGTCAGCACGTCGCCCACCCGGACCCTGGAAAGCCAGGGAGAGGCGGTGTTCACGATGCGGGTGCGCACAAGACAGCTCTGATGCCGGCCGATGGTGTTGAAGGTCAGGGTGGGGCTGTCCTCCCTGGGAGCCACGATGCGCCCGTAGGGCACCAGGCCCAGCTTGATCAGGGCCTGGAAGCCGTTGCAGATGCCCAGCATCAGCCCGCCCCGGTCGTCCAGAAGGCGCGTGACGGCGTCCCGCACGGCCTCGGACCGGAAGAAGGCGGTAATGAACTTGCCGGAGCCGTCCGGCTCGTCCCCGCCGGAGAAGCCGCCGGGAATAAAGATCATCTGGGAACGGTCGATGGCCTCTGCGGCCCGGCGGATGGATTCGTTGATGGCTTCACCCGTCAGGTTGCGGATGACCAGGGTTTCCCCCGTCAGGCCTGCGCGCTCGAGGGCCTTCATGGAATCGTATTCGCAGTTGGTGCCCGGGAACACCGGGATCAGCACCCGCGGGGAGGCAAAGTGCGCCTTGGCGGCGGGCACCGCATGGTCCACCCGGGGCGCCGCGGGGACGGAAGCGGCGGGGGCCTCGTTCCGGAGATAGCGGGGGAAGATGGGTTCCAGAGGGGCTTCGTACAGCTGCCGGACCTTTTGAAGGGGCAGGATGTCGGAGCCCTTTTTCAAAACCGGCTCCTCAAGCACTTTTCCAAGGCAGAGCGCCCCGTCCACGGGCGCGTCGGCGCTGACGAGGGCGCCGCCGAAATGCCAGTCATACAGGGCCTGGGCGGGCACGTCCTTGGAAAGTTCGACGCCCCTGAAGTTGCCCAGGGCGCATTTGACGATGCCCTCCATGGCGCCGCCGTGGCCCAGGGCCCAGGCGGCGGAGAAGCGGCCGCTGGCCAGGCCGTCCCTGAGAAGGGCCCAGAGGGCCTTCTGGCTGTCCGGGAGCGGCAGGCCGTTTTCATCGGTCTCCGGGCACAGGAGGTAGAGCCCGTCCCCGGGACGGGAGAAGCAATTGGGGCGGATCCGTTCGATGGGATCGCAGGTAACGGCAAAGGTGCACAGCGTGGGCGGCACGTCCAATTGGTCAAAGGAACCGGACATGGAGTCCTTGCCGCCGATGGAGGCGGCGCCCAGGTCCATCTGGGCCTGAAGGCTGCCCAGCAGCGCGGCGGCGGGCAGTCCCCAGCGCAGGGGATCCGTGCCGGGGCGGGGGAAGTATTCCTGCTGGGTCAGGTAGACGTCCTTGCCGGAGGCGCCGGTGCAGTACAGGCGGGTGATGGCCTCGGTAACGGAGAGATACCCGCCCGCGTAGGGGCTCATGCTGCTCAGGAAGGGATCAAAGCCCCAGGCCATCATGGAGCAGGTGGCGGTATCGCCCTTTTCCCGGCTGACCTTCTGGACCATGGCCTGGGCGGGGGTCAGCTGGTTTTTGCCGCCGAAGGGCATCAGGACCGAGCCCGCGCCGATGGTGGAGTCAAAGCGCTCGCTGAGCCCCTGGGGGCTGGCGTTGTTCAGGTCGCCGAAGAAAGCCTTCAGCTGATCCTTCAGGGACCCGTCCGGGGCCTTGAAGGGGGTGTGGAAGGACCGGGCGGGGATGTGGATGCCGGTGCGCTTGGGGGCGCCGTTGGAATCCAGGAAGGAACGCGGGATGGAGACGATGGTGTCCCCCCGCCAGAGCATGGTCAGGGTATCGTCGTCCGTGACAAGGGCCACGTTGGTGCATTCCAGGTTTTCTTCCTCCGCCAGGGCCTGAAGACGCGCGGCGTCCTCCGGGGCGCAGACCACGGCCATGCGCTCCTGGCTTTCGGAGATGGCAAGCTCCGTCCCGTCCAGGCCCTGGTATTTCCGGGGGACCCGGTCCAGATCGATCCGTAGGCCCCGGGCCAGCTCGCCTACGGCGACGGAGACGCCGCCGGCGCCAAAGTCGTTGCAGCGCTTGACCAGGGCGCAGAATTCGGCGCTGCGGAAGAGGCGCTGGAGCTTTCTTTCCTCCGGGGCGTTGCCCTTTTGGACCTCCGCGCCGCAGGTGGTCAGGGAGGAGGCGGTATGGGCCTTGGAGGAGCCGGTGGCCCCGCCGCAGCCGTCGCGGCCGGTGCGCCCCCCCAGCAGGAAGACCAGATCCCCGGGGGCGGGGGTTTCCCGGCGGACCTGCGCTTCCGGCACCGCGCCAATGACAGCGCCGATCTCCAGACGCTTGGCGGTATAGCCGGGATGGTACCATTCCGAGACCTGGCCGGTGGCCAGGCCGATCTGGTTGCCGTAGGAGGAATAGCCCGCGGCGGCGGTCCGGGTCAGCCGTTTCTGGGGCAGCTTGCCGGGAAGCGGGGCGGAAAAGGGATCCCCGGCGCCGGTGACGCGCATGGCGCCGTAAACGTAGGCCCTGCCGGAGAGGGGGTCCCGGATGGCGCCGCCGATGCAGGTGGCGGCGCCGCCGAAGGGCTCGATCTCGGTGGGGTGGTTGTGGGTCTCGTTTTTAAAGAGCAGCAGCCATTTTTCCGTGCCCTCGTCCCCCTCCACGTCGATGCGGACGGTGCAGGCGTTGATCTCCTCGCTTTCGTCCAGCCGGGGAAGCAGACCGCGCTTTTTGAGCGCCCGCATGCCGATGGTGGCCATGTCCATGAGGGTGACGGGTTTGTCCCCCCGGCCGGTCTCCTGCCGCAAGGCAAGGTAGAGGTCATAGCTTTTTTTCGCGGCGGGGTCGGCAATGTCCGTTTCGTCAATGTGGGTCAGGAAGGTGGTATGCCGGCAGTGGTCGCTCCAATAGGTGTCCAGCATGCGGATCTCGGTCAGGGTGGGCTCCCGTCCCTGGGCGCGGAAATGCGCCTGGCAGAAGGCCAGGTCGTCGTCATCCATGGCCAGGCCCAGCCGCCTGCGCATTTCGTCCAGGCCCTTTTCGTCCAGGGCCCTGAAGCCCTCCACGATCGCCACATTGGGGGGCAGGGGCGCGTCCAGGGCCAGGGTGTCCGGCAGGGTGTCGTCGGTCTCCCGGCTTTCCACGGGGTTGATCAGAAGATGCCTGACCGCGTCGCGGTCCGCATCGGTCAGGTCCCCCTCCACCAGGTACACCTTGGCGGAACGGACGGTGGGGCGGACGCCCCGGGAGATCAGCTGGATGCACTGGGCCGCGGAATCGGCCCGCTGGTCGAACTGGCCGGGCAGCGCTTCCACAAGAAGCTTCCAGGCGTCCGTTTCGGGCAGCGCCTCAAAGACCCGGTCCACGGGGGGCTCGGAAAACACCGTGGGGACGCAGGCCTCAAACAACGCCCGGTCAACGCCCTCCACGTCATAGCGGTTCAGAAGACGTACGGAACTGCAGGGAATGTTCAGCGCGCGGATCTCATGACGGACCTGCCGCGCCTCGTGATCGAACGAAGGCTTTTTTTCGGTATAAATTCGGAAAACCATGTTATTCCCCCTTCAGCGCCCTCTGGCCGATGTCGCCGCGGTGATACGCGTTTTCAAACCGGATCTCGTCCACGTGGGCATAGGCCGATTCCACGGCCTCCCGGAGGGTATCCCCCAGGGCCGTTACGCAGGCTACCCGGCCGCCGGAGGTGACAAGGCCCTTTTTGGGGTCCTTTTTGTCCGCCCGGGCGACGCCGGCCGCATAGTAGACCAGGTCTTTCCCGTCCCGGGGCATGGTAAAGGCGGCCCCCTTCGCATAGGCCCCGGGATAGCCCTGGGAGGCCTGGACCACCGTACAGGCATACCGGGAGGAGAAGCGGGTTTCCGTCTCCGCCAGGGTCCCGTTGCGGCAGGCCAGAAGCACCGGCAGCAGGGGGCTTTCCATCAGGGGAAGCACGGCCTGGGTTTCCGGATCCCCGAAGCGGCTGTTGTATTCGATGACCTTGGGGCCGTCCTTGGTGAGCATCAGGCCAAAGTACAGGCAGCCCCGGAAGGGACAGCCCTCCTGCTCCATGGCCCGGACGGTGGGCAGGAAAATGGTCTCCATGCATTCCCGGGCGATCTCGGGGGTGTAGAAGGGGTTGGGGGCGATGACGCCCATGCCGCCGGTATTGGGGCCTTTGTCCCCGTCCAGGGCGCGCTTGTGGTCCATGCTGGAAACCATGGGCCGGACGGTTTTCCCGTCGGTAAAGCACAATACGGACACCTCGGGCCCCTCCAGGCATTCCTCAATGACCACCCGGTCCCCGGAGGCGCCGAATTTGCGCACCTCCATCAGGTCCTTCAGGGCGTGCAGGGCCTCCTCCCGGGTGGCGGCGACAGTCACGCCCTTGCCCAGGGCCAGGCCGTCCGCCTTGACCACCACGGGCAGGGGGCATTCCCTCAGGTAAGCCGCGGCTTCCCGCCGGTCGGAAAAGATCCGGAAGTCCGCGGTGGGGATCGCGTATTTCTTCATCAGCTCCTTGGCGAAGGCCTTGCTGCTTTCGATGCGGGCAGCGGCCTGCGTTGGGCCGAAGGCGGGGATGCCCGAGGCCTCCAATTCGTTGACGGCGCCCAGGGCCAGGGGGTCGTCCGGAGCGACGACGGCGAAATCCACCTGGTGAAGGACCGCGTAATCGGCGATCTCGGTGATCTGCGTGGGCTGGATGGGGGCCAGCTTGACCCGGGGGCCTTCCATGGCCGCGTTGCCCGGGAGCACGTACACCTTGTTGACCTCAGGGCTTTTCAGAAGGGCTTTCAGAAGGGCGTGTTCCCGTCCGCCGCTTCCAACCAGCAATAAATCCATAGAAAGGACCTCCGTTTTTTCTTCAGGGATCAGTGATGGAACAGGCGGAGCCCGTCAAAGCACATGACCATGCCGTATTTGTCGCAGACGCTGATGACCTGGTCGTCGCGGATGGATCCGCCGGGCTGGGCCACGTAGGAAACGCCGGAGCGGTGGGCCCGCTCGATGTTGTCGCCGAAGGGGAAGAAGGCGTCGCTGCCCAGGGAGACGCCGCTCACATGGGAAAGGGCCTCCAGACGCTGGGCGCGGGTGAAGGGCTCCGGCCGGACGGAAAACAGGCGCTGCCATTCGCCGTCCCGGAGTACGTCGTCATAGTCGTCGGACAGGTAAACGTCAATGGCGTTGTCCCGGTCGGGGCGCTTGACCTCGGGCAGGAAGGGCAGTTCCAGGACCCGTTCCGTCTGGCGCAGAAGCCACTTGTCGGCCTTGTCGCCGGCCAGGCGGGTGCAGTGGATCCGGCTCTGCTGTCCCGCGCCGACCCCGATGGCCTGACCGTCGCAGGCATAGCAGACGGAGTTGGACTGGGTGTATTTCAGGGTGATCAGGGCGACCGTCAGGTCCCGGGCGGCGCTTTCGGGCAGGGTCTTGTTGGCAGTGACGATGTTCGAGAGGATCTCGGGGGTGATCTTCACGTCGTTGCGGCCCTGCTCGAAGGTGATGCCGTACACCTGTTTGCGCTCGATGGGATCGGGCACGTAGGAGGGATCCATGCGGATGATGTTGTAATTCCCGCCGCGCTTGCTTTTGAGGATCTCCAGGGCGTCGTCGTCATAGCCCGGGGCGATGACGCCGTCGGAAACCTCCCGCTTGATGACGGAGGCGGTCACGGCGTCGCAGACGTCGCTCAGGGCGATGAAATCCCCGAAGGAGCTCATGCGGTCCACCCCGCGGGCGCGGGCGTAGGCGCAGGCCAGGGGGCTGTCGTCCAGGCCGGGGATGTCGTCCACAAAGCAGGCCCGCTTGAGGGCGTCGCTCATAGGCAGGCCCAGGGCGGCGCCCGAGGGGGACACGTGCTTGAAGGAGGAGGCGGCGGGAAGGCCGCAGGCGGCCTTCATTTCGCTGACCAGCTGCCAGGCGTTGAGGGCGTCCATGAAATTGATGTAGCCGGGCCGGCCGTTGAGCACTTCCAGGGGCAGGCCGCCCTTTTCCATGTAGATGCGGGAAGGCTTCTGATGGGGATTGCAGCCGTACTTGAGGGCGATTTCCTGACTCATAACCGTTTGTAGGGGCGTTCCGTAGACACCCCGCTCCTTCCTGAAGTCAAATGGGGGGTTCAGTATTTGTTGATGATGCGGCTTTCCTCGCTGCCCCCGTCCAGGGGGATGAAGCGGGTGAAGAGGGAGATGCGGTTGTCTTCATTGAGGGCGTTCCAGAGGGTGTCGGTCCACTTGTCCAGGGTGTCGGGGACGGTGACCTCCCGGGGCTCTCCCTCAAAGGAGGGCAGGGGGGAAAGGTTTTCCTGGTAGGTGTGGATCAGGTGGGCCTTGCCGGCTTCCGCCTCGTACCGGTAGGTGAAGCGTCCGCATTTTTTGCCCTGGCCGTCGGTGTTCTTGAGGATGGAAAGCTTGTAGGTATACGCCTCCCCGAAGCAGAGCAGGGCAGAGATGCGGGGGGTCCAGTTGGGGGCGTCCGGCTCAAAGCAGCGCGTTTCCAGGGCTTCCTCGAAGGTCTTGCCCGCCAGGAGGCCGTCATAAATGGTGTCGGTCTGGTCTCCGTTGGTCACGATCAGGGTCCGTCCGCACACCCGGACCGGGGAATAGATGATCAGGGAAGGGTCCTCCACCTTGGAGGGATCCTGGGGATGGATGACAAGGTCCCGGCCGTTTTCCACAAAGACGCGGTTGCGGCTGTTCTGGGAGCGGCCCATGATAAAATAGGCGCAGGCGGCGTTTTTTCCGTCCGGGGTCAGCCCGCAGAGGATGCCCCGTCCGGGGTAGGGAAGGTTCAGGGCGGCGGCAAGGTCTTTCATACGCGTTACCTCTCTTTTTTTACTGTTCGGCAGGGGAAGGGGATACGGACGGTTCGTTGAGCAGCTTCAGGGCGGCCTGTTCGGCGCACGCGGGGAGCAAAACCCATTCACAGGCGGTCATGACCCGCTTCTGCAGGGTCTCCGGAGTGTCCTCCGGCAGGACCTCGATGGCCTTCTGGGCCAGGATGGGGCCCCCGTCCGGCACCTCGTTGACCAGATGGACGGTGGCGCCGGTCACCTTGACCCCCCGCGCGAGGGCGGCCTCGTGGACCTTCAGGCCGTAGTAGCCCTTGCCGCAGAAGGCGGGGATCAGGGAGGGGTGTACGTTCAGGATGGCGTTGGGGTATCTGCGGATGATCCGCGGGGAAAGAATGGACATGAACCCCGCGAGGATCAGGAGGCGGATGCCCTTTTCCTCCAGGGCCGCCAGCAGGCCGTCCTCGAAAGCCTCCTGGGAGCGCCCCTTGCGGGGGACGGTGACGGCGGGGATCCCGGCCTTCCGGGCCCGCTCCAGGGCATAGGCCTCCGGGTTGGAGGACAGGACCAGGCACAGGTCCACATGGGGCAGGGCGCCGTCCCTTTTCCGGTCGATAATGGCCTGCAGGTTGGTGCCGCCCCCGGAAACCAGAACGGCGGTGGGAATGCTCGCGCTCAAACCAGCGTCACCCCTTCTTCTTCGGTCACCCGGCCGATCACGAAGGCCTCCAGGCCAAAGGGGCGGAGGGTCTCCAGGATGACAGGCACGTTCTTTTCGTCACAGGTCAGCGTCATGCCGCAGCCCATGTTGAAGGTGTTGAACATGTCCCTTTCGGGGATGCGGCCCGCCTTCTGAAGATACGAAAAGATCGGCGGGATCCGCAAAAGGCTTTTTTCGACGCGCACGCCGAGGCCGGCGGGAAGGGAACGGGGAATGTTCTCATAGAAACCGCCGCCGGTAATGTGCGCGGCAGAGCGGAGAAGGCCCTTCTCCGCCAGGGCCAGGAGGGGCTTGACGTAGATGCGGGTGGGGGTCAGCAGCGTTTCCCCAAGGGTGGATCCCTCAAAGGGGAGGGACAGATCCTTTTCTGGCACCAGACGGCGCACCAGGGAGAAGCCGTTGGAGTGGACGCCGGTGGAGGGCAGGGCCAGGAGCACGTCTCCGGGGACGACCTTGTCCCGGTCCAGCAGCTTTTCCCGGTCCGCAAGGCCTACGCTGAAGCCGGCCAGGTCAAACTCGTCCTCGGGATAGAAGCCGGGCATCTCGGCGGTCTCGCCCCCGATCAGGGCGCAGCCGGCCTGGCGGCAGCCCTCGGCGACGCCGGAGACGATGGACGCCACCCGCTCCGGGATGTTTTTGCCCAGGGCGATGTAATCCAGGAAGAACAGGGGCTTGGCGCCGCAGACGGCCACGTCGTTGACGCACATGGCCACGCAGTCGATGCCCACGGTGTCGTACCGGCCCAGCTGGAAGGCGATCTTCAGCTTGGTGCCGACCCCGTCGGTGCCGGACACCAGGACGGGCTGACGGATGCCCTCCAGGGAGGGCATGAACAGCCCTCCGAAGCCGCCGATGTCCTCGCAGACACCGGGAATAAAGGTGGAGCGGACATGCTGTTTCATCAGTTCCACTGCCTTGTAGCCGGCGGTGATGTCCACGCCGGCCTGCCTGTAGCTTTCGGAAAAGCTTTTTTCCATAACGTTTCCTCCTGATGGATGACGTGAAGTGGGGTCGAAGGGGAACCCCCCGTTCAGACAGGGAAACAGGCCCGCGGCCTGCGGGCGTTCGCCTGGGAAAACGGGGGGAAAAATTGCGGTGTCATGCGCCCTCCTGTGAGCGGTCCTGTCAGCATGCGGCCTGCGCGCAAAAGCGGCGCATGACTTCCTGATACGCTTCGGTCACGCCGCCCATGTCCCTGCGGAAACGGTCCTTGTCCAGCTTTTCGCCGGTCTTTATGTCCCAGAAACGGCAGGTGTCGGGGCTGATCTCGTCGGCCAGAAGCAGTTCGCCGCCGCCTGTCACGCCGTATTCCAGCTTGAAATCCACAAGCCGGATGCCAAGGCGGTCCAGGTAGCCGGTCAAAAGGGTGTTTACCCGGAGGGAAAGCGCCTTCATTCTTTGGACCTGCTCCTCGCTGGCCCAGCCGAAGGAAAGGATGTGGCAGGTGTTGACCAGGGGGTCGTCCAGGGCGTCGGATTTGTAGTTGAATTCCAGGACCGGTGTTGTCAGGGGCAGGCCCTCCTCCAGGCCCAGGCGATGGGCCAGGGAGCCGGAGGTATAGTTGCGCACGATGACTTCCAGGGGAAGCATCCGGACCCTGCGCACCAGGGTTTCGGTGTCACTCAGCTCACGGATGTAATGGGTGGGGATGCCCTCGGAGGACAGATAGCGCATCAGCGCGTTGGTCACACGGTTGACGACGGCGCCCTTCCCGGGAATGAAGCCTTTCTTGAGCCCGTTGTAGGCGGTGGCGGCATCCGTATAGGAAACGATACAGGTCTCTTCGTCCGCGCAGGCATAAACCCGCTTGGCTTTTCCTTCATAGAGCAGGGCGGTTTTGACGGGGGCGGTTTCTCGCATGGATCAAATTCCTTTCAGGGTCCGCGCCGGCGGGATGGAAGGGCGGAGGAACGCTGGGGCTCTTCCGCCGGGAAAGTCAGCCCCGCTGCAGGGCGGCGTCCTTTTCAAGGACGGCGCGGCGCATGTCCGCCCGGGCCGCCTGAAGCTTTTCGCTGAGGGCGTCGTCCGACAGGGCCAGGATCTGGGCGGCCAGGATCGCCGCGTTTTTCGCGCCGTTGACGGCGACCGTGGCCACCGGAATGCCGCTTGGCATCTGGACCGTGGATAAAAGCGCGTCCAGGCCCCCGAAGGCGCCGCCCCCCATGGGAATGCCGATGACGGGCAGGGTGGTGCGGGCGGCCAGGGCGCCCGCCAGATGGGCGGCCATGCCGGCGGCGGCCAGAAGGACCCCATAGCCGTTCTCCTTGGCCGATTCGGCGAAGGCGGCAGCCTCGTCCGGGGTCCGGTGGGCCGAAAAAATGTGCATCTCAAAGGGAATGGAATACGCCCGGAATACCTCCAGGGCGCCTTCGCAGGCCTTCAGGTCGCTGTCGCTTCCCAGGATCAGGGCTGCTTTTTTCATAAAACCGCTCCTTTTTAACGGAAAAAAAGGGAATGTTCGCCTTTTCATGGGAAAAGGCAAGCCGATTATAACAGAATGTTCTGCTTTATACAAGCAGAACGATGAAAACCTTTTTCCCAATTTGGACAAAAAGGAGGGAAAGGCCCCCGACGGGAGGGCGGGGACAAAAAAAGCGCCGGCGAGCGGCGCGAAAAAAGGCGGAAGGGATTCAATGGACGGACTGGAAGCGGGACCGGTCCTGCTTTTCCAGGGGCTTCTGTTGGATCTCGCCGGCCTTCATCAGGGCGTTGCGGGTCAGAAGCGGGCCCACCAGTTCGTAAACGAACACGCCGAACAAAGTGATGTTCCTGACCAGGGAGGCGCAGTCGCCCCCCAGGGCCTGGGCGGCGTTGCACATGCCCAGGGCCACGCCGGCCTGGGGCAGCAGCGTGATGCCAAGGTAGCGGACCACGTTCTGGCTGCAGCCGGTCAGCCTGGCGGAGAAGCGGGCGCCATAGTATTTGCCAAGGGACCGGGCGATCAGGTAGACGATGCCGATGAGGACATAGGAGAGGGAGCCAAAGACGTTCAGTTCCAGCTCCGCGCCGGAGATGACAAAGAAGCAGGCCGTCAGCGGGGCGGTCCAGCGCTCGCTGCGCTTCATGATGTCCTGGGAGAATTCGGCGCAGTTGACGAACACCGTGCCCAGCATCATGCACACCAGAAGGCTGGAGAAGGAAACCGTCACGGGACCGATGGGGATCCTGAGGCTGGAGAGCGCGATGGTCAGGAAAACGAAGCTGATGGTCATGCTCAGACGGTTGGAGTTGGAATAGAACAGCTTCTCCAGCTTGCTCATCACCCAGCCGAGGACGCCGCCCAGGAGAAGGGAGCAGACGATTTCAAGCATGGGCTCCACGGCCAGGGACAGGAAGGAGATCTGCCCGCCCTGCAGGGCCTGGGCAATGCCGAAGGAGACCGAGAAGACCACCAGGCCCACGGCGTCGTCCAGGGCGACGATGGGCAAAAGCAGCCTGGTCAGGGGGCCGTCGGCTTTGTACTGGCGCACCACCATCAGCGTGGCGGCCGGGGCCGTGGCGGCGGCGATGGCGCCCATGGTGACGGCCGCGGAAAGGGGAAGGACCGCTTCCCCCAGGAGGAAGTGCATGCCGATGAGCGCCGCGTCCACAAAGAGCGTTGCGGTCAACGCCTGCAGGATGCCGATGATGGTGGCCTGCTTTCCGGTGTGCTTAAGTTCCTCCAGGCGGAATTCGGAGCCGATGGAGAAGGCGATGAAGCCCAGGGCGGCGTTGTTGATCATGGACAGGCTTTCCACCTGCTCATAGGAATGGAAGCCAAGGCCCGGGATGCCTGCCCGGCCGAGACAGTAGGGGCCGATGAGCAGGCCGGCGATCAGGAAGGCGGTGACGTCGGGGAAATTGATATGAAGCTTTTTAAACACACGGGTGAACATCAGCCCCGCGAACAGGGCGACGGCGACCCAGAGGAAATAACTGTTGCTCTGCATGGAAAACCCTCCTTGTCAAATTAGCAAATGCCATTATAGGAGCAACCCGAAGGTTTTTCAAGGGCTGCGGAAAAAAGAAACCGGGGAAAGGGGCGCTTCCCGGGGGAAGGGGCGCCGGGCGGAGGAAAAGCAAAATTGAAACAGTTGTAAATAATTTCGTAACAAACAAGGACGGCGGGCTTCTTTTCAGGAATTTATGGTATAATACGGCCAACGGTTATTGTCCGGAGGAAGTGGGGCATGCCTTCGAAAAAGAAGCGGTGGGGAAACCGCCCGGGGATCTGGTTTGGGCTTTTGTGCCTGGTCAGCGTCCTGACACAGGCCCTGCCGCTGGCGTATGGGGCCCTGGAGGGGGACGCCGCCGCGCTGCTTGCGGCGCTGCACCCCTTTGTTACGCTTCTTCCGGCCCTGCTGGGGCCCTTCCTGGCCGCCCGGAACGGGGTGCCCGCCCTCCTGGCATTTTTCCCCCCGGGGCTGTGCTTTCTGCTGAGCCCCGTTTATCCCGCAGGCGCCGCCTTTGGAGGGGGCATGCTGCTCCTTTCCCTGGCGAGTGCCGCCGCGGGGGAGGAGCTGGCCCGCAGGAAAAGCGCCCGGGAAACGGAAAAAGCCGCGCGAGGGGGAAAAAAACGCCGCGGGAGATGACCCGGAAAGGAACGGAAGGAGCCCTTGTATATTAGGAAGAAAAAAAAACCGCCCCTTCTGCCGCCCAGGGCCGGGGGGGAGGCCTCCGGGGGGAGGATCTTCAAAAACCTGCTGTTTGGCGTCGGCGTGCTTTTGATGTGCGCGCTGATCCTCTTCGGGGCGGTGATGCTCCATTCCTGGAAGGCCTCCGGGACGAATCAGTCCCTGAAGGCGGAGGATTTCGAGGTGGAGGAAGGCCCGCGGGAGCGGGTCCTTCCCGGGGAAAGCAGCGATCTGACTTTCCTGAGGAACCGGGCGGGCTGTCCGCTGCCCTATTTTGAGGGGCAGATGTTCCTGGGGGAGATCCGGAACGCGGAGTACGGCGGGCAGAACGCCTGCCTTGTCACCATGACCTATCAAAGCGGCCTTGTCATCAACGCCTGCGCGCCGCGGGAAGCGGCGCCCCTGCTGGAAATAAAGGAAATGGACGTGCTGATGCGGGGGGACGCGCGGATCACGCTTACGGGAAATGTGGGGATCCCCGCGCTGATGTGCGAGGGAAGGCCGGGGGCCTGTCTGTATTTTGAGACGGACAGCGCCGCGTACGCCGTATTTGCCCCCGGGACCAGGGCGGACGCGCTGTACAGGTATCTGCAGGCAACGCCTCTGAGCGTCCGGTGACACGGACCATGTGCGCGGCCGGCCCCCGGGACCGGCCGGGAAAGGACGGGAAATCATGAAAACAAGCAGGACTTTGCTGTGCCTGGCGCTTTCGGCGGTGCTTTTGCTTGGCATCGCCCACGCCGCCCCCGTGCGGGACGAAAGAAAATTGGACATTGAAACGGACGACAGCCTGACGGGCTTTCTTTCCACGGTGATGAGCGGCGCCTACCTGAAGGACATCGGGCGCCTCGCGGAGGGGGAAGCCCCTTCCCAGGGCCTGGTGGAAGCGGTGCTCGGGGTCTATGAGTACCATATGCTGGGCCCGGGAAAGGCGGAACTGACGGCGGAGGAATGCCGGGATCTGTACGGCAGCTTTTTTTCCGCCGGCGCCTTTGAAATGCCCAGGGAAGGCGACTGCCCCTGCGTGACGGTGGAGGGGGACAGGCTGGTCATGGACCTGGAGGAGCTGGACGAGACCGTTCTTTGCGGCGCCTATGTGTATGAAAGCAAAACGGAAGGGGAGCTCGTTGCCCTGAAGGCGGACCTGTATACGGCCTGGGGGTATTACCTGACGCCGGCGCTGGAGATCCCAGACGAGGACCTGACCTGGTACTGCGGGGCGGAGATCCTGCTGAAAAAGGCGTCCGGGACGGCCTTTGGCTGGCAGCTGGTCTCCTATACCCTGGGCACGCCCTACAGGGACGGCACCATGAGCCTCTGGCCCACCTACGAGAATGCCGGAATGGGGGTGAGCATGAACCTGCCCGGCAGCCTGAAGCTTACGGGAGAGGAAGCGGACAAGGTGACCTGGCAGGACGACGGGGCGGGGGTGACGCTGACCCTGGAGCGCCTGCCCGGGAGGAGCTTTGAGGAGGGGAAGGCCCTCCTTGAGGGGATGGAAGGATATACCCTGCTGCAGGAGGAGTTTGACACGCTGATGCGCACGGGCGGGGAAAAGGCCCGCGTCGTTTTCTGCGCCGAATACATGGACTTTACCTACTGCCTGACGCTGACCTATCCGGGGGAGCGGGCGGAGGAATGGAGCCTGTATGCGGAGATCCTGCGGAATTCCTTTGGAATCTGGGGGCTGTCCAATGGCTGACAAGAAAAGAAAGCGCGTATTCTTTCGCAGGGCCGCGGCGGCCGCCCTGCTCCTGACGTGCCTGCTTTCCTGCTCCGCCCGTGCCGGGTACGAGGTGGAGAGCCTGGAGGGCGAGGACTATTTCCCCAACGAGAGCGAATGGACCTACCACTACGTTTATTCCTGGCCGCAGCTCGTCTGCGGCGGGGAGGACGCCGCCGCCATGATGGTCAACGATACCTTCGGCATGGTGCTGGACGAAATGCGCACCCTGGCCCTGCCCATGTTCGCCGCCTCCCCGGAGATGACGGCCGCGGGACCGGTGGAGGTAAAGCAGTTTTATACCGTGACATGCAACACCGACCGGCTGTTTTCTGTACTGCTTGTCAAGACCGAGGAGCAGGGGGAAAAACGCAGGATCAGCGTGGAGTCGGAAACCTTTGACGTGGGCGGGGAATACCCCGGCGAGACGCTGACGCTGCGGGGCGTGGTCCGGGTCGGGGAATCCTCCGACCAGCTGGCGGAAGCGGTGCTGCCGGTGCTCTACGCGCGTTTTCAGGAGCTGCAGCGCGCCGGGGTGTGCCGGGCGGACGTGACGGAAGCGGAGTTTTACGACCTGACCGTGCCCACGCTGGATTTTTACGCCGACGGGGAGGAAAACGCGGTGTTCTATCTCCAGCCGTCTTTGATGACGGAGCCGGACTGGAACGTGCCCTCGTTCCCCTTTACGCCCGCGGAGCTGGAGGCCCTGGCAGAAAAAGGGCCATCCGGCGCGGACGGAGAATGAAAAGGAGTTGGACATGCGCAAGCGAGGAGGGGCGGTTTGCCTTTTGATCGCGGTCCTGATGTGCCTGCCCTGGTGTGCCGCTTCCGGGCAGGGCTACACCGCGCTTAAAAACGTGGAGATCCTGGAGATGCCCGAGGCCAGGAGCATCGTTTACGGGGAGGATCTGTCCTTCTCGACCCTCAAGGGCGGCCTGGCGGCGGACCCGGATACCGGGGAGACCGTATCGGGCGTCTTTTCCTGGGACCGGCCGGACTACGTGCCGGGCATCGGGACGCAGGAATGCCTGTGCTGGTTCACCCCCACGGGAAACGACGCGGACGAATACAGGGGGAAACTGTTCTCCCTGACGGTGGAAGTGGAGCGCCTGGAGCTGGAATGCGTAGAGCAGCCCGTGTGCCTGAGGGAGTTCACCTACGGGGAAAAGCTCAAGTTCGTCCCCATCCTGGGGGGAACGGTGGTGGACGCCATGGGCAACGAGATCGCCGGGGGCTGGATGTATGAGAACGGGGAAACCGTCCCCGAGGCCGGTACGCGCATGGTGCGCGTCCGGTTCAGGGCGGAGGATTTTCTGCATTACAAGACCGTGACCAGCGAGGTCCGGGTCGTGTGCAATCCCTTTGAGCCGGTCCTTGAGGTTTTCTGTGAGCCGGTTCTGGCGGGGACGCGCCTCAGGGACGCGGTGGTCCTGGGGAACGCCCTGGACCGGAACGGTTCTTTGGTCCCGGGGACCTTCGCCTTTGAGCGGGGGGAGACCGTCGTCACGGAGGACGGGGTCTATTCCCTGGTGTTTACCCCCGAAGACGGGCAGAACTATCTCCCGGCCGTCACGGAGGCAGAGGTCAGCGTAGCCCGGGACCCGATCACGGTTTCCGTATCCGGGGTCCTTACGGAGGGCCAGCCGCTGGAGGAGGCCCGCCTGAGCGTTCAGGCGAAAAACCTTTCCGGGGAGACCGTGGAGGGAGAGGTGCTTTTTACCGGGGAGGAACGGTGGTATTTCCGGGGGGAAAACCAGCTGCCCGCCTGCTTTATCCCTTCCTCGCCGCGCTACGCCGCCCAGGAGATCACCGTTTCCCTGTTTGTGCAGTGCAGGGTCTATGTGACCGCGCGCATCTTTGTCAGGCCGGGACAGCTCCTCTCGGAGGGGAAGCGTTCCGTCAGCGCCCTAAACAGCGCCGGGGAAGAGGTCCCGGGGGACCTGGTGCTTTTCCAGGAACAGGAGGACCTGACCGCGGAGGAGGCCGGGACATCGGTCAGGGCGGTCTTCATCCCCCTGGACGGACAGACTTATGAAACGCCGCATGTCAGCGTGGAGGTGGTCCTGACACAGGAAGAGGGAAGCGCCTCCCCGTAAAGGGCTTCCCGCTGCCGGGGGCCGCGAAGGACAGGGCTGCCGCCCTTCCTTCGCGGCCCCCTGTTTTATGGGCCGGATCCCCGAAAACCTGTCGGAAATGGGAAAAAAGCGGCGAAAGAAAGAAAAAAGACAGGATCCGGAGGCGGAAAAAACAAAAAAGAAACGCACGGGAACAAGGTCAATGCCAAAGGGCGGGAACGCAAGAATACCGCCCTTTCCGGGACTTCGAAAATCAAAAAAATGAAAAAAATATTTGTAAAAACTATTGATTTTTCCGGGGAGGACCCGTATAATATGAATGTTGTCTGTTTATGGGATGAAGCGGTAAGTTGCCGTCCCGGCCTGGACGGGTAATTATCGTGGACCAGACAGGGCCAGACCCTGTCGACGGACTCAGCCGCGCCCAAAGGCGCGGTCGGCACCGGGCTTCCGCTTCAGGGAGCGCCGCCTGCGAAGCGTTCACCCGGAAGGGAAGACTCCCACCGTGTGCCGCGAGTACGAATTCAAGGAGGAAAAATTATGGCCAGCCAGAAGATCCGTATCAAGCTCAAAGCCTATGAGCACAACCTCATCGACCAGAGCGCGGAACGCATTGTGGAAACCGCCAAGCGTTCCGGCGCCAGGGTTTCGGGACCGATCCCGCTGCCCACAGAGAAGGAAATCGTTACGATCCTTCGTTCGCCGCACAAGTATAAGGACAGCCGTGAACAGTTCGAACGCCGCACGCACAAGCGTTTGATCGACGTGCATAACCCCAGCGCCAAGACCGTTGATGCGATGATGAAGCTGGATCTGCCCGCCGGCGTCGAAATCGAGATCAAGCTGTAAGGCAGGAGGACGACATCATTATGAAAAAGGCAATCATCGGTAAAAAACTGGGCATGACCCAGATCTTTCTGCCGGACGGCCGTCTGGTGCCCGTGACGGTCATCCAGGCCGGTCCCTGCACCGTGGTGCAGAAGAAGACCGTGGAAAACGACGGCTACGAAAGCGTTCAGTTCGGCTTTGACGAGATCCCCGAGAACCGCGTCAAGAAGCTGGTGAACAAGCCTGAAGCGGGGCATTTTGCCAAGGCGGGCGTCAAGCCCACCCGTGTGCTCAGGGAATTCCGCCTGGATGACTGCGCCTCCCTGGAGGTCGGTCAGGTGGTCAAAGCGGACGTCTTTGAAGCGGGAGAGGCTGTGGACATCACCGGCACCACCAAGGGCCGCGGCTTCACCGGCGCCATCTACCGCTGGAACCATCACACCGGCCCCATGGCCCACGGTTCCAAGTATCACAGGGGCGTCGGCTCCATGAGCGCCAACACCTATCCTGCCCGCGTTTTCAAAAACAAAAAGATGAGCGGTCATTACGGTGTCGAGCGGGTGACCATCCAGAACCTGAGCGTGGTTCAGGTGGACGCGGAACGCTCCCTGCTGCTGGTTCGCGGCTCCGTGCCCGGCCCCAACAAGGGACTTCTTCTCATCCGTTCTTCCTGCAAGGCCTGATCAAGGAGGATTTGAATTATGCCAAGTGTAAACGTGGTCGATATGCACGGCAAAAACGTGGGTACCATGGACCTGAAGGACGAGATCTTCGCCTGCGAGGTCAATACCGCGGCCATGCATCTGGTCGTCCGCTCCTATCTGGCGGCCCAGCGCCAGGGCACCCAGAGCGCCCTCACCCGCGGCGAGGTTCGCGGAGGCGGCCGCAAGATTTATCGTCAGAAGGGCACCGGCAATGCCAGGCATCATGGCAACCGTGCTCCCCAGTTCCGCCACGGCGGCGTTGTGTTTGCCCCCAAGCCCAGGGATTACGTCATCAAGGTGCCCAAGAAGGTGCGCCGTCTGGCCATGAAGAGCGCCTTTACCAGCAAGCTCGCGGACATCATCGTGGTGGACAAGATCGTCCTGGCCGAGGCCAAGACCAAGCTGGTCGCCCAGATGCTCAAGGAGCTGGGCGTTGAAAAGAAGGCGCTGCTGGTGCTGCCCGGCAAGGAAGACAAGATCGTCCGCGCCTCCAAGAACATTCCCACCGTGAAGGATTCCTACGTGAATACCCTGAACGTGTATGACCTTCTCAACGCTGACAGCATCGTCATCGAGAAGGACGCCATGCAGGCCATCCAGGAGGTGTACGCATGAAAGACCCACATGATATCATCCTGCGCCCGGTCCTGACGGAAAAGGGCTATGACGGCATCGCCGACAAGCGCTATGTGTTCCAGGTGGCCATCGACGCCAACAAGGTGGAGATCAAAAAGGCCCTGGAAAAGGTATTCCCGGGCATCAAGGTGGACAGTGTCAACACGCTGCGCACCCTGGGCAAGATCAAACGGCAGGGCGTCCACAGCGGCCGCACCGCCGAAATCAAGAAAGCCTATGTCACGCTGAAAGAAGATTCCAAGGCCATCGAGTTCTTCGAGGGCATGGTTTAAGGGAGGGCAGATAAAATGGCAATTCGTGTCTATAAACCGACTTCGCCCGCCCGCCGGTTCATGTCGGTTCTTACCTTTGAAGAAGTAACCAAGAAGACCCCGGAAAAGGGCCTGACGGAGATCCTGAAGAAAAACGCCGGCCGCAACAAGCAGGGCAAGATCACGGTCCGCCATCAGGGCGGCGGCGCCAAGCGGAAATACCGCATCATCGATTTCAAGCGGGACAAGAAAGACGTGCCGGCGAAAGTCGCCGCCATCGAATACGATCCCAACCGTTCCGCGTTCATCGCGCTGCTCAATTACGCCGACGGCGAAAAGCGCTACATCCTCGCGCCTCTGGACCTGAAGGTGGGCGATACCGTCGTATCCGGCGAAAACGTGGACATCAAGCCCGGCAACGCGCTGCCCATGCAGAACATCCCCGTGGGTACCCTGATCCACAACATCGAGCTGAAAGCCGGCCGCGGCGGCCAGATCGTCCGGTCCGCCGGCGCCTACGCGCAGCTGATGGGCAAGGAAAACGGCTATGCCCAGGTCCGCCTGCCCTCCGGCGAATACCGGAAGGTCCCGCTCAATGCGATGGCGACCATCGGTACCGTCGGCAACACCGACCATTCCAACGTCAACATCGGCAAGGCCGGAAGGAAGCGCCACATGGGCATCCGTCCCACCGTCCGCGGTGTTGTCATGAACCCTGTGGATCACCCCCACGGCGGCGGCGAGGGCAAATCCCCCGTCGGTATGCCTGCACCTGTCACTCCCTGGGGCAAGCCCGCTTTGGGATACAAGACCCGCAAGCACAAGAAGTATTCCAACAGGCTGATCGTCAAGCGTGCCACCAAGTAACAGGGTGAGCAGGAAGGAGGAACCCCAATGAGCCGTTCCGTTAAGAAAGGCCCGTTTGTACAGGAAGCGCTTCTCAAGCGCATTGAAGAAATGAACAAGAATGGCACCAAGACCGTTCTCAAGACCTGGTCCCGTGCCTCCACCATTTTCCCTCAGTTCGTCGGACACACCATCGCGGTGCATGACGGCCGCAAGCACGTGCCGGTTTACATCACCGAAGACATGGTCGGACACAAACTGGGTGAATTCGTACCCACCCGCACGTTCCGCGGCCATGCCGGCGCCAAGTCGGAACGCAAGTAAGCGAGGGAAGGAGAATTATTATGGCTAAGAATACCCGTGAAAAGGGCGCTGCCCGCAGGGAATCGCGCGACAAACGTCCTCATGCAACCGCCAGACATATCCGTCTCTCTCCCCGTAAGGCGGGTATCGTGCTGGATCTCATTCGCGGCGAACAGGTCGACAAGGCCCTGTCCATCCTCGAATTTACCCCCAAGGCGGCCTCCCCGGTCATCCACAAGGTGCTGTCGAGCGCCATTGCCAACGCTGTGAACAACCAGGAAATGGACCGTTCCAGCCTGTATGTGGCAGAGTGCTTCGCCAACCCCGGCCCCACGCTGAAGCGCTATGTGGCCCGCAGCCGCGGCAGCGCGTCCCCCATGCTCAAACGCACCTGCCATATCAGCGTTGTGCTGGACCAGAAGAAATAAGGGAGGATGAACCATGGGTCAGAAAGTTAATCCGCACGGAGCTCGGGTCGGCGTCATCTTCGACTGGAGCACGCGCTGGTATTCCAACAAAAAGAACTTCGCCAAGCAGCTCAAGGAAGACTTTGAACTGCGCAAAATGCTGAAAGAAAAGTTCTACGCGACCGGCATCAGCCGCGTGGACGTGGAACGCAGTGCCAACCGGATGACGGTGAACATCTTCACCGGCAAGCCCGGCATGATCATCGGCCGCGGCGGCAAGGGCATCGAGGACCTGAAGAAGGAAGTCGAAGCGTTTGTGGGCCACAGCGTCAACCTGAACGTTCTGGACGTCAAGTCCCCGGACACCGACGCCCAGCTGGTGGCGGAGAACATCGCCCAGCAGCTGGAAAAGCGCATCGCGTTCCGCCGGGCCATGAAGCAGTCCATCCAGCGGGCCATGAAGGCCGGCGCCAAGGGCGTGAAGGTTTCCATCGGCGGCCGTGTCGGCGGCGCCGATATCGCCCGGACCGAGCACTATCATGAAGGGTCCATCCCGCTGCAGACCCTGCGCGCCAACATCGACTACGGGTTCTGCGAGGCCAAGACCACTTACGGCCGCCTGGGCATCAAGGTCTGGATCTACAAGGGCCAGGTGCTTCCCAAGGCCAAGAAAGTGCAGGCTGTGCCTGCCGCCGCTCCCGCGGCTGTTGAAGGAGGCAAATAATCTATGCTGATGCCAAAGAGAGTCAAGCACCGCAAACAGTTCCGCGGCCGCATGAAGGGCGCCGCCCATCGCGGAAACTTTGTCGCCTACGGTGACGTGGGCCTCGCGGCCCTGGAGCCCGCCTGGGTGACCAGCCAGCAGATCGAGGCCGCCCGTGTCGCCCTGACCCGTTACACCAAGCGCGGCGGTCAGGTGTGGATCAAGATTTTCCCGGACAAGCCCGTGACCGCCAAGCCCGCCGAGACCCGCATGGGTTCCGGTAAAGGCGCCCCGGAATACTGGGTCGCGGTGGTCAAGCCCGGACGCGTCCTGTTTGAGATCGGCGGGATCGATCTGGAAGTCGAAAAGGAAGCGCTGCGTCTGGCCAGCGGTAAGCTGCCCCTGCGCACCAAAATCATCTACAAAGCCGTTAACGAAGAAAACGCAGCAGGTGGTGAAAGCAAATGAAGGCAAAGGAATTCGCAGCCATGAGCGCTGAAGATTTGACCAAGAAGATCGCCGAGCTCAAGGAAGAGCTCTTCAACCTTCGCTTTCGTCTTGCGACCGGTCAGCTGGACGATGTCATGCAGATCCAGAAGGTCAAGCGCGATATCGCCCGCGCCCTGACCGTGCAGACCCAGATGAGCAAGAAGGCCTGACGGCAGCAAGAAAGGAGCAATTAAACAATGAGCGAAGCAAGAGGCATCCGGAAGACCCGCACCGGCGTGGTCGTCAGTGATAAGATGGACAAGACCATCGTTGTCTCCCTTTCCACGCGCGTTCGTCATCCCCTGTACGGCAAGTTCATCACCCGCACTTCCAAGATCTACGCGCACGATGAAGAAAACCAGGCCGGCGTCGGTGATACCGTCCGCGTCATGGAGTGCCGTCCCCTGTCTGCCACCAAGCGCTGGCGCCTGGTGGAGATCGTGGAAAAGGCCAAGTAATCTGTCTTCGACCTCTCATGCGTCAAGGAACGTCATGAAGAGGAATCCATAAAGGAGGAAAACCCCTATGATTCAGCCGCAAACGCGACTTAAGGTGGCCGACAATTCCGGCGCCAAGGAAATCATGTGCATCCGCGTTCTGGGCGGATCCTTCCGGCGTACGGGCTCCATCGGCGACGTCATCGTTGCATCTGTCAAGAGCGCCACTCCCGGCGGCCAGGTGAAGAAGGGCGACGTGGTCAAGGCGGTCATCGTCCGCGTTCATCAGCCCAAACGGCGTCCGGACGGAACCTACATCCGCTTTGACGACAACGCGGCCGTTTTGATCAGCGACGACAAAATGCCCCGCGGCACCCGTATCTTTGGACCGGTGGCCCGCGAACTGCGTGAGAAGGATTACATGAAGATCGTCTCCCTCGCGCCTGAAGTACTTTAAGGAGGACAATGCAAAATGGTCGTTAAATCCAAGGATACCGTCGTTGTCATCTCCGGCAAGGACAAGGGCAAGCAGGGTCAGGTGACCTCTGTGAGGCCCAAGGACGGAAAGATCACCGTTGAGGGTGTCGCCATGGTGACCAAGCACCAGAAGGCGGCGGCCCAGGGACAGCCGGGCGGCATCATCCACAAGGAAGCCTACATCGACGCCAGCAACGTCATGCTGGTGTGCAAAAAGTGCGGCAAGGCCACCCGCGTTGCCCACAAGGTGAACGATGACGGCAAAAAGGTGCGCGTGTGCAAAAAGTGCGGCGCGCTGATCGATTGATAAGGAGGACACATCTTCATGGCTACCCGGATTAAAGAAAAGTATCTGGCCGAAGCTGTGCCTGCCTTGCAGCAGAAATTCGGCTACAAAAACGTCATGCAGATCCCGCGCCTGGAAAAGATCATCATCAACATTGGTCTTGGCGACTGCAAGGACAACGCGAAGGCCTTTGAGACCGCCGTGGCGGAACTGAGCCAGATCTCCGGCCAGAAGCCCCTGGTGACCAAGGCCAAGAAGTCCATCGCGAACTTCAAGGTTCGTGAGGGCATGAACGTCGGCGCCAAGGTGACCCTGCGCGGCGCCCGCATGGAAGAATTCATGGACAAGCTGGTCTCCATCGCCCTTCCCAGGGTGCGCGACTTCAGCGGCGTGTCCACCAAGGCCTTCGACGGCCGCGGCAACTACGCCCTGGGCGTCCGTGAGCAGCTGATCTTCCCCGAAATCGAATACGACAAGGTGGAAAAGATCCGCGGCATGGAAATGATTTTTGTGACTACGGCCAAGACCGATGAGGAAGCCAAGGAACTCCTGGCCCTGCTCGGCATGCCGTTCGCGCGTTAAGGGAGGATAAGAACATGGCAAAGACCAGTCAGAAAATCCGTCAGTCCCGTCCTGCGAAGTTCTCCACCCGCGCTTATACCCGCTGCACGCTCTGCGGCCGTCCGCACTCTGTGCTCCGCCGCTACGGCGTCTGCCGTATCTGCTTCAGGGAACTTGCATACAAAGGACAGATCCCCGGTGTTCGCAAAGCGAGCTGGTAAGTATTAAGGAGGTTGCATCATGCTTGTCAATGATCCCATTGCCGATATGCTCACCCGCATCCGCAATGCGCAGGTGGCGCGTCACGATGTCGTGACGATCCCCGCCTCCAACACGAAGAAAGCGATCGCTAAGATCCTGTTGGACGAGGGTTATGTAAAGTCGGTAGATTGTGTTACTGAAGAAGGTTATCCCGTGATCAAGATCGCCCTGAAGTATCTTGATAAAAAGCAGCCTGTCATCAGGGGCCTGCGCAGGATCTCCAAGCCCGGTCTGCGCGTGTACGCGGCCTGCGAGGAACTGCCCAGGGTGCTTGGCGGTCTCGGCATCGCCATCGTATCCACCAACCGCGGCATCATGACCGACCGCGCGGCCCGCAAGGCCAAGGTCGGCGGTGAAGTGCTCTGCTACGTCTGGTAACCTAAAACGCTAGGAGGAAGAAATTATGTCTCGTATCGGAAAACGTCCGATCTCTGTTCCTGCAGGCGTGAAGGTTGAGGTCGATGACAACAACCTGGTCACCGTCACTGGGCCCAAGGGCACGCTGCAGCAGCAGGTGGATCCCCGCGTCAAAATGAACATGAACGACAACGAGCTGAGCCTGAACATCGACGATGAAAAGAACGGCGCCATCCACGGCCTGTACCGGGCGCTGGTCCACAACATGGTCGTCGGCGTGACCGAGGGCTTCTCCAAGACCCTGGAGATGGTCGGCACCGGTTACCGCGCCGCCGCCGAAGAAAACGGCAAAAAGCTCAACATCGCCATCGGTTTCTCTCATCCCGTCATCCTGACCGCTCCCGAGAACATCACCTTCGAGACGCCCGTGCAGACCAAGATCGTCATTCACGGCATCAACAAGCAGCAGGTCGGGAACCTGGCGGCAGACATCCGCGCCATCCGGAAGCCCGAGCCTTATCTGGGCAAAGGCATCAAGTACGAAGGTGAAAAGATCCGCCGCAAGGAAGGCAAGGCCGGTAAGAAGTAAGAAAGGGAGTGAACGCATATGTTCAAAAAGCGCGACCGTAATGAAGTGCGCGTGATCCGTCACGCCCGTGTGCGCAAAAAGATCAGCGGCACCCCCGAAATGCCGCGTCTGTGCGTATACCGCAGCAACAAATCCATCTATGCCCAGGTGATCGATGACACCAAGGGCATCACCCTGGTTTCCGCTTCCACCCTGGACCCCGCCATCAAGGGCCAGCTGGAAGAAGTGGACAAGTCCGGAGCCGCCAAGCTGGTGGGCAAACTGGTTGCCGAGCGTGCGATTAACGCCGGAATCAAAGACGTGGTTTTCGACCGCGGCGGGTATGTGTACACAGGGCGCGTGGCCGCTCTGGCTGCCGCTGCGCGGGAAGCCGGCCTCAACTTCTAAGGGAGGAATGAACGCATGCAACGCAGAGACAGAGAAGAGCCTGTAAGCGAATTCAAAGAGCATCTGGTAGCGCTCAACCGTGTTACCAAGGTTGTCAAGGGCGGTAAAAACTTCCGCTTCGCGGCGCTGGTCGTCGTGGGCGACGAGAAGGGCCGCGTAGGCGCCGCCATCGGCAAGGCCAAGGAAGTTCCGGAAGCCATCCGCAAGGGTTCTGAGGCCGCCAAGAAGCATCTGATCAACGTGCCCATGAAGGGGACCAGCATCCCCCACGCTATTGACGGTCATTTCGGCACCGCCAAGGTCGTCCTTCTCCCCGCTGAAGAAGGCAGCGGCGTTATCGCCGGCGGCGGCGCCCGCGCCGTTCTGGAGCTGGCGGGCATCAAGGATATCCGTACCAAGACCTTTGGTACCTCCAACCGCATCAACACCGTGAAGGCCACCCTGGATGGGCTTGCCAACCTCCGCAGCGCGGAGCAGGTCGCCCAGATGCGCGGCAAGACGGTGGAAGAAATTCTGGACTGAGGAGGCAAGAAATATGAAACTGAAGATCACCCTGGTCAAGTCTCCTATTTCCAGCCTTCAGAAGCATATCGACACCGTGAAGGCCCTGGGCCTTCGCAAGATCGGCCAGAGCGTCATCCATGAGGACAACCCCTGCGTGCGCGGCCAGATCTTTGCGGTGAAGCATATGGTAAAGGTTGAAGAAATCAACGAGTGATAGGAGAGTGGCTACCATGAAACTGCACGAGCTGCAGCCTGCGGTCGGCTCTACGACCGCACCGAAGCGCCTCGGACGGGGCGTAGGATCCGGATTGGGCAAAACCTCCGGCAAAGGCCACAAGGGCGCCAAAGCCCGCTCCGGCGGCGGGAAACGCCCCGGATTCGAAGGCGGTCAGATGCCTTTGACCCGCCGTCTGCCCAAGCGCGGCTTCACCAATGTCTTCCGCAAGGAATACGCCATCGTGAATGTTTCCGCTTTGGACAAGCTGGATGAGGGCACGGTCGTAACGGCCGAGGTCCTCAAGAACTGCGGCCTGATCAAGGAAGTCCTGGACGGCGTCAAAATCCTCGGCGGCGGCGAGCTGACCAAAAAATTGACCGTGAACGTTGACAAGGTTACTGCGTCTGCAAAGGAGAAGATCGAGGCGGTCGGCGGGAAAGTCGAGGTGAAGTAAGGTGCTTGAAACGTTAAGAAATGCCTGGCGCGTTCCCGAACTGCGCAAAAAGCTGATTTATACGTTCCTCATGCTCCTTCTGTTCCGCCTCGTGGGCGTCGTCCCGGTCCCCGGGATCGATCTGGCCCAGATCCAGTCCTCCATGGCCACCTATGATGCGCTGGGCCTGGTCAACATGATGACCGGTAACCAGTTCAGCCAGATGACCATCATGGCCATGGGCATCACGCCTTACATCAACGCCAGCATCATCATGCAGCTGCTCACCGTGGCGATCCCCGCCCTGGAGCGGCTGCAGAAGGACGGCGGTGAGGAAGGCCGCAAGAAGATCAACAAGATCACCCGTTACTCCACCGTGGTCCTGGCCGCCCTGCAGGCCATCGGCATCATCGCCGGTCTGAACGGCCTCAAGAGCGACTATCGGAACTTCTTCGGTTATCTGACCGTGGGCATCACCATGGCGGGCGGCACCGCCCTGGCCATGTGGATCGGCGAGAGGATCACCAAGAACGGCATCGGCAACGGCATCTCCCTGCTGATCTTCGCCGGCATCATCTCCAACCTGTTCAACGGCATCGTCAACGCCGTGAGCAACGTCTTCAACAACATCCCGGGCGCCATTGGCAACCTGATCGTGATCCTTCTGACCACGCTGGTGATCGTTGCGGTGGTTACCTTCGTGGATCGCGGCGAGCGCCGCGTCCCGGTCCAGTACGCCAAGCGCGTGGTGGGCAGGAAGATGTACGGCGGCCAGAGCACCCACATCCCGCTGAAAGTGCTGGCGGTGGGCGTGCTGCCCCTGATCTTCGCCTATTCCTTCATGGCTTTCCCCGGAACGATCCTGGCCATGTTAGGGACCCATTCCGGCGCGTACCAGTGGTGGAGCGCCAACATGAATCAGTACACCTGGGGCTACATGCTCCTTTGCGCGCTGCTGATCGTCGCCTTCGCCTACTTCTACACGGCCATTACCTTTAATCCTCAGGACATCGCCAAGAATGTCCAGCAGCAGGGCGGTCACATCCCCGGTATCCGTACCGGCCAGCCCACGGTGGATTTCCTCAGCAGGACCTCCAACCGTCTGACCCTGTTCGCGGCCATCTTCCTGGCCATCCTGTCCACGGTCCCCTCCCTCCTGACGGTTTGGCGTTCTGTCCAGATCCCCTTCGGCGCGTCGTCCATCCTGATCGCCGTGTCGGTGGCCCTGGAAAGCATGCAGCAGGTGGAAGCGCAGCTGACCATGAGGCATTACAAGGGCTTCCTCCAGTAATCGGAGAACAGGCCCAAAGCGCCCTGAATCCAGGGCGGAAAACAAAAAAGGCATTCAGCCCCTTTCGGTCCCTTCGGGACGGAAAGGGGCTGTTTTTACGCGCCGGCCAGGTAAAAAAACAAACAAAAAGTAAACAGAACCGGCTTGTCTGTTTCGGGAAGAAAAGCTATAATAAAATACAAGAAACGAATACAGGAAAGCGGGGGAAGGGTTCGTGAAAAAAACAGACAAAGCGGCGGCCGTATCTCTGAGGCCTCCCGGCAGACAAAGCCTGCGGGTGCGCCTGTGGAAGCAATGAGATCCGGGGGGCTTCCCCGTGGGAGGGGAACGGGAACGCCTGCAGCGGGAGAAAGGGGAAAAGCATATGTGGATTGGCTTTGGGATCTGGACTGCCGTGGCGCTTGTGTTCCTTTTCATTGGGATCGGCGCCTGGAGATCCAAGGAAGCGGCGGGCTTTTATGCGGGGATAAAGCCGCCCAAGGTCCGGGATACCGGGAAGTACAACCGGGCGGTGGCCGTTCTGTGGGTTGTTTCAGCGTTCCTGTTTGAATTGCTGGGGATCCCGCTGCTGACGCGGAAAAAGAATTCCCCGGCCTTTCTGTGGAGCATCTTCGGTTCGGTGGCCCTGGTCATCGGGATGATGGTCGCCTACCAGAGGATCCTCCGGAAGTATGAAGATAAAACATGAGGAGCGTGAACGTATGTACGGCGGAAGGGGAATGAGCAGGGGGTTCATGTCCGAGGAGGAAAAAAAGAACAGCCCCAAGGTGACCGGCGCACTGATCAAACGGATCTTCGGGTATCTGTCCCCCTACAAAAAGCAATTGGCCCTGACGGTATTATGCATCGGGATCTCCTCCCTGTGCTCGATGTACCCTTCGGTACTGACGGGGCGCATCATCGACGAGGGCCTGATCGGCCGGTCCATTCCGATGCTGGTCAAGCTGATCCTTTTGTCCCTGGGGCTGACTTTGGGGGGCAACCTGATCGGGGTGGCGGAAAGCTATCTGAACGCCTGGATCGCCCAGCACATCACCTATGACATGCGCAACCAGATGTTCCGCCATCTGGAACGGATGAGCCAGCGGTTTTTCCTGACCGAAAAGCAGGGAGACCTGATCACCCGGATGACCGGGGACATCAGCGGGGTGGAAAGCGTGATCACCGGCACCTTCACGGGCCTGATCACCAATGTGAGCACCCTGATCATCGCCATCGTGGCCATGTTCCGCAAGAACGCCCTGCTGGCCCTGATCGGCATCGCCATCGTGCCGCTGTTCACCCTGCCGACGCGCCTGGCCGGGAAACGGCGCTGGTCCCTGACCCGGGAGGCGCAGAAATGCGACGATGAGATCAACGGGATCCTCAACGAGACCCTGTCGGTCTCCGGCCAGCTGCTGGTGAAGCTGTTCGGCAGAGAAGAATACGAGTACGAACGCTACAAGACCGCCAACGGGAACCGCACCCGTCTGAACATCAAGGAGCGGATGGCCGGAAGGTGGTTCTTTGTGGTGCTGCATACCTTCACCTCCATCGGGCCCATGCTGTTGTACCTGGTGGGCGGCATCCTGATGATGAAGGAGGGCGCCACGCTGACCGTGGGCGATATCACGGTACTGGTGGCATTACTTGGGAGGATGTACGGGCCGGTGAACAACCTGATGAACATGCAGGTGGAATGGATCCGCGCCATGGCCATGTTTACCCGGATCTTTGAGTACCTGGACCGGAAGCCGGACATCGAGAACGCGCCCGATGCGCGCAAGACCGCCGGAAATAGCGGCGAGGTGCGCTTTGAACATGTGGACTTCTCCTACACCGAGGGCCGCCCGATCCTCAGGGACGTGACCTTTGACCTGAAGAAGGGCCGCTCCATCGCCATTGTCGGCCCCTCCGGGGCGGGCAAGAGCACCGTGGTCAATCTGATTCCCCGGCTTTGGGACGTGGACGCAGGCAGGGTCCTGTTTGAGGGGGAGGACGTGCGGAAACTGGATCTGAACAGCCTGCGGCAGGCCATCGGCGTGGTGACCCAGGAGACCTACCTGTTCAACGGCACCATCAGGGACAATCTCCTGTACGCGGCTCCCGACGCCACGGAGGAGGAGATGATCTCCGCCTGCAAACGCGCCCACATCTGGGAGATGATCTCCGCCCGGCCCGAGGGACTGGACACCCTGGTGGGGAACCGGGGGCTGAAGCTGTCCGGCGGGGAAAAGCAGCGCATCTCCATTGCCCGGGTGCTCCTGAAGGACCCGGCCCTGCTGATTTTCGACGAGGCCACCAGCGCCCTGGATTCCATTTCCGAGAGCCTGATCCAGGAGGCCATCGACCCGCTGATCCAGGAGCGGACCTCCATTTTGATCGCCCACCGGCTCTCCACGATCCTCGCCGCGGACGAAATCCTGGTGATGGAAGAGGGACGCATCGCAGAACGGGGCACCCACGAGGAATTGGTTGGACGCGGCGGGACGTATACCCGGCTGTATGAGACCCAGTTCAGGGATCCCCATGCCCAAAAGGGGGAATGAAAGGGGCTAAACGGGGAAAAACAGCCTGAAAAACCCCAAAAAAGACCCTGTTCCCCCGTGAAAACCCATTTTGAAGGCCTCAAAGCCTTGTCTTTTTGGGCAGGGTGTGCTAAGATAAGCGGTAGATAAGGCCGCATCTCGGCCTGTCGGATTATTCTGCGGTTCCGCGGACGAAAACGTCCGGTACGGAACGGCAGCTGGAAAGGAATTGTCAGCGTATGAAGAAGACGATCTGCAAGGTGGATTATGATACCGAGGCTTCCGAACTGATCGGGAAGAAGACCTGTGGCACCTTTGGCGATCCCGCCGGATACGAAGAATGCCTGTACAAAACGGAAGGCGGCAAGTTCTTCCTGTATGGCGTTGGCGGGGAAGCGAGCCTCTATCCCACCGAGACCATCAAACGCATGTCTCCTGAAAAGGCCAAGGAATGGCAGGAAGCCAAGTAATTCGCCTTTGAGACCAAAGCGGAGGATTTCGTTTACAGACGGGATCCTTCTTTTTTTGCGCCGTTTCCTTGACAAATACCCCCGGGGGGTATATGATGGGTGTGCCGGGACGGACTGAACGGCACAGACCGAAGGGAAGGGGAGGCTGTCCATGGAGAAGGAACACCCCCACACGATGCTTACGGAGGCGGGGGACTGTCCGCGTTGCGCGGGGAGGACCAAGGAACGGGACGAAAAGGAATACCGGGACCTGATGAACCGCCTCAGCCGGGTGGAAGGGCAGGTCCGGGGGATCCGCCGCATGGTGGAGGAGAACGCCTACTGCCCGGAGATCCTGATCCAGGTCCAGGCGGTCACGGCGGCCCTGAACGCGTTTAACCGGGTCTTGCTGGGGAACCATATCCGCTCCTGCGTGGCGGGGGACATCCGTGCCGGCAGGGACGATGCGGTGGACGAACTGGTGGAGACCCTCCAGAAGCTGATGAAGTGATCCCGGGAGGAAGAAAGACCGATGAAACAGTATCAGGTGACCGGAATGAGCTGCGCTGCCTGTCAGGCACGGGTGGAGAAAGCGGTATCCAAGGTGCAGGGCGTTTCTTCCTGCTCGGTCAGCCTATTGACGAATTCCATGGGCGTGGAGGGCTCGGCGGATCCTTCGGCGGTGATCCGAGCCGTGGAGGAGGCCGGCTATGGCGCCCGGCTGAAGGACGCCTCCGGGAAGGAAAGCGCCGCGGACGCGATGGCCCGGGAGGAGGAGGCCCTGAAGGATACCGAAACCCCGAAGCTGAAAAGGCGGCTGATCCTTTCGGTGGGCTTTCTGCTGGTGCTGATGTTTTTTTCCATGGGGCACATGTGGGGGCTGCCGATGCCCGCCTTTTTCAGGGGCAATCCCATGGCCCTGGGCCTTGTCCAGCTGCTCCTTTGCATTCCGGTCATGATCATCAACCGGCGGTTCTTCGTATCGGGTTTTAAAAGCCTGGCCCATGGGAGCCCGAATATGGATACCCTGATCGCCCTGGGCAGCGCGGCCGGCTTTGTCTATTCCACGGTGATCCTGTTCCTGATGACCCGGGCCGTGACGGACGGGGACATGGAAAAGGCCCATGGGCTGATGATGGAATTCTACTTTGAGTCCTCCGCCATGATCCTGGCGCTGATCACGGTGGGCAAGATGCTGGAAAGCCATTCCAAGGGCAAGACCACCAGCGCCCTGAAAGGCCTGATGAAGCTGGCGCCCAAGACCGCCCGGGTAGAGCGGGAGGGCCGGGAGGAAACCGTCCCGGTGGCCGAGGTCCGGGAGGGGGACGTTTTCCTCGTCCGCCCCGGGGAGAACATCCCGGCAGACGGGGTGGTGCTGGACGGCTTCAGCGCGGTCGACGAATCGGCCCTGACCGGGGAAAGCGTGCCTGTGGACAAGGAGGCGGGCAGCCGGGTGTCATCGGCCACGCTGAACCAGAGCGGCTTCCTGCGCTGCCGGGCCACCCGGGTGGGGGAGGATACGACCCTGAGCCAGATCATCCGCCTGGTCAGCGACGCGGCGGCCACCAAGGCCCCGGTGGCCCGGCTGGCGGATCGGATCAGCGGGGTTTTCGTGCCCTGCGTCATGGCCGTGGCGGTCCTGACCTTCCTGGTGTGGCTTTGCCTTGGGGCCGAGGTGGGATATGCCCTGGCCCGGGGCATTACGGTGCTGGTGGTTTCCTGCCCCTGCGCCCTGGGGCTTGCGACCCCGGTGGCCATTATGGTGGGCAACGGCGTGGGGGCCCGGGAGGGCATCCTGTTCAAAACGGCGGAGGCCCTGCAGGAATGCGGAAACATCCGGATCTGCGCCCTGGACAAGACGGGCACCATCACCAGCGGGGAGATGGCGGTGGACGAGGTGCTTCCATCTCCCGGCGTGACCGGGAGGACGCTGCTTGAATACGCCTGCGCCCTGGAAAAAAAGAGCGAGCATCCCCTGGGGAAGGCCGTGCTGAGGTACGCCGGGGAGGCCCGGATGCCTTCCCCGCCGGAGGCGGAGGACTTTCGGGCGCTGCCCGGCAGCGGCCTGGAAGGCGTTGTCCGGGGGCACAGGGTCCGGGGAGGAAGCGTCAGGTTCATGCGCGGGACGGTCTCCTTCCCGCGGGAGATGCTGGAGGCGGCGGACCGCCTGGCCGCGGAGGGGAAAACGCCCCTGGCTTTTTCCGCGGACGGAAAGCTCCTGGGACTTGTCGCCGTGGCGGACCGCATCAAGCCGGACAGCGCCGAGGCGATCCGGCAGATGAAGAACATGGGCATCCATGTGGTGATGCTCACCGGGGACAATCCGCGCACCGCGGAGGCCATCGGCCGGCAGGCCGGTGTGGATGAGGTGATCGCCGGCGTCCTGCCGGAGGGCAAGGAGGAGGTCATCCGCCGCCTGAAGGCTTACGGGAAGGTGGCCATGGTGGGGGACGGCATCAACGACGCCCCGGCCCTGACCCGGGCGGACATCGGGATCGCCATCGGCGCGGGGACCGACGTGGCTGTGGACGCTGCGGACGTGGTGCTGATGAAAAACCGCCTGACCGACGTCAGCGCCGCGGTTCGGCTGAGCCGCGCGGCCTACCGGAACATCCTGGAGAACCTGTTCTGGGCGCTGTTCTACAATACCCTTCTGATCCCGGCGGCGGCGGGGGTGTACACCTCCCTTGGGATCACCATGAACCCCATGTTCGGCGCGGCGGCCATGAGCCTGAGCAGCTTCTGCGTGGTCAGCAACGCCCTGCGGCTGAACCTGAAAAAGATCCATGATCCCTCCCGGGACCGCAGGCTGCGGAACCCGGTGAAGACGGAGAACGGAAGGCTCCTCCCCGTGGGGGACCCGGAAACGGCTGACACAGTCAGCGGAAAGGAAGAAAAGACGATGACAAAGACCCTGAAGATCGAAGGCATGATGTGCGGACACTGCGAGGCGACGGTGAAGAAGGCCCTGGAGCAGCTGGACGGGGTCGTCCAGGCCCAGGTGAGCCATGAGAAGGGCACGGCCGTGGTGACCCTGGAGAAGGATGTGGACAGCAGCCTTCTGAAAAAAGCGGTGGAAGACAAGGACTACACCGTGGTAGCGGTGGAGGGCTGAGGCCCGGCCGGGCAGGCGGCGCGATCCCATTCGCGCCGCCTTTTTTGAAAGGCCCCAAAGAAATGCTTGACTTCAAGCCCGCACTAAGTGGTATCCTGCAGTCAGGGACGGACCGTATTTCAGAGCGTTTGCCAGGACAGGAGGATTTGGGTGATGTTTGGATTTCAGTATTACACCCCCACCAAGGTGGTCTTTGGCCGGGGAGCGGAGGCGCGGACGGCGGAGCTGATCCGGGAATTTGGCGGCAGCAAGGTTTTGATCCATTACGGGGGCGGCAGCGTCATCCGCTCCGGGCTGCTCAAACGGGTGACGGACCTTTTGGAGGAAAACGGGATCTCCTATCTTACCCTGGGGGGCGCGGTGCCCAACCCGCGTTTGAAGCTGGTTTACGAGGGCATTGAACTGTGCAAACGGGAGGGCGTTGATTTCCTTCTGGCGGTAGGCGGCGGCAGCGCGATCGATTCGGCGAAGGCCATCGGCTATGGCGTGACCAACGAGGGGGACGTCTGGGATTTTTACGACTACAGGCGCAAGGCCAAGGCCTGCCTGCCGCTGGGGGTGATCGTGACCATCGCCGCCACCGGCAGCGAAATGAGCGATTCCTCCGTTATTACCCGGGAGGAGGGGCTGGTGAAGCGCGGCTACAGCAGCGATTATGGCCGGCCGAAATTCGCCATTATGGATCCGGAACTGACCATGACGCTGCCGGACTACCAGACCGCCTGCGGCTGCACCGACATCCTGATGCATACCCTGGAGAGGTACTTTACCAACGGCGGCAACATGGAGATGACCGACGCTCTGGCGGAGGGCCTTCTGCGCACGGTGATCAAAAACGCGCTGATCCTGAAAGCGGACCCGATGAATTACGACGCGCGGGCGGAGGTCATGTGGGCGGGAAGCCTCTCCCACAACGGGCTGACGGGCTGCGGAAACGACGGCGGGGACTGGATGACCCACAAGCTGGAGCATGAGCTGGGCGGCCTGTTTGACGTGGCCCATGGGGCGGGCCTCGCGGCGCTGTGGGGAAGCTGGGCAAGATACGTTTATCAGAACTGCCTGCCCCGGTTCAGACGGTTCGCCGTCAACGTCATGGACGTCCCCGTGGAGGGCACCGACGAGGAGATCGCCCTGAAGGGCATCCGGGCCCTGGAGGATTTTTTCCGCAGGATGAATATGCCCACGAATCTCAGGGAACTGGGGATCACTGCGACGGAGGAGGATCTTAGGACCATGGCCCACAAGTGTGCGGTGGGGGTCGGCGGCGCCAAGGGCTCGGCCCGGGTGCTCAACGAGGAGGACATGCTGGCCATATACAGGGCCAGCCGGTAAACGGCCCGTGTCAGGCGGATGGACCCAACAAGCAAAAGGACTGCGGTATGGATTCCGCAGTCCTTTTGAAATCGACAGGGGGTCATTCCCGGCCGTTCCAGCAGTAGGTGCAAAGCCGGTCTTCGTCCAGGCCGATGGCCCGGATCATATCGTCCAGCCGGTTGAAAGCGAGGCTGGTAAAGCCCATGCGCTCCCGCATGATCTCCAGCATTTTGTGGTAGCGGGAGGAGTCCGGGCAGCAGTAATCCTCCAAAACGGAGCGGTCCACGTCCCCGCCCTCTTCCTGGCTGATGATGCGGCGGGCGATCAGCTCCATGTCGCTGTTGGAGCGGGAGAAGTTGATGTATTTGCATCCGAACAGGATGGGCGGGCAGGCGGGACGGACGTGCACCTCCCGGGCGCCGCTCTCGTACAGGAAGGCCGTGGTTTCCCTCAGCTGGGTGCCCCGGACGATGGAATCATCGATCAGAAGAAGGCGGCGGCCCTGAATGAGCTCGTGCACCGGGATGAGCTTCATCCGGGCGATCAAGTCCCGGTTGCTCTGCATGGTGGGCATAAAGGACCTGGGCCAGGTGGGGGTGTATTTGATGAAGGGGCGGGAGAAGGGAATACCGCTTTCATTGGCGTAGCCGATGGCGTGGGCGGTGCCGGAATCCGGCACGCCGGCGACGCTGTCGGCGTCCTCCGGGGAAATATGGTCCCGCTTGGCCATTTCCTGGCCGCAGCGGCAGCGCATGCCCTCCACGCTGACCCCCTCGTACCGGCTGGAGGGGTAGCCGTAATAGACCCAAAGGAAGGTACAGATGCGCATTTTGTCGCCGGGCGGGCAGAGCACCGTTACCCCCTCCGGGGTCAGAATGTCGATCTCGCCGGGGCCCAGCTCCCGGTAGTCGTGGTAGCCCAGGTTCAGGTAGGCGAAGGACTCGAAGCTGGCGCAGAAGCCCTCTTCCTTTTTGCCGATGACAAGGGGGGTGCGGCCCAGACGGTCCCTGGCGCAGTAAATGCCCCGGGGGGTCAAAAGGAGCAGGGTCAGGGATCCGTCAATGCGGCTTTGGGCATAGCGGATGCCGTCGATCAGGTTGTCCTGCCGGTTGATCAGCGCGGCTACCAGCTCCGTGGCGTTGATGACGCCGCTGGACATCTCCATAAAGTGGGCGGCGGAGGAATGAATGATCTCCTTTGTCAGTTCGTCGATGTTGTTGATCTTTCCAACGGTGGCGATGGCGTAGGTGCCGTGATGGCTGCGCACGATCAACGGCTGGGGCTCGTAATCGGAAATGATGCCGATGCCCATGGTCCCCTTCATCTCGTGTACGTCATGCTCGAATTTGGTGCGGAAGGGGGAATTCTCAATGTTGTGGATGGCCCGGTTGAAGCCTTCCTCCCCAAAGACCGCCATGCCTGCCCGGCGTGTACCCAGGTGGGAATGGTAATCGGTGCCGAAAAAAAGGTCGAACACACAGTCTGTCCGAAGGGCTGACGCAAAAAAACCGCTCATGAATCCTCCATTCTATTGCCGTACATTCGGCAACACGGGAGACAGTATAGCACAGGAAAAACCAAACGAAAAGAAAAAATATTGAAAAATCGTTTGGAAAAACAGAAAAAAGCCGCGGATGGTCCTTGCACGGAAGGCCCCCGGAAGCACGGAAGACCGGACGGAAAAAACAGCGCGGGGAAGCAGGAGAACGCTTTGGCACGGCGAATTGAACCAAAATGCGCCTTTTTTGGGCGCCGGAGGACTTACGGACCGCGGGCTGGCCGCGGCAGGGAGGACGCATGCTATCCATTGAGACCATTCGGGAGGAAGCCGGGGAGAAGGAATACGCCCTGGGCGTCTCCCTTTACCGCAGGGCCATGGTACGCGAAAGAAAACGCACGGAAACCGAGGCCTTGTATACCGTTGTGGACGACCGGACTTATCAGGTGACCGTGACCCCGCTGGGGCCGGAATGTGACTGCGGACGGGCGGACTGCGGGCACTGCGTGGCGGCGATGCTTGCGGCGGGGGCGGACGGATCCATCCAGGAAATGGAGCGCAGCCTGATGGAATCCGGCGCTCCCGCGCTGCTGGACGCGGTGGCTTCCGCCCTTCCGGTGGCGGACCGGGTGCTGCTCCGGCCGGTGCTTCTCTTCCAGAACGGCGCATGCTTTATCGCCCTGAAGGCCGGGGAGGAAAGGCTGTATGTGGTCCGTTCCATCCCGCGCTTTCTGCAGGCCCGGGAAACGGGGGAGGAGATCCCCTTTGGAAAGGGTTTTACCTATCAGCCCCGGTGGATGCGCTTCGGGGAAAAGGAGGAAGCCCTCCTGGATGTGCTGGCGGACCTGTATGAGCAGAATCCGGAGCCCATGGAGACCGGGCCCGCGGCCCGGGTGGTACGCCTGAAGCCCCGGGCGGCGCGGCGGGTGCTGGACGCCCTTCGGGAAATGGAATTTGAGCTCAGGTACGGCGAGGAAAGCCGGACGGTGGAGGGCATCGCCGACCTGGATACCAATTTGACCTTTCAGCTGACCGGGTCCTTCAGGGAGCTGCGATTGACCTGTCAGGTCCCCCGGGACCTGCGGGAGGTGACCAGGGACGGGGAATACATGTGGGCCGACGGGTGCGTGGTCCATGTGCCGGAAAAGGACCGCAGGCTTCTTCGGGTGCTGAGCCGGTATCACCGGTCCGGAAAGGCGCTTTTCATTTTTGCGCAGGGGGATACGCCCCGGGTGCTTTCGGAGCTGTTCCCTGCCCTGCTGGCGGGGAAAAACGTGGTCCTGGGGGAGGAACTGGAAAAGAAAATGACCCGCCTGCCCCTGGACGCCCGCGTCTACCTGGACCAGGAGGGGGGCGACATTACCTGCCGGACGGCGTTCCGCTATGGGGAAACGGAGCTGGATCCCTTCGCCTCCGGGACGGACGAGGCGCGGATGCTGCTGATCCGCGACGTGAAAAAGGAATACGCGATCCTGGACGAACTGGCCCGGGATGGGTTCCACGTACAGGGCGGCAAGGTCTACCTGCGGGGCAACGACCGGATCTGGGAGTTCATCAACGGCGGCGCCGTCCGCCTTTCGGAGAGCGCCGAGGTCTACATGAGCCGGGATTTCAAAAAAATCACCGTCCGCAGGCCGCGGCTGAGGGGTTTCCTGAAATACACCTCCGGTCAATTGCAATTGGAGGTATACGACGGGGAGGAGAAAATCGAGGAACTTATGCCCCTGATGGAGGCCCTGCGGCGGAACCGCAGGTATTTCAGGTTCAGGGACGGAAGCTTCGTAGACCTGGAGGGGATCGCCGGCTGGCAGGACCTGGCCCGGGAGGTCGGGGAAGCCGTGGAGGCCACCGGCCGGGAGGACGACCTGGGGGCCTGCAGGGCGGCGTATCTTACCGCCCTGATCCGGGAAAAGCAGCTGCCCGTGGAGGAGGACGAGGGGACGCGGGCCCTGACGGAGATGCGCTTTGTGCCCGCCCCCTCCCCCGTGGAGGGGCTCCGGGAGTACCAGAAGCGGGGCTACGAATGGCTTTGCGCCCTTCACAGCATGGGCCTGGGGGGCATCCTGGCCGATGAAATGGGCCTTGGCAAAACCGTGCAGATGATCGCGGCCATGGAGCGGTCCCGGCTGGACGAAAAGGAAAAGCGGCCCTGCCTGGTGGTGGCGCCCACCTCCCTGACCTACAACTGGATGAGCGAGATCCACCGCTTCGCGCCGGACATGAAGGTGATGCTGATCCGGGGAAACCAGGCCGCGCGGAAGGAGCAGATCGAGCGGATCGGGCTGTCGTCCGGGCCGGACGTGGTGATCACCTCCTACCCCCTGATCCGCCGGGACATCGACCTGCTGACCCCGGTCCTTTTCCGCTACGCGGTTTTGGACGAGGCACAGCACGTCAAAAACGCCCAGAGCGTGGGGGCCCATGCGGTGCGCCGCCTGCAGGCAGAGACCCGCGTGGCCCTGACGGGCACGCCCATGGAAAACCACGCGGGGGAGCTGTGGAGCCTGTTTGACTATGTGCTCCCGGGCTATCTGCCCAAATACAACGATTATATGCGCCGCTGGGGAGAGGGCCGGGACGAGGAAAGTCTGCGGCTGCGCATCAGGCCGTTTTTGATGCGCCGGCTCAAAAAGGATGTGCTTGGGGAACTGCCCGAAAAGCAGGAGCATGTGATCCTGGCGGAAATGAGCCAGGAGCAGCGGCAGATCTACGACGCGTCCCTGCTGCAGAAACGGGCGAGGGTCCGGGAGATCCTGACGGAAAAGGGCCTTGGCCGCGGGCGCGGGGAGGTTTTGAGCGCCATTACGGAGCTTCGGGAAATCTGCTGCCATCCACAGCTGTGCTTGAAGGAGTATACCGGCGCCAGCGGAAAGCTGGAATTGCTGATGGACATCCTGCCGGAGGCAGTGGCCAGAAAGCGGCGGATCCTGCTGTTCAGCCAGTTTACCAGCATGCTGCGCCTGATCCGCCAAAGACTTGCGGAGGAGGGCTACAGCACCCTGTACCTGGACGGGGACACCCCCGCCGAGGAGCGCCTGGACCTGACGAGGCGGTTCAATGACGGGGAAGGGTCGGTGTTCCTGATCAGCCTGAAGGCCGGCGGGACCGGCCTGAACCTGACCGGGGCGGATATGGTGATCCATTATGATCCCTGGTGGAACCCGACGGCGGAGGAACAGGCCACCGGAAGGGCCCACCGCATCGGCCAGACCCGCAAGGTGGAGGTGTGGAAGCTGATCATGCATTCCTCCGTGGAGGAGCAGGTGCTGAAGATGAGCGAGCGCAAACGCCAGATGTTCGACCGCCTGATCACCCCCGGCGAGGAAATGCCCACCCGGCTGACGGAAAAGGATATCCTGGCCCTCTTTGAAGCGTAGGATTTAGGAAGGGGTTAGGGATTAGGGAACGGGGTTAATGTGAAATGTGAAGAGTGGAGAGTGGAGAGTGGAATGACGGGTCCCAGGCTGCACTCCGGGCCATGCGACCGCTCGTTCCGGTTTTTCATTCTTCAGTCTTAAGTCTAATTCCCCTGTTATGAAGTGACCCGTGTCAAGGATATCCGAGAAATTTTCCAGATAC
>CAMJUL010000029.1 GCA_946408995.1 uncultured Clostridia bacterium | reverse complement strand
AGCGCCGAAAGTACTTGGCGGGGGACCGCCCGGGAGGATAGGACGCTGCCGGATTTTCAATATTCCTCAGTAGCTCAATGGCAGAGCATTCGGCTGTTAACCGAAGGGTTGTAGGTTCGAGTCCTACCTGGGGAGCCAAAAAGCCTGGTCGAAAGACCAGGTCTTTTTGTGGTACGCCCGCCATGGGCAATAGCTTGATGGTGAAAGACCATTACACGCTTGGTAGTAGGAAGTGTTAGCCGAACGGCAAGGGTGTCCATCGTGAGGTGGAATCTGAAGGAAGCCGCAGGCAAAGTTCCGAGCCGACGAACAGAAATCGCATACGAAGGCGGGACAGAGCGGACGAGGCTGCAACACAAGACGAAGTCCCATACTACCCGGACTCTGTCAACGTAAATGCGGCGGCTACATGGAATGAAGGCTATTGCACCTTATGCGGGGAGGTCTGTGGGGAACGCACCGTAAGGTGTAACCCATGCTGGAAGGCATGGCTGAACCCACAGAAGTCAGTCTGGGCCATAGTACCTGAGAAACTGGTGAAAGCCAGTGGAGGGAAGGGCCCGGCGGTTACTGGTAATGCAGCATGTCAGGAATCGGGCGTGCTGAAAGCAGTTGCTCGAGAGAGGATGTCTGCCTGAGGATATCTAAACACTATTGATACAGTCTCTAAGAATAACCACATTGTTTATCTTTGCACATCTGTACAGCCACTAAAAAACGTTTTGCATAACAAGAAATGCATGTTATAATTTTGCTAATAGAGGTGAGCATATGAAAGATTTTAAGTTAAAGATAAACAAACCAGAATTAAAAAGAGCCTTTATACTTATTGAAGATAGTGAATTTACTAAAGCCTATACCCTCATTGATGATTATTTAAATCATGATCCAGAAAATGCATATGCATATCTCGGACTACTACTGATTGACTATAAAATCAATAGAATTGAATTACTAAGTGAAATGGAAGAACCATTTGCAAAAAATGAAAATTACAAAAAAATACTTCGTTTTGGCAACAAAAAAACAGTTACTTTTGTTCGAAGTGCTAATTCACATATTGAGTATCGTCAATCACGGTATGAGGAAGCTATCAATCTAGTAAATCTACCATTCCAGCTAAAGAATTACCTTGAAGCAATAAAACTTTGGGAATATGTTATCGATTTTAAAGATTCAAAAGACCGAATGCAAAAAGCCATTGAAGATGCGTGTGATTTGGCAAATCAAAGATATTTAGAAATATCTAAAACAGTAAGACAAGATAATAATAACGTTGAAATTGCAAAATCACTGTATGATTTGTCCTTTAATTATAGTTTGTTGCAAAAAAAGATTGATTCATATAATAAAGCGCATACAGAAAAAAAGAAGCTGAATTTTTCCTATAGTGAAATATTTACCGTATTAGCTTTGTATAAAAAATATCTGCCGAATGATTATCCGATGGAGTATTCGAACCTTCAGGATTTCTATCTTCGCAAAAAAAAGAAAAAAAAGATTGTAATAGTTTCGTATTTTATATTAATAGCTGTACTATTGTTGGTTTTATATGGTTTTTATTTGGGGTTGACAACCAATTCAAAAAGATTAATGATTGCAACTCTTGTGGGATGTTTTGTGTCGTCTGTAGCATTTTTAGTTCTTAGTATTTATCAACATTCAGCATAATCTTTAATATTGCTCTGGAAGCAGTAAAAATGTTTCGGGCAAATACCTTAGCTATGGATTGCGCAGTGGAGCCAAAAGCCTGGTCGAAAGACCAGGTCTTTTTGACATCTGTGAAGGTCTGCCTATTCTTTATGTAAATTTGAAAGAATGATGAACATAGAGGACCCATTGATTGCACCACTGAGAGGATTGAATTGACATTCAGCGTTATTTTCAGTATATTTTTTGCGGGAATCCCCTTCCATCAATGGAGGCGCTGGAAATGGAACAAAGCATTCAGACGCTGATCAGTGCTGATAACCACTGGGCACTGCTGGCCGTGCTTTTCGCGGCCACGGCGGCGGCCATCCGGCTGGAGCAGAAATACAAGTGGGCCTCCAAAGTCTCCGGGGCGATCATCACGCTGGCGATTGCGCTGATCCTGGTGAACCTGCGCGTGATCCCATCCAGTGCGCCGGTCTTTGACGATGTCGTCTGGGGATACGCGGTGCCGATGGCGATCCCGCTGCTGCTTTTGCAGACCAATATCCGAAAGATATGGAAGGAAACCGGGCGGTTCCTGCTGATCTTCCTGATCGGAGCAGCGGGAACCGTTGCCGGAACGATCCTGGCCACCGTATTGCTGAGAGGCGCGGTGGAAGGATTACCGGGCGTTGCGGCCATGATGACCGCCTCTTATATCGGCGGCGGTGTGAACTTTACCGCGATCGCGGATGCTTTCCATGTTGACAGCAGCCTGATCTCCGCCACTACGGTAGCGGACAACCTGAACATGGCGCTGTATTTCCTTGCGCTGCTGGGCATTGCCGGAAGTGCTTTCTTCAGGAAACATTACCCTCATCCCCATATCGACGAGGTGGCTTCCAAAGGGAAGAGAGATTCGGAGACGCTGGCGAAGCAGTACTGGACCCGGAAGGACATTTCCCTGAAGGACATCGCCGTGGATCTGGCCTACGCGGCGGTCATCGTGTTCCTTTCCCGTTTGATCGGGAAGCTCTTCTCCGAATGGATTCCGAAGGACGGCTGGTTCTTTCGGATGATGAATACCTTCTTTGGAAGTCCGTATGTCTGGATCACCAACTTCTCCGTGGTCTTTGCCACATGCTTTCACAAACAGGCGGAGGAGATGCATGGCGCCCAGGAACTCGGCACCTGGCTGATCTACCTGTTCTTCTTTGTGATCGGTGTTCCTGCGTCCATCGGCGTGCTGATCCGGAACGCTCCGATCCTGCTGCTGTTCTGCATGATCATTGTGCTGGTGAATATGGCTTTCTGCTTTCTGGGCGGGAAGCTGCTGAAGTTTGACCTGGAGGACATTATCCTGGCGTCCAACGCCAATATCGGCGGACCGACCACCGCGGCGGGCATGGCGATTTCCCAGGGCTGGCCGAAACTGATCGGGCCGTGCATGCTGGTGGGTACCTTCGGATATGTCATCGGCACCTGGCTTGGGATCCTGGTCGGGTCTCTTTTGGGTGCGTGAGGAGGCATGCCCATGAAGTTTTCAAAGGATGCTTCCGGCTTTGTCAGCATCGGGGAAGCTGTCCCGGATGTACTGCTGGACATTCGCTATTATTCCTCGTTCAATTTTATCGGAGAGCGGATTGACGGATACGAGGAACCGGTGGCTCTGCTGACCCGGGAAGCGGCAAGGGCGTTGAAAAAAGTCAGCTGCGAGGCGATGGGGCTGGGATGGCGCCTGAAGATTTTTGATGCCTACCGTCCTCAGAAGGCAGTGGACCATTTCGTGCGCTGGGCAAAGGACCCGACGGATATCCGGATGAAACCGTATTTCTATCCGAAGCTGGAAAAGAACGACATCATCCCGCAGGGATACATTTCCGAACATTCCGGCCACAGCCGCGGAAGCACCGTAGATCTGACGCTGTTTGACATGGGCTCGCAGCGGGATGCCGATATGGGCGGCACATTCGACTATTTCGGAGAACGGAGCCACCCTGATTATCCGTTGATCACAGAAAAACAGCATCAGAACCGGATGCTCCTGCAAAAGCTGATGGTGAAACAGGGCTTCCGTCCGCTGGAGTCGGAGTGGTGGCATTTCACTTTGGAAGACGAGCCCTATGCGGATACGTATTTCATCTTCCCTGTCAGATGGAAGACGATCGCATTTGATGAGGGGCAAGCGTAAAGGAATCCGGGGAAAAGCGGTCTGGAGATGCTTTTGTCCGGGGAGCTTTTTGCGCGGCATTCCCGCGGCAGCGTTTGGAAGCGGGGGCTCCCGGGCGGGACGCGGGAGGAGATTTCGATCCGGGTTTGCGCTGGAGCGGTCCTGTGATACAATGGATACAGAAAAAAGAGGAGGAGACAAAAATGCCCAAGGTCCTTTTGATCAACGGAAGCCCCCACGTAAAGGGGTGCACCTATACCGCCCTCAGGGAAATGGAAAAGATTTTTGAGGAAAACGGCGTGGAAACCGAATGGCTCCAGGTGGGAACCAGGAACGTTCGGGGCTGTATCAGCTGCGGGAAATGCGCTTCCCTTGGAAAGTGCGTCTTTGAGGACGCGGTGAACGAGGCCGCGCCGAAGTTTGAGGCGGCGGACGGCGTCGTGGTGGGGAGCCCGGTGTATTACGGGTCGCCCAACGGGACGCTGCTCGCCTTCCTGGACCGGCTGTTTTACTCCACGTCCTTTGATAAGACCATGAAGGTGGGGGCGGCGGTGGTTTCCTGCCGGCGGGCCGGGAACACGGCGAGCTTTGATGTGCTGAACAAATACTTTACCATCAGCGGCATGCCCGTCGCCTCAAGCCGCTACTGGAACAACATCCACGGCTTTACGGCGGAGGACGCCCTGAAGGATGCCGAGGGCCTGCAGACCATGCGGATCCTGGCAAGGAACATGACCTTCCTGATCAAGAGCATCGCCCTTGGGAAGGAAGCCTTCGGCCTGCCGGAGAAGGAAACGAAAACGTGCTTCACCAGCTTCCCGGACGGCCTTCAATAAAGCAAACGAAAAGCGCCCCCCGTTCCGGCCGCAGAGGAAGCCGGAGGGGGGCGCTGTTTTCATCCTTCAGGGGATGTAATACCGTGGCTTGAAGAGAAGGATGATCAGGTCCGCGATGACGCCGAAGGTCAGCAGGCCGAAGGTGAACAGGTACAAAATGCCCATCAGGTATTTTTTTTCATAAAACTTATGGACGCCGAAGATCCCCAGGAAAAAACAGAGCAGAAGGGCGACCCATTTGTCCCGGAACAGGTCCGGCCGCGCGGCCTGAAGATTGACCGTCTGCCGGACCACATAGGGGCGGGAGGCGGTGGGCTGGGGCACGGGCGTCTGCACGGCGCGAAGCTGCTCCACCTGACGGCCGCAGCCGGTGCACACCACCGCGTCCGCGGGAATCTGCTTTCCGCAGAACTTGCAGTACTTGACCTGGCCGGCCTCCTGTGCCGGGGCCTTCTGGTCGATGACCAGACGCGCGCCGCAGTAGGCGCAGTTGGTGGTGCTGCCGTCCGGGATCTGCGCGCCGCACTGGGGACAGGTCAGAACGTGGATTTTTCTTTTCAGGGAATCCTGTATCGCCATTGAGGGTCACCTCCAGTCAGACGGGGTCCGAAAGCAGCAGCCGCAAAGCCTCCCCGGCGTTTTGGGCCACATGGTCCGCTTTGGCCTCCACAAGCTCCTGCGCCCCGCGGAACCCCCAGGCACAGCCCAGGGAAGGGGCGCCCAGGGCCTTGGCAAGGGCAATGTCCACCGCGCTGTCCCCTACCACGCAGACGTCCCTGGGCAAAAGCCCTTCAAGGCGGAGCAGGTCCCGGGCGGAGGCGGGGTCCGGCTTGAGGGGAAAAGCGTCCAGCCTTCCCCGCACGCGGTCAAACCGAAAGCCGGGGAAACAGCCCTCCAGCACCTTGCGGACGTCCGCCTCGTCCTTGTTGGAGAGGACAAACAGGCGTTTGCCCCGGGCCCGGAGCGCTTCCAGGAGGGCGGGAATGCCGGGGTAAGGCCGGGTTTCCCGCAGAAGATGGAGGGCGTAATCCTTCCGGTACATGCGGTAAACCCGTTCAAAGGCCTCCGGATGGCCGGCGGCGGCCCGTTCCGTGAGGATTCTTGCGCCGTTGCCCACCATCTGCCGGTAGCGTTCGGCGGGGTGCGTCGGCAGCCCCGCGCGGCGCAGGGAACGGTTCATGGCTGCGGCGATGTCTGGAACGGAATCCACCAGGGTCCCGTCCAGGTCAAAGAGGATGGCCTGCGGCATAGCTTCTCCTTTTCCTCCGCGCGTTAAGCGGGGGAGATCGTTCCCTGACAGTATACCACAAATGGCGGGGAACAGGAAGGGCCGGCGCGGCCCCGGGAAACGGTAAAAAAACAGTTGACAAAACCTGGGTAGAAATGCTATAATAAATATAATATCGAGGCCGTAAGCGGGCGGATTCATGAGGGATTACGAAGCACGCGGCGGCCGCAGGTAGGCGAAGGATCAGCCGGCAGAAGATAAAATGCCGTTGATGTCCAATCAGCAATATCGCAGGGTTTCAATGCAGAGAGAGCGGCGGGCCCGGTTGGGCAGATCCTTCCATGGGGAGTTTTCCCCTTTCAAAGCGCAGCGCAAGCTGCTCATTTGATCACGATTTCCGGCGGCTATGGCGAAGAGGTTCCACCTGTTCCCATCCCGAACACAGAAGTTAAGCTCTTCAGCGCCGAAAGTACTTGGCGGGGGACCGCCCGGGAGGATAGGACGCTGCCGGATTTTCAATATTCCTCAGTAGCTCAATGGCAGAGCATTCGGCTGTTAACCGAAGGGTTGTAGGTTCGAGTCCTACCTGGGGAGCCAATCAAAGACCGCTGAAACCATCGAGGTTTTCAGCGGTTTTTGATTGTCCGGAAACATCAAAAAACGCGGACAGGTGATCCTGTTTTCGCCCTTTATGTTCCAAATGCGTTCGTATGCGATCGCGAAAACCCCCGATATCCTCCTCCGAAGCTGAATCATGGTTGTGGCTAAGTGTTTTATCATCTTATCACAAATTTGATAGCTCTGCCACTTTAACCAGTTTGAGATAGTAAAAATGATGTTTGCCCGTGTACAGTTGCAAACTATTCTTTTAGTTCTAAACCTTGACAGAGGACCAGACTGTGTTTAATGTATTATTGATAGAGTAGACAAAGGTGTGTGAAAAATGGAGGATATGCTAAATGAAACAGGCAAGGCAACGATTTGCCGGATGATAACGACGGCATGTATTATGTACAATATGGAGGATTGAAACAGTGCCCGTGATATCGATATTCTTTGGGATCAGAGTAACAATGTATTATGATGATCACAATCCGCCGCATTTTCATGCAGAATATAGATAATACTGGTTGATATTTTGAAAGGCCGCGTTTTGAAAGGATCTTTTTCATCCAGACAACTGAAATTTGTGCTTGCCTGGGCAGAGATCCATAAAGACGAGCTAATGCAGAATTGGGAACTGGCAAAAGACGGGCTTCCGCTGAACAAGATCATGCCGCTGATGTAACAGGAGGTGCTGGAATGATGGATTATACGCCGGATATTGTTCAGGTAGTCCCGCATGAAAATTATACGGTCTCTGTTTTCTTTTGCGATGGGAAAACGGTACTTTACGATGTCAGACCGAAACTGGGGCAGGGAGTTTTTCAAAAACTGAAAGATCTTTCGTTATTTATGGAAAGATGTACAATCATGAACGATACGCTGGCCTGGGATCTGTCCGGCTGCAGGGATGAGACAAACTGCATTGATATAGACCCTGATATGTTGTACGAATTGGAAGCAATCGACGATTCGGGCGTTGCGTGAGAATAGCCGCAACCGCACGAAACAAACTCCGTTTCCGTTGTGATTTCTGTAAAGCCCGGGCTGTTAACCGAAGGGTTGTAGGTTCGAGTCCTACCTGGGGAGCCACATCAACATAATCCGAACCACGTATTCCAGGTTGGAAGCGGGTTCGGATTATTCTATTTCTTCACTCGTGAGGATATGCGCGCGGCCATCAAACGGAATCGGATCTATTGAAAAAGAGGGATGCCACCAAAGACGGTGACATCCCATTTTCTTATGCAGCAGCCGGGAGCTGCTCCTGCTCATCAGGCTGCTGTTTCTTCTCCTGCTCAGCCTTCCAATCTGCGAATGCTTTCTGGCCTTCCTCGCTCTCATAGAAAGCCTGGATATCCGGCCAGAGGCATCTGGCGATGGTTTCGATCACATGATCCGGATAGGGGGAGTTGTTGACAGGTGTTTTCTTCCTTGCCATGGAATCACCTGCCCTCATCATCCCGGTTGGGATGTACTGCCTTTTTTGGCCTGTACTCTTCCAATACCTCTCTCGGAATCCGATCTAGCAGTGCCCTGGCCTGCCGGTATTCAGCCTGCAGTTCTGCCGTCTTCATCTGTTCCGCAGTGTTCTCCCGGCGCTCTGCGTCAAGGCGGATGGCGAGAACCTCATTCTTCTTGCGGAGTTCGGCATTCTCAGCAACGGTTTCGGTGAAGGCTGCCTCGTACTGCTTCAGCTGAGTGTGCATCCGCTCCACGTTGGGGATGAAGCGGTCCAGCAGCTCGGCGATCTCACGTGCTTTGGACTTGCCGTTGAAGGGGGTGATGCTCTCCAGCAGGGATTCCAGCTTACGGCGCTGTTTCCTGAGGATTGTCATGTCCTTGAAGATCCTGGGCGGAATGTGATCCCGGCCGGTCTCGCTGGCGCTCTGACCGCGTTCCAGCTCAGGATACTTGCTGACCATGTGCTGCCAGTAGTCGTCCTGCCACTGGGTCAGCTTCTTTCGATTGCCGATGATATCTTTGGCGCTGAGCCGGCCGTCTTCGGTCAGGGGGACGAAGGTCACGTGCATGTGCGGTGTTTTCTCATCCATATGCACGACGGCGGAGATGAAGGTTTTCGGATCCTGGCGCTCCAGGAGGAAGGCCAGGGCGTGTTGGAAGTATTCCCGGATCTGTTCCCTGGTTTTGCCCTTGAAGAAAGCGGGGCTGCCGGTGATGAGCGTTTCCACCAGCCGGACGCTGTCGGTGCGGGTGCGGCATTTGGCTTCGAAGATCTGCCGCTCGGCCTCCTGACGGTAGTGGCCCTTCGGTTCGATCAGGTGGAAATTCAGGGAACTGCGGCTGGTGTCAATGTCAGGATTGCTGGCATAGGTTTCCTTGGTTCGCTCGTCGTGGGCTTCGATCCGGCTGATCTCCGGCCCTTTGTACTTCGCGAACCTCATGATGGCGTAAACGGGTTGTGCGATGGGTATCAGTCCTTTCAGAAATGTATATATGGGGTATTGTGTGATTTGCTGCGTACATACGTACATCTGTACCGGATCGGTTGGTACGCTGGTACGTATGTACGCAGAGATTTGCCTGTATTCCCACTCTATGTGTTTTTCAGAAGGGATTGTCGGCAGGCCAGGCCTTCTGCCAGTGGTCGATGGTCTCCATGGGCAGATGGATCACAGCGCCGATGCCCTTGAAGCCGCGCACCCGGCGGCCTGCGGCGTTGGTCTGGTTGTTGTTGTGCTCGATGCCGTACTTCTTCTGGTTGGCCACCAGGAAATCGCTGAAGCTCCGGGGCTTGATGGGCACCCAGGCGTTCTCCTCACACCAGATGCAGTACACCTGGTACAGCTCCTTGGAGCTGATGGAGAGGCCGGCGTCAAAGCGGATGTAGCCGACGGATTCCATAAAAGCGATAACGTTGTTGGCGTCCAGCTTCACGACCTCCCGGTTGGACCTTGCCCGCTCACTCTCGGTGAAGTGGAAGCTACGGGCCGCGAGGCGTTTCAGCCCTTCGAAGGCCCAGAGGAAGATGCCTTCCAGCTCGGCGCACAGCTTCTCCGCCAGGTAGGGATCGTCGTGCCTGCCTGCCGGCTTCTCCTTCGTGGTCAGGATCAGCTGCCGGCGGTAGAAGCCGTCGCTCCGGTCGTAGAGGGACTGCAGGTCGCCGTTGGAGAAGGCCAGAATCCGGGCATACATCCAGCCCTGATAGCTCTGCTTGCCCTTCTTTTCCAGGTCCATCTTTCCCTGGGCTGTCACCAGGGATTTCACATAGTTGGTCTGCTTCAGGGCTTCCATCCGCATGTCGTCGTCGATCATCAGGTGGATGTGTTCCAGGTCAGCCCGGGCGAAACGGTTCTCGGAGATCTTGCCGACGCTGCCGTCCTTGGCATTGGGGCCGAATAACCGGGAGAGGACCGCGCCGATCTGGCTCTTGCCCTCGCCGCCGCTGCCCTTGATCACCATCATCCGCTGGCCCTTGTTGCTGGGGATCAGACTGTAACCGATGAACTCCTGCAGGGTGACGATGTCCTCCGGGTAGAGCAGCTGATCCAGAAATGCCAGCCATCGTTCGGGGGGAGCGGCATTCGGGTTGTAGCGGACGGGCAGTCTGCTGCGGACAATGCAGCTTTTGTCGGAAGTAAACCGCCCGTCCAGGAAGAGGGTGCCGTTGGCGAGGTGGATCCGATCGGTCTGCGGCAGGAGCTGATCTGTGTGTGCTGTGATCTTCAGCAGCTCGATGATGTTTGTGATCTTCTTGGCAACACTGGTGGTGGCGTAGGGCTCCAGCATCCGGAAGATCTGCTCCTTCAGCAGGGTCACATCGGTCACGCGGCCTTCTGGGGTGAAGAAGGCGTTCTCGGTGTGAGCCAGCCTGTATCGGGCCAGGAAGGCCTGGCAGAAGGCTGCTTCGTTGATGGTTTTCCCGTCACACCAGATGGGACGGTTATCAGGCTGCGCGGGCGGGGTCTGTGCCATGGCCGCTCACCTCCTTACCGGCCATCAAACGGCTGCGCCGTTCGCTGGCTTCGCTCGGCGATTGCAAGCAATCGCTGTCGCTCGTCCGGCGTTGCCGGACCTCATTCTTCTCCAGACGGAGTTCGTCTTCCATCCGCTGAATGGTTCCATCCCGGGTCAGATCCTCCGCCGTTTCCTTCCGCAACTCCGGGTCAGGGGAATACAGACAGTCCAGGTGATACCCGACAAGGGGCAGGGCGTCGCAGGCATTCATAAAGCGCTCGTCCCAGGATTCATCCGTGATCGACGGGGCGAATTGCTCTTTCTGCCGTTTCAGCAGGTATTCATAATCCACCAGCACCCGGATGCAGTGGGCTTCGACGTCCCGCTGCCGGGCCAGCTGCCTCCGGAGAGGGGAGGCAGCCGCTGGAGCGGGAGTGTTGGGATCGATGTGGAAATCACAGGCGAGCTTCTGTGCGGCTTCGTAGGCGGTGAGCCCGAAGAGTTTGGCGGTGAAGTCGATCACATCGCCGGTCTCATGGCAGCCGAAGCAGTAGAACCGTTCATCCACCTTCATGGACGGATGGCGGTCATCGTGGAAGGGGCAGCAGGTCATGCCGTTTCGGCTGACCTTCAGCCCGTAATACTCGGCGGCCTGTCTCGTGGTGACGGCCGACTTTACCGTGGTGAAAAGGTTTCTCAATGGGGTCCTCCTTGGTTCTATCGTGATTTGAGATCTGATGGAAGGCAGTTTGCGCTTTCCTCCTGGCCCGTTTCCCGGGTAGAAACCTTGTGTTGGCTCACACCCAGTCCCCTGTGGGGCGCTCGCTTCCGGCGGCAAGGTGCTTCGGGCTGATTTGTCCGTGGGTCCGGAAGGTCGTGGCGGTGTATCTCGGGCAAGGAGGTCGGCTGGTTGTCAAGGTGCAGTTGATGCCGGTCATCACTGTGAGCATATCGCAATTGAGGTATAGACGCTGGAATACAGGCGTTCTTGCAAGAAAGCGTGGCAGCGGGCGGACTTGTCTTGCAAAAATGCAAGACGGAGGCACAAAAAAACACCGCCGGCATGCGGATGGGGCATGGCAGCGGCGTGGGGCGGAACGGGTTAGGCATGTGCTTTCTGTGCGGATGATGGGTTCTTCGCCTGGGGCTGGTTCTGGGGGAATGGTGGCTCTGGAAGACTCAATTTATTAAGGTTTGAGAAGGGAGCGTGGTTTCTAAAGTGTAATGCGGGAGATGCAGGAAGCAGAATGAATTGGAAAAGAAATGCTGGAGTCCTATTATTCTGTCCATCGCTTGACAGAATGGTCCTTGTCATGTATACTTACCCACGAAATGGTTACCATGTATGACCATCGAATTTGGGAACTGACGTACCAGAGGAGGGGTGATAGATGAACGAGCACATGGAAGCAGTCCGACATCCCTGCTTCAAACTGCGCGAGGAAATGCAACGAGCGGGGATGAATCAGAAAGAGCTGGCTGTGCGAACCGGCTCAACTGAGAAGCACATTAGTACCGTGCTGAACGGGGAACGGGACATTTCAGTTGCTTTTGCGCGTAAACTTGGATACGTATTTGAAGAGAATGCTGAGTACTGGTTGACGCTTCAGGCAAAGTATGATGCCTATCAAGAACGTGTTCGTGAGGAAAACGAGATCACACAAGAGGAACTCGATGTGCTGAAACCTCTGCATGAGATTTCAGAATATTTCATCGCGCAGGGTTATCTTCAAAATCATTGCGGTGATGCGACGCGTGTTATCCGACTGCGTTCGCTGTTGGGGGTAAGTAACCTTACGGCGATTCCCCATATCGCCTATAATGCTGCATATCGCGCACAGATCACGGACAACGTCAAAGTGGATCCTTATGTGCTTTTCGCTTGGCAAAGGCTGTGTGAGAAGGAAACCGAAGGTATACTGCCAAAGACCGGATTGGATACGGAGAAGCTTAGATGCAAGCTCAGCGAGATAAAGGCTCAGATGTTCGGCGCAATCAACGAGGGAGTTGCTTCGCTTCGTCAGATATTCGCAGAATGCGGTGTTGCATTTCAGGTTGTCAGGAACTTCCGTGGTGCACCGGTTCAGGGGTTTATCAAAAAAACAGATTCCGGGAAGATTATCCTTTGCCTCACAATCCGAGGTGGACGCGAAGATTCTTTCTGGTTCACGCTGTTTCATGAAGTTGGACACCTTCTGAATGGAGATGTGAGCACACGGTTCGTGGACTTTGACTCTGTTTCTGGAAAAACTGAGGATGCAGCCAACCAGTTTGCTAGCGACTACCTGATTGATCCGGAGCATTATCGGCGATTCCTGATGAGACCTGGAACGATTCAATGGCAGGACATCGAGACTTTTGCAGCACAGGAAACCATCCTTCCTTCAATTGTGTTGGGTCGTCTCCAAAAGGATGGTATACTTGACTGGTCTGACTATGCAAGCCATGTGGTTCGCTATAAATGGGCACAAGCCTGAGGGTGAGCCACACATGGTCTGTATTAGTTCATAGTGGAGTCTATGAAAGGGGGTGGTGACATTGAGGGTAACGAAAAGGATGCCCGAACTAACCGTTGGGGGACGGTAAGCCGGGCATCCTGACCGTCGGGTATGCTATGATACGCCGACATCGGTGTTAGAGTATTGTAGCATACCTCTCCTCTTTTCGTCAACTGGATTTTTCTGGTTGGCAACTTGATGCACTCTCGAACAGAGAGAAAGGAGTGGTTTGTTTTGCAATACAATTCTAGTTTTCCTGCCCCTCGAAAAGGTTGTCGAGATGTCTGGAATGCATTTATGTGCAAAGGCGCTAAATTCAGCCCACATGACATCCCGCTATGTAACACAACGGCTACTGATCTCCCTTGCTTCATCATCACTTGGGATGAGGCGAAACTCATCTACAAGCGTGCCATCAGAAAGGGGGATCGCCACTTCCAACATCTGGCCTTCGTTTGCTGGTACATCGACGACTATAAGTTTGATGGCCCCAGGGGTATCTGGCAAAACTACCGGAAGGCATTGAAGATACTGCGTCATTTTGCAGGAGTGATCACGCCAGACTTCTCGACATTTCAGGATTTCCCAGAGCCACTGAAGTATTACAACACCTTCCGTATGCGGGCGTTCGGGTACTGGCTTGGTATGAACGGGATTGCTGTGATAAACAATATCCGGTGGGGTACCCCAGAAAGTTGGTGGTACTGCTTCGATGGTGTTCCGGAAAACAGCATTGTTGCTATAGGTACGGTAGGTGGAAGCCCCTTCAGGCTGAAGGACCGAAAGCGCTTTGAGGAAGGGCTTTCCGAGATGATGAACAGACTTCACCCTCATACCATTATTGTCTATGGCTCTGCAAATTACCCGTGTTTCGACAAGTTGAAGGCACAGGGTGTTCAGATCATCGCATATCCAAGCAGCACGGCACAAGCCTTCGAGAGGAGGCGGGCGGTGTGAGCAAGGGTTCATCGCACCTTTTCTCCGGAACAAGTGGAGAAGGCAGGGCTTTGATAGATGAAGTTCTGGCTAGCGGCCATAAAATCTCACCAGATAGTGTTGTCATGATTACGCGAGATCCATCCGGAAGAATTGTTTGGCTTGAGACAGGAAACAAGAAAGCAGGATTAGCGCATATCATTGACCAGCATGGAAGGCAATTCAACGGTAAAGGGATCTCCAACGCCGATATACCGGATTACGTGTTGGAAGCAGTTTATCAAGGTCATATCGTCGGAACGCAGGGAAAAAGAGAACCGCCACGGACGATTTATGAATTTACCTATAATGGTGTCAAGCAAAGAATTGCTGTTCAAGTTGCAGATAACGGATTTATCGTCGGGGCTAATCCAAGAAGTATGGAGGACTAAAGCGATGATCAAAACAATTCGTGTAATGCTGGAATACAACACCTACTGCCTATGGCTATACAACGAAAACGATGAGATTGTGGACAACGATAATCCCCCAGAGTGGCAGGATGACAAAGAACTTACTGATGCTTTCATGGCAGTAAGCGATTTGTACGATACGTTCTTTGTGGAAACGGAATCTGATTTCCATTACATTGGATGTCCCGATCATGCTACAGCAGAAAGGCTCCGACAGTTAATTACCCATGCAATGCTCTTGTTGTATCGGAAAAATAACGGAAGGTATATCATCCGAGATGATATACACTTTGACCCAGAAGAGGTAACCGCTCAGGAATAGTTCAGTTATAAAAGGAGCCCGCCATGTCCGATTTCTTCCACGAATACCTCCCCGGCGACCCCCGCGAGCGCATCAAGGATCTGCTGCTGGAGCGCAAGATCACCCAGGCCCAGCTGGCGGAAACGATCGGCATCTCGGAGAGCACCCTCAACCGATATCTGTCCGGACAGACGGAAAAGATACCTGTGGATCACATTGTGGCCATTGCCCGCTTCTTCAAGGTCAGCACGGACTTCCTACTGGGACTGACGGATATCCCCTTCGTCACCAACTTCGATATCGAGAAGCTGGGTCTGTCAGTTGGAGCGGCGAAGAAGCTGCTGCAGCGCACAGTGGATCCGGCTTTGGTCAGCCAGCTGATCGAGACACCCGCGTTTGACACCCTGATCGTGCAGCTCAACGCAGCCCGGCACGGCACCTTCGACGCCGGGTATAACTACATGAGCAGCGTATTCGAAACAGCCAATCAGATGCTGACGGACCAGGTTCGTGCCAACCCGGGAGACCGGCACGCTGCGAAAAAGGTGATCGAAGAGATCAGGACCCTGTCGGTGGATTCGAAGCAGATCGAGCTGAGCGGCCTTGAAGCGGCCATGCAGCAGATTGTGGCGGAATTCAAGAAAGGCTCCAGGGAATATCTGGAGAAGATGAAGACGCTCACTTCCGAGATCATGCGGAACATCGCCAGCACCCTGCGCACGCAGATGAACAACCCGATGAAGCTGCAGGGGGTCACACCGGAGATGATGGTGGACGCTGTAATGGCCAACCTGGAGCAAGCGGAACTCACCGATGAGCAGCGGGATGCACTGCGCGCCGCCATGCTTCCGCTTTTCACCCGGCCCCAGGATTTGGCCGCGAAGATCGGAGATCAGCCGAAGCGAGGCTTGCCTTCCGGAACGAAACCGTAATGGCATCACGGATGATGCCGCAGGGTGATGCCGGTTTGATGCCATGGCATCATGGTGATGCCACACGGGGCCTGAGGACGAAGATGGAACCAGGACGGAACGGGAAGGCCGCTGGGGGAACGGTATCCCTTTGCTCTGGGATGGCCCAGGCTGCCGCCTTCCGCTGTGACTGCTCCGCCGTCACAGCCTGCGCCCGCCTTCTTTTGTCCCGCCCGGCGGGCAAAACAAGCCGTCCGCTGCCATCCCCTCGCAAAGGTATAACACACTAGACTTTGCGGGCAAAGTCGTGTGCCAAGGGGACGCTGTCCCCGTTGGATCCCCTGCCACGAAACCGCCGGTTTCTTTGGATTCTTCCGGGCAAAGGGAACGCCGTCCCCTTTGGAATCCCAGGTGGACACGGAGATGCACGTCCCTGCCCATGGCACGGTGTCGGATTGATGCCACTTGTGATGTCGGGAAGGGCAGTCTGGCGATGACAGAATGAACGAGTAAGGAAGAAAAGAACACTGGACTTCGTTTGATTGATGAAAGCCAATCATTCGATGATCCTGGAGAGAGGAGAGACCTTCATGCAGCTGCACTCTGCCCATATCGGCATGATCACAATCCTGCAGCGCGTACTGATCCTGATGATGCTCCTTCTGCTTCTGTGCCCGGTTTCCTCCCTCGCGGAGGAGGAGCCAGAGGAAGAGGAGGACTGGTGGGAAGAGTCGGCAGACTGGCGCGGGGACTGGGAGGAGATGGGCCTCTTCCAATACGCCGATCTGCAGGGGGACACGCTGGTGATCCTGGACGGCGTGACCACGCTGGGCTGGGTGGAGGAGGAGGAATGGGCCTTCGAGGGCCAGCCGTATTCGGAGGGGGAGCTGAAGGACGGGCCGCAGTTCGACCGGAGCTTTGACGGGAAGAACTTCCGCAAGGTTTCCCTGCCGGATACCCTCCGCTGCCTGGGTGGGGAAACGTTCATCGCTCATGACTTTGAAATGTTCACCCTGCCGGACAGCCTGGAGCTGATCGCAGACGGCGCATTTGTCTACTGTGACTTTGACGTGCTGCGCATCGAGTCCACCCTGCCGGCGGAGGTGATCCTGGGCGGCCTGTACGACTGTTCCGTGGCGGCGTACGAGGTGCCGGAGGATCATCCGCTGTACAGGAGCGTGGACGGCGTGCTGTTCTCCAGGGACGGGAAGACGCTGATCTCCTACCCCAACGGCCGCCGGGACACGCACTATGACGTGCCCCCCGGGGTGGAGCGGATCAGCGATCTCCACAGCGACTATCTGCAGACCGTCTCCCTGCCCATCGGGCTGAAGACCGTCGACGACTACGGCTTCTCCGGCTGCAGCCGGCTGCAGGCCGTCTCCCTGCCCCTGACCGTGCAAAAGCTGGGGAAGAACGTTTTCTACGGCTGCGTCTCGCTGGAGCTGGTCTCCCTGCCGGAGGGCCTGGAGGCCGACAAGGATCTGGATAAACGCTACATGGTGTACTATCCGGACGACGCCCTCTACCGGGGCGACAACGGCGACACCCTGGCCGGGACAAAGAGCACAGGCAGAGTCAACGCCCCGGGCAGGCTCTTCAGTCCGGACCCGAAAGAATCCTACGTGTTCGACTTCAGCACCCGCGGCGCCAGGAAGCAGAGCCTGATTCCCGTCTACGACACGGCGGACGCCGCCAACGCTTACCGGTGGTACCGCCAGGGAAAGACCGTGTACATGGGCGCGTTTGAAAACGGCCGCGTGGCGCTGTACGAGCCCCTGGGAGGCACCTATACGGCAGCTGACGGCCATGGCAGCATCCTCGGCTGGGTGCGGATCACGGATGTGGCGTATCTGAGCCCGGAAACACTGTTTGAATACGCGGAGGTGAAGCCGCGGAGCCCGATGCCCGTCTGGTGGAACCATCTGCCGGATTACGATTTCTGGACACCCTGGGAGACGGTCATTCCTCTGGAAGAGCGGAACTACAAGCCCACGCTGTTCGGGGCGTTTGTCCGCTTCGACGATCCCGTGACGCATGCCGTCTTTGGCTGCGCCATTCAGGACGCGGAGCTGACCCGGGTGCCGGACGGCACGGATCAGGTGTACGGCATTGTGTTCAATCCCGCGTTCCTGGAGGACATCCCCCTGTGGACGGAGCCGGGCGGCGCGGAATTGAAAACGCTGGTGGGCGGTATCCAGATTCGGATTCTGGCGGAGAAAGATGGCTGGGTTCAGATTACCGACGGGACGGACACCGGCTGGGTGGAGCAGGACTACGTCCGGGTGGTCCCGGCAAAACAGGAGGATGAAGAAGAATGAAGCGGTTTCTGTGCGCGCTGCTGGCGTGTCTGCTGCTGATTCTGCCGGCGCTGGCAGAAGAAGAGGAATCCATTGAAGACGAATACGAAGAGGAATACGAGGAGGAGACCGCAACCGGCTCCTGGAGCCAGATCAACCAGGCCGTGGGCAAGGGCGAGGGCTGGGAGCAGGTCGGGACGGACGGCCGCTTTCACCTGGGAGAGAAGCAGCCGCTGGAGGGCTACGACGGCCTGTACATCATGGACTGGGGCACTTGGCCCAGCATGGACGGCAGCACGGTCTGCGTCCCCATGGCCATGGAGCTGGCCCGGCAATGGCTGGGCCTGGAGGAGGGGGACATGAACGGCTTTGTCAGCTTCTCCACCACGCCCTATGCCTACGACCGGCTGACAGGCGGGAAGCCCAACCCGCTGGTGACCATCAAGAGCCAGGGGGTGATGATGGACGACACGCATCCCATCGACCTGGTGCTGGCCACCTATCCCAACGCGGACGAGCGCCGGGCTGCGGCGGAGGCCGGGGTGGAGCTGGTGTATGTGCCCTTCTGCTATGACGCCTTTGTGTTCATGGTGAATGAGGCGAACCCGGTGGACAGCCTGACGGTTGCGCAGATCCGGGAGATCTACACTGGGCAGCACAAAACCTGGGCTGGCCTGGGGGGCACGGCCCAGACGCTCTACGCCTACCAGCGGCCCCACGGCAGCGGCAGCCAGACCGCCATGGAGGAGATGGTAATGACAGGGCTGGAAATCGCAGAGGCGGAGGACAACTATATCTCCGACGGCATGGCCGACGCGGTGCGCCAGATCGGCAATTACGACAACGGCCCGGGGGCCATTGGTTACAGCTATCTCTACTACGTCAATACCCTCGTGGAAAGCAGCGGCGTCAAGGCGCTGGCGGTGGACGGCGTGGCGCCCACGGACGAAAACCTGCAGTCAGGCGCATACCCCTTCACCGTGAACTACTACGCCGTCTACCGCAAAGGAGACGCCAACACAGAAGCCTTTGTGAACTGGCTTGTGGGCGAGGAGGGGCAGCGAGCCGTGGAGCAGGCGGGCTATATCCCGCTTCGGTGAAATGCATGCAATAACGTACAACCAGAACCCTTTATCACCCACCCAACTGCCGCAGTGCAGGTGGGTGATTAATCTGTGAGGAGCGAGAGGCATTCTGTGCCTGCAAGCGACAGACAAAAGCCAATGACGGCAGGAACGGATGTGACGAATTACACGGCAATCACACTGCATCGCACGCGTGCGTTACGATCGATTGATAAAACCGCACGCGCGCATCATTGATCGAAAAGAATCAATGGAAATGAGGGAAGCAAATGAAAGCCGTCATCTATGCCCGTTATTCCTCCGACAACCAGCGGGAGGAGAGCATCGAGGGCCAGATCCGGGAGTGCACCGCCTTTGCGGAGAAGAACGGGATCACCATCCTCCGGCACTACATCGACCGGGCTTATTCCGCGAAGACCGACAACCGTCCGGAGTTTCAGCAGATGATCAGGGACAGCGGCCGGCATCTGTTCGATATGGTGATCGTGTGGAAGCTGGACCGCTTCTCCCGGAACCGGTATGACAGCGCGCGATACAAAACGCAGCTGAAGCGCAACGGGGTGAAAGTCGTATCGGCCACGGAGGTGATCTCCGATGGCGCGGAAGGAATCATTCTCGAATCCGTGCTGGAAGGGTTTGCGGAGTATTACTCGGCGGACCTGGCGGAGAAGGTTGTCCGCGGCATGACGGAAAACCTTTTGAAAGGCAAGTTCAACGGGGGTACGATCCCCATCGGCTATTATGTGGATGCCGAACAGCACCTCCAGCCTGATCCGGTGGTGGCTCCGCTCATCCTGGAAGCGTTCAGAATGTATGCAGACGGAGCGCTCATGAAGGATGTCCGCGTGTGGCTGAACCAGAAGGGAGTCAGAAATGCCAGGGGCGGCGAGCTGTCCCACAACAGCGTTCAGTATATGCTGCACAACCGGCGCTATATCGGGGAGTACGCTTTCCGCGACAGAGTCATGCTGGATGTGATCCCGCCCATCGTGCCGACTGACTTGTTTGACCGCGTCCAGGAAAGGCTTGCAAAGAACAAAAGCGCCCCCGCCCATTTTAAGGCGGAGGAAGAATACCTCCTGACAACAAAACTGTTCTGTGGTTATTGCGGAGCGTATCTCTGCGGAGAAAGCGGCAGGAGCAGAACAGGAACGGTTCACCACTACTACAAGTGTGTTTCCGTGAAGAAAAGGCGGGCAGACTGCCACAAAAAGCCCGTGAGAAAGAAATGGATCGAAGACATCGTCGTCCGCAGGACCATGGAGATGCTGCAGGATGACAGCGCCATCGAAGCAATCGTGGCGTTGATGATGGAAATCCAGGACCGGGAAAGCACGGCGCTGCCGCTGTATGAAAGACAGTTGGCGGAAACAAACACAGCGATCAACAACATGCTCAATGCCATCCAGCAGGGAGTCCTGACGAGATCCACAAAGGAAAGGCTGGAGAAACTTGAAAAGACCAGGGACGACCTGGAGGCAAAGATCGCGCAGGAGAAGATGGAGCATCCCAGGATCAGCGCTGAATTCATGAGATTCTGGCTGCAGCGCTTCAGGGAGCTGGAGGTTGACAAACCGGAACACAGAAAGATGCTGATCGATACCTTCGTGAACGCGATCTTCCTGTACGATGACAAGATGGTAATAACGTTCAACTTCAAAGAAGGGGAGGAGACCATCCGGCTCAGCGAATTAGAGGAAGCACAGAAGGACCAGGAGAAAGGTTCGGATATGGATTGCTCAGGGGAGCCAACACTCAGGTCTCTTTTGCGAAAAGCAAAAGAGGCTTTTTTTTTGCCGCGGGGGATGGTACAATGAAAAAAAGAGCCATAGGGCGGGCCGTCCATCCCGGGGCGGGCCTGCCCGGGGAAAGGGTGTGCTTTGCATGCGTTATACCAATCCGATTCTTTACGGGGATTATTCGGACCCGGACGTGATCCGGGTGGGAGAGGATTTTTATATGATCTCCTCCTCCTTTACCTATGTGCCGGGCATCCCGGTGCTCCATTCCAGGGACCTAACGCATTGGGAGCTGGTGGGCTACGCGGCCAAAAGGCTGCCCTTTGAGCGGTATGACCGCCCCGCCCACAAGTGCGGCACCTGGGCCCCCAGCCTCAGATACCACAACGGGCAGTTTTACGTGTACGTGTGCATGCCGGACGAAGGGCTGTTCGCCTTTACGGCCAGGGACCCGGCCGGGGAATGGGAATGCCATTGGGTCAAGGACGTGGTGGGCTGGATCGACCCCTGCCCCCTGTTTGACGGGGACGGCAGCGCCTGGCTGGTGCACGGCTTCGCGGCAAGCCGGGTGGGCATCAACAACCGGCTGTACCTGCACCGCATGACCCCGGACGGGCTGAAGATACTGGACAACGGACGGGAGATTTATAACGGCGCGGACCGGGGGGACACCACCGTGGAGGGCCCCAAGATCTACAAACGGGAGGGCCTGTACTGGATCCTGTGCCCCGCGGGCGGGGTCAAGCCCGGCTACCAGCTGGCTTTGCGGGCGGAAAGCATCGAGGGCCCCTACGAGCGCCGGGTGGTGCTCCGTCAGGGGGACACCCCGGTCAACGGCCCCCACCAGGGCGGCTGGGTCACCGACGGAAAGGGCGGGGACTGGTTCATCCATTTTCAGGACGTGGACGTCTACGGCCGGGTGCCGCATCTTGAGCCGGTGGACTGGTCCGACGGCTGGCCGGTGATGGGGAACGGGGGGGTCCCCGTGCCCGGCGGGGATACGCTGCTTGCGCCCTTTGAGGCGGCCGTGCCCACGTCGGATGATTTTGTAAATGGCCTTGGCCTGCAGTGGCAGTGGCAGGCCAATCCCAACGCCGCCTGGTACGCGGAAAAAAAGCCGGGCCTGCGGCTCTACGCCGCGCCGGCGGAGAACCTGTTCCACGCGGGCCAGTTCCTGTCCCAGCTGATGCAGGCGAGGGATTTCGACATGGACGCGTCCTTCCGTCCGCACCTTGGGCCGGGGGACCGGACGGGCCTTGGCATGATGGGCTACACCTACCATTACCAGGCCCTGGAGGAGGGGAAAATAATCCTTGTGGAGGGGAAAGCGAAGGAAATCAGCCGTTTTGAAAAGGAACGGGTGACGGAAACGACCCTGGCGGAGGCGCCCTGGCAGGGTACGGAGGTGCGGATGCGCATGCGCGTCCGGCAGGGAAAGGTCTCCTTTTATTACGGGCAGGATCCAATGGACCTGCGGCCTCTGGGCGGGACGTACGGCCTGGCCTGCGGGGGCTGGACCGGCGCGCGTCCGGGCCTGTTTGCCTTCAACGGCCTGGGCCGCTGGGGCGGATGGGCCGACGTGGAGGCCGTCCGGTTCTCCGTGAACGGAGCGGAACAGGGAAAATAATGCACAAAAAAACACAAAATGTGCAGAAAATGACAAATAATAACATGAAAGCGCTTGCAAGGGACCGCCTGGCGTGCTATAGTCAGGGTGTATGATCTCAATAACCATATGCTGCCGGGGCCGGATTTCCAGGGAGGGAAGCCGCATGAAACGACTTGCCGGGATCGTGCTGTGGGTGTTTTGCCTGACGGGCCTCCTTGGAGGGGCCCTGGGCGAAAGCGGGGACTGGGCGGATTTGTATACCCTTCACGTGGAGACCCAGGTGGAGTACGGGGATGTGCAGGCGGCTTGGGCCCTGGAGCCGGAAGTATACGCGCCCGCGCCCGCCGGCACGCGGATCCTTCTTGACCCGGCGGAGGCCGAACTGACCGGCGATATTTCCTATATTGATGATTTTGCGTCCTATGGCCCACTCTACCCGGATGCAGAGGGCGGCTTTGGGCGCGTTCTGTCCTCCGGCGACGGCGACAGTACGGCCCTGTGGCACGTTTCCGTGGAGCAGGGCGGGCTGTATGAATTGCAGGTCTCCTATCTGGCCCTGGGCGGAAACGAGGCCAAGGTCCAGAGGCGGATCACCATTGACGGGGAGACCCCCTATGAGGAGGCCAACAACCTGTGCTTTTACCGGGTCTTTGAGGAAGTGGTGCAGGAAAACGGCCGGATGCGGGTCAACGCCATCGGGGACGAGGTCTGGCCCCACATGCGTGAGATGCAGGTGTGGCAGACGGTCCGGGCGGTGGATCAGCAGGCGATCTATGTGGACCCCCTCCGGTTCTACCTGGCCAAAGGGGAACATGAGATCGCCCTGCACTATGTGGACCAGCCGGTGGTGCTGGGGCAGATTTCCCTTGAGGCGCCCAAAACCTATCCGGCCTACGCCCAGCGGCTGGAAAGCTGGAAGGCGGAGGGGGCCGCCGCGGTGTCTCCGGGGACGGTGGTGAAGCTGCAGGCGGAAAACAGCGCCTGGCGCAGCGAGAACGTCATCCGCCGGGAATCCGACGCGGACCCCCTGACCGAGCCCAGGTCCGGCGCGGAGCGGGTGCTCAACATCGTGGGCGGGTACCGCTGGCGGCTGGGGAACGCGGCGGTCAGCTGGCGGCTGGAGGCGCCCGAAAGCGGCCTGTACGCCCTGCATTTCAAGGTGCTTCAGACCACCGATCCGGGGATGCCTTCCTATAGGCAGATCATGCTGGACGGGGAGATCCCCTTTGAGGAAATGAAACTGTATTCCTTTCCCTACGACAGCCACTGGTACGGGGATACCCTCCGGGACGCGGACGGGAAGCCCTATCAGTTCTACCTGGAAAAGGGCACCCATATTCTGACGGCCACGGTCAAATTGGGCCCCATCGGGGAGATCATGCGCCGGACCGAGAAGGACGCCACGTACCTGGGACAGGTCCAGAGGGAGATCGTCAAGATCACGGGCTCCGAGCCGGATTACAATTACGAATATGACCTGTACCGCACCATGCCGGAATTGAGCGGGCAGTTGACCTACCTGGCGGGCCGGCTCACTGAAAGCGCCGACCTCCTGGCCTCCATTTCCGGCGAGACCACCTCCATGGAGAACAATTTCCGGCAGATCATCGATCAGCTGACCTTTTTTGCCGAGGACGTGGACCGGATCCCCAAGGCCCTGAGCGACCTGGACAATGCGCAGGGCAATCTGGGCACCTACATTTCCACCATTGAGAAATGCCCCATGGCCATGGACTACCTGGCGCTGACGGCCCCGGAGGAGCCCTTTGAAATCACCACCTCCACCTTCCTTGAGCGCATGGCGGTGACGGGGGAGAATTTCTTGGCCTCCTTCAGCAAGGATTACGACAGCGTGGGCCTGATCGTGGAGGATGGGGAGGAGAGCGCCGGGAACACGGTGCTGAACGTATGGATCGCCCGCGGCACGGAATGGGGCGAGATCCTCAAGGAGCTGGCGGACGAGGAGTTTACTCCCCGGACCGGCATCGTCATCAACCTGCACGTGCTGCCGACGGGGCAATTGTCCACGGGGTCGGTGAACACCATCATGCTGTCGGTGGCCAGCGGTACCGCGCCGGACGTGGCGCTGAGCGTGGAATACAACCTGCCCAACGAATTCGCCTTCCGCGACGCGGTGGTGGACCTGACCCGCTTCCCCGACTTTGAGGAGGTGGCGGCGAATTTCTACGACAGCAGCCTGATCCCCTTCCGCTATGGGGGCGGGGTATACGCCCTGCCGGAAACCATGGATTTCACCTGCATGATCTACCGGCAGGACGTCCTGGCGGAACTGGGCGTGCAGCTGCCGGAAACCTGGAGCGATCTGTACCAGAAGGTGCTGCCCAGGCTGTATGAAAACAACATGAGCTTTTCCCTGCCGGTGGATACGTCGGTGTCCAGCAATTCCCCGGGGGCCCTCAGGGGCTTTACCATGCTGCTTCTGCAGATGGGCGGGGCCTATTACCGGGGGGACGGGGAAGCCTCCGGCCTGGATACGCCGGAAGCCTACAAGGCCTTCAAAGCCTGGACCGACATGTACGCCAATTACGAGATCGATGCCGAAAGCAACTTCTTTACCCGGATCCGCACGGGCACCATGCCCATCGGTATCGGCAATTTTACCACCTATATGCAGCTGATGACCTCTGCGCCGGAACTGTACGGCCGCTGGGGCATCGCGCCGGTGCCCGGGACCAGGCAGGCGGACGGAACGGTAAGGCACACGGTGGGCACCACCGCGGCCACGGCGGACATCATCTTGAGCCAGAGCGAAAAGCAGGAGGCGGCCTGGGAATTCCTCAAGTGGTGGAGCAGCGAGGAGGTGCAGACCCGCTACGGGCGGGAGCTGGAGGCCATTCTGGGCATGGGCGCCCGGTGGAACACCGCCAACGTGAAGGCCTTCTATGCGCTTCCCTGGGATGCCCGGCACGAAAGAGTGATCCGCGCGCAGATGGACGCCGCGGAGGAACAGCTGATCGTGCCCGGGGGGTATTTTACCGGCAGGCACATCATCAACGCCTGGAACCGGGTGTGCATCAACAACGAAAACGCCCGGGACGCGCTGGAGAAGGCCGTGAAGGACATCAACAAGGAGCTGAAAAACAAACGCATGGAATTCGGCCTGGAATAAGGCGAGGGGGATCGGCCCGGCGAAGGACGCCGAACGGACAAAAGGGGTGAACGCATTGCAGGCGGTCAAAAAGAACGGATGGAAGGACTGGATCCGGAAAAACGGGACGGGCTACGCGTTTCTGCTGCCCTTCCTGGTCCTGTTCGCGGTTTTTGTGATCGTGCCCGTCGCCGTGGCGATGTATTACAGCCTGACCAATTACAACATGATCCAGCCGGCGCGGTTTGTGGGGATCAGCAATTATTCCCAGCTGATCCTGGACGACGACGTCTTCCTGATCTCGCTGAAAAACACCCTGGTGTTTGCCGTCATCACCGGCCCCATCGGATATTTCGCTTCTTTCCTGATGGCGTGGCTGATCACCCTGGTCAAGCGGGGCCGGGGATTCTTCTCCCTGATGTTTTACGCCCCGTCCCTGACCAGCGGCGTGGCCATGGCCAACATCTGGCTGATCCTGTTCTCCGGCGACCGCTACGGGTATATCAACAACCTGCTTTTGCGCATGGGCATCATTCTGGAGCCCATCCTTTGGACCAAGGACGCCACCTATGTGCTGCCCGTCATCATGATCATCGCCATCTGGATGAGCATGGGCACCGGGTTTCTGGTGTTCCTGGCGGGACTGCAGAACGTGGACCCCGCCATGTACGAGGCGGGCAGGGTGGACGGCATCAAAAACAAATTCCAGGAGCTTCGGTTTATCACCTTGCCGATGATGAAGCCGCAGATGCTCTTTGGCGCCATCAACGCCATCGTGGGCGCCTTTGGCGTCTTTGACGTGGCGACGGCCGTGGCCGGGATGCCAAGCCCCAATTACGCCGCCCATACCATCGTGGCCCATCTGTACGATTACGCTTTTACCCGCTTCAACATGGGCTATGCCAGCGCGGTGGCCATGGCGCTGTTTGTCATCACCTTTACCCTGGGCCGCGTCTGCATGCGCGTGTTCAGGGACAACACCTGACAGGAAGGAGGCGGACCATGACCAGCAAAGCCGTATACAGGCCCCGCCGGTTCCATTTCCGGCTGAAGAAGCTCACCTTTTCCAGATTCATGCTGTACCTGCTGCTCACGCTGCTGGTGGTGATCGCGGGGCTGCCGCTGTTCGCCATGGTGTGCCGCAGCCTGATGCCGCTGGACGAGCTCTACATCTACCCGCCCAGGCTCGTCGTGCACAAGCCCACCATGCGCAACTTCAGCGACCTTTTGACGTCCCTGTCCTCGTCCACGGTGCCCTTTACCCGGTACATCTTCAATTCCCTCTTCACCACGGTGGTGACGGTGCTTTTGAGCGTGGTGGTGTGCTGCATGGGGGCCTACGGGCTTGTAAAGCACAAACCGGCCGGAAGCGGCGTTCTTTTCGCGGTGGTGCTGGCGGCCCTGATGTTCTCCACCCATGTGACCCAGATCCCCAACTACCTGGTGGTCAACCGTTTGGGGCTTGTAAACAGCTATTGGGCGCTGATCATCCCCAAAATCGCGGTGGCGTACAATTTCTTTCTGGTCAAGCAGTTTTGCGAGCAACTGCCGGACTCCATTCTGGAGGCGGCCAGGATCGACGGCGCGAGGGAGTTTCGGGTGTTCTGGACCATTGCCATGCCGCTGCTCCAGCCCGCCTGGACGACGCTGGCGGTCTTCTCCTTCGTCAACAACTGGAACGATTATTTTTCACCCCTGATCTTTATTTCCAGCAACGCCCTCAAGACCCTGCCCCTGGCGCTGCAGACCCTGTCCGGCGGCGCGGGCGTGGTGGCGCGGGCCGGCACGGTGGGGGCGGCCACGTTCCTGACCACGGTGCCGTCCATCCTGGTATTCGCGGTGATGCGCGGCAAGGTGATGGAAACCATGTCGTTCTCCGGCATCAAGTCATAAGGGGGGCGAGGGGATGATGAGACGGATTTTCGCGCTGGCGGCCGTGCTGGCGCTGATATGGATCCCCCTGGCGGAGGCCGTGGTGGGCATGGACGCCTTTGTGACCGACACCGACGCCACGGACCCCGGAAACAGCTTTGTGCCCATTCCCGCCGCCTATGAGGTGTACGCCACCATCAAAAACCTCGGGGAAAGCGGCTTTATGAACCATCCGGAGGACCTGTTCGTGGCCCCGGACGATACGGTGTACGTGGCCGACGGGGAGAACAACCGGGTGCTGCAGATGACCCGGGAGGGAAAGGTCCTGCGGGAGATCACCGAGGGCTGCGGGAAAAAGCTGAAAAAGCCCCGGGGGGTCTACGTGCACTCCGACGGCAGCGTCTGGATCGCGGACACGGGCAATCTGCGCATCGTTACCCTGAACGCGGACCTGACGGACCGGAAGGAATACGTGCGGCCCGATTCCAGCCTGCTGGGGGCGAACTTCACCTTTGACGTGCAGAAAATATTCGTGGCCAACACCGGCTACATCTACGCCCTCAAGGGCGCCAACCTGCTGGCGCTGGACGAGGCCAACAATTTCCGCGGATACCTGGGGGCGGACAAGGTGGGCTTTTCCCTTTCCCGGTTCCTCATCCGCCTGTTCGGAAGCAAGAGCCAGGTGGAGCGCACGGTCAAGCAGGAGCCGGCCAGCTATTCCAACTTCTTTATCGGCGCGGACAACATGATCTACGGCATTCTGTCCAACAAGAATACCGCCCAGATCCGCAAGCTGAACTCGGTGGGCACCAACACCTATCCCGAGCAAACCTACGGCTTTACCCTGCCGGACAACACCCCCGGCGCCCGCAGCAAGGTCCTGGAGCCCACGTTTTCCGATATCACCGTGGAGGACAACGGCATCCTCACGGTGGTGGACCGGGGCACCGGACTGATCTACCAGTATGACCAGGACGGCAACCTACTGTGCTGCTTCGGGGGGCAGGGGGATACGGGCGGCGTGTTCCAGATCCCCATCAGCGTGGACGCAGACAGCGAGGGCTATCTGTACGTGCTGGATTACCAGACCAACGAGATCACCGTGTTCAGGCCCACGCATTTTATCAGCCTGGTCCACCAGGCGGTGACGCTTCACGGAGAGGGGCGCTATGACGAGGCCCTCGGCTACTGGCGGCAGGCCCTGGAGATCGACAGCAATTACGCCCTGGCCCATCGGGGCGTGGCCAAGATCATGGGCAAACAGGAGAACTGGGACAGCGCCCTCCGGTCCTATGAATTGGCCAACGACCGGGAAGGCTATTCGGAAGCCTTTTCCGAATACCGCCACGCCTATTTCCGCAGCCACTTCCTCCTGGTGGTGGCGGTGACGGCGGCCCTCCTCTTTGGCGCCGGGAAGCTTTTGTCCCTTGCCAAGAAAAAGGCGGATCAATGGGCGGACGATGTACAGATGGGGAGGGGTTTGAAATGACAGGCCTGAAAATGTGCGTCATGATGCTCTTTCACCCAATTGTGGTCAGCGAGCATATCAAGCGCCAGCGGGAAAACGCCCCCTTCCGCAGGACGGCCCTGGCGCTGGTGCTGTCGCTTTTGATCCTGGCCCTGGCGGTGAACCTGTTTTCGATCTACTTTACCCATTATCCCCTGGCGGGCGTGTCCGTGCGCAAGGCCAACCTGGTGCTGGAATGCGGCAAGCTGTTCGCGCCGGTGCTCACCTGGGTGCTGGCCTCCTACGCCATGACCACCATCCTGGACGGCGCCACCAAAATGGGCGAGGCCATGCTTTACAACGCCCTGACGCTGGTGCCCTATGTGGTGTTCACGGTGCCGCTGGTGCTTCTTTCCCGCGTGCTGGACGGCGGACAGGCCGGGCTGTACGGGGTGCTCACCGGGGGATTGCTGGTGTGGGTGGTCGCGTTGATGATCATCGGCATCAAGGAAATGAACGAATACAGCATCCCCAAGACGGCCCTGGTGGTGGCGCTCAGCCTGTTTACCATGGCGGTCATCTGGGCCACGGCGGTGCTTTTGTTCACCATCAGTTCCCAGTTCGTGACGATGATCAGGGAAGTGTATTACGAGATCATCTATCGCCTGTAAGAGAGGAGGGCGCGGCATGAAAAACCCCCTGCTGGTGTGCGTCCTGCTGTTTACGCTGCTTCTGGCTGTGCCCGCCCAGGCGGAGGAGGCCGGCCTGATCCCCGTAGCGGCCAACGACCGGCTGAGCCTGTATCTGTCAGAGGATCTGTGCGCGATCGAGATCCGGGACGCCCTGACGAACAAAACCTGGTCCTCCACGATGAACGACGAAACGGCGGAGGGCATGAAGATCATCCCGGCCCAGCAGAAGCGCATTACATCCCTGCTGGCTGTGAACTGCACCAATCTGCAGTCAGGCCTTGGCGTTGTGAACAACCTGGCCCTGAAGGCGGAAAAGGACCTGAGCGCCTCCTATGAACTGATCGGGAACGGGGTGCGCCTGACCTATTACCTGGGGACCTACCGGGTCGGCGTCCAGCTGGAGATCCTCCTGGAGGGGCAGAGCCTGGCGGTGCGTTTGCCATACGAGGGCATCCGGGAGGACGGGGAATTCTCCCTGGTCAGCGTGGACGTGCTGCCCTTCCTGTTTTCCGCGACCGACCGGGCGGAGGGCTTCTTCCTGTATCCGGACGGCTGCGGGGCGGTGATGAATTTCAGGGACTACGCCCATTACCGGGAATCCACCCGGCTGTACCCGGTGTACGGCGATTACCAGAAGCAGCCCGCGCTGCTGGACCTGTTCGCCCAGGAAGCGCCGGAGGTGCTCTTCCCCGTTTTCGGCATGAACCGCGGGGGACACGGGATGCTTGCCATCATTGAGCAGGGTGCGGAGACCGCGAGGGTGTCCGTCAACAGCTCCAACAACATCATCGGCATCAATTACCTGTTCGCCAACTTTCAGTACCGCCGCTCCTTTGAGGACAAGCGCGTGGCCACCCGGGACATCAAGGTCTTTGACCGGGACGACATCCGGGCGGATTACCGCATGCGCATCCTGTTCCTGGAGGAGGAGGATCCCGATTACAGCGTCATGGCCTGTACCTGGCGTGATTACCTGCTGGAAAAGGGCCTGGTGAAGCGGACAGCCCAGGCGCCCACCGTGGCCATCGACCTGTTCATGAACGCCCCGGAAGAGGGCCTGCTCTTTGACATTCCTCGCACCGTGACCACCCTGTCCCAGGCGGAGGAGATCCTAAAGGCGCTGGACGGATTGGGGGTAAAGAATATCCGGGCCTCCCTCAAGGGCTGGACGGCGGATGGCTATGGGAAAACCCCGGACCGTTTCCCGCTGAGCGGCGCCATCGGGGGCGACGGAGACTTGAAGCGCCTTGTGGAGACTGCCCACGCCCTGGGGGCGACGGTTTCCCTGACGGCCAATTTCCTGGAGGCTGCGTCGGACCAGGGGGGATATTCCCACCGGAACGACGTGGTGTACACCGGGAACCACACCATAATGACCAACCCGGATGAAACCGTGTTCATGCTCAGCCCGGACGTGGCCCGCGCCAAGCTGGAGGCCTTCCTTAAAAAGGCGGTGTCCTTTGACCTGGACGGAGTGCGCTTTGAGCGGATGGGCAAATACGTCGCCTTCAATTACGGGGCGCGCCACACCCTTACGGCGGAGGAGACCCTGGGCATTTACCGCGGCATGACGGACGATGTGAAAAAGGCCTTCGGGACGGCCGAGGCAGAGGGCGGGAACACCGGGCTTCTTGGCATGGCGGATTTCTTTACCGACGTGCCCTACGATGATTTCGGCTATCAGATTACCACGTCCTCGGTGCCCTTCTATCAGATCGCCCTCCATGGCCTGGTGGATTACGCGGGCAGGCCCGGCAACCTGAGCAGCGACCTGGAGCGGGAGGTGCTCCGCTGGGTGGAGATGGGCTATACCCCCTTCTTTGAACTGACCTACGGCAACACCGAGGAATTGATGTACACCGGCTACCAGAGCCTGTTCTCCGCCGAATACACCGCCTGGCAGGAACGGGTGGCCTGGGCCGCGAAGCAGTTTACCCAGGGCCCCCTGGCGGAGCTCCACGACCAAATGATCCTGAGCCATCAGCGCCTGAGCGGCACCCTGGTGAAGGTGACCTATGAAAACGGGACGAGCGTGTATGTCAATTACGCCGACGAGCCGGCGAAAGCCGACGGGGTGGAGATCGCTGCCAGAAGCTGGACGGCGGTCCCGTCTCAGCCGTAAAGGGGCTGCGTTCAGGCCCACGACGGAGGAACAGGAGGTGCATCACGTGCAAGGACGGGACGCAAGCGGTACCCGCAAAAGAAAAAAGAAAATGGGGATCGACCGGAAACGGTCCCTGGAAGCGTATCTTTTCCTGATCCCGTGGCTGATCGGCATTTGTGTGTTCTTTGCCTTCCCCATTTTCACCTCCATCCGGCTGTCCTTCTCCAAGATCACCTCCTTCAAGGGACTGCTGACCGAATGGGTTGGACTGAAAAATTACGAATACATCTTCTTTTACGACATCAACTTTATCCCGACCTTCCTCCAGGTGGTGTACGACACCCTGCTGAACACCCCCTTGTGCATGGTGTTTTCGCTGGTCATCGCCATCCTGATCAACCGGAAAATGGTGGGGCGCGGGTTCTTCCGCACGGCGTTCTTCATCCCGGTGCTGCTGGGAAGCGGCTACATCATGAAGCAGCTGTTGGGCATGGGGGTGGACGGCACCACCATTACCACCGGCATCATGGTGCCAAAGCTCATCAGCGACCTGCTGGGAGTGAGCATCACCACGGTGGTGCAGGGCTTCCTGGACCGGATCACGGTGGTATTGTGGAAAAGCGGCGTGCAGATCGTCCTGTTCCTGGCGGGTCTGCAGGGCATTTCCGGCCCCCTGTACGAGGCCGCCCGGGTGGACGGCGCGACGGAATGGGAAATGTTCTGGAAGATCACCCTGCCCATGATCACCCCCATCATCCTGATGAACATCGTGTATACCATCGTGGCCTTTTTCACCGACGGCACAAACCCCATGGTGGATTACATCTACAAGATGAATTTCACCAACCAGATGTATGAGAACGCCGCCGCCATGAGCTGGATCTACTTCCTGTTCGCCCTGGTGCTGTGCCTGATCTGCATCCTGCTGATGCGCCGTCACATGTACGATTCGGGCAGCAAAAACTGACGGAGGGGAGGGAAAGACATGTCCGCGGTACGCAAGATGAGCGGCGGGAGAAAAAGCAGGGCGGCCCGCCTTGGGAAAACCTTTCTTTTGCGCCTGGGGTTTTATTTCCTGCTGTGCGCCCTCAGCTTTATTTTCCTTTATCCCTTCATCACCATGATCGTCAAATCCCTGATGACGGACGACGATCTGTACAACATCACGGTCAAATGGCTGCCCTCCCAGGCCACCTGGAGCAATTATGACATCGCCTTCAGGCGCATGCGGTTCAGGGCGTATGTGTGGAACAACGTCATCGTGTGCGGCGCGGCCACCCTGGGGCATACCCTGTCCTGTTCCCTGACCGGATACGCCTTCGCGCGGTACCGCTTCCGGCTGAAGAACGTCCTTTTCATGCTGGTGATTTTGATGATGATCGTACCGGTGCAGGTGATCATCTTCCCCCTCTACAAGCAGTATTCCGACTGGGGCTGGCTCAACTCCTTCCTGCCCCTGATCGCCCCCACCTTCTTTGGCATGGGGCTCAACGGCGGGTTCTTTATCTTCCTGTTCCGGCAGTTCTTTATGGGGCTGCCCTATGAAATGGAGGAGGCGGCCCGGGTGGACGGCTGCGGCCCCCTGCGCACCTATGCCCGCATCATGCTGCCCATGGCCCAGGCGCCGCTGCTGGTATGCGGCGTGCTGTCCCTGGTGTGGCACTGGAACGATTACTTTGAGCCCGGGGTGTATATCACCGCCCCGGCATACCGCATGCTGCCCAGCGTCCTGCCCAACCTTTACGCCCTTTTGAACCAGGAGAACCATACCATGATCCAGGTGAACGAGCTGGAGGGCATCGTATTCAACGAGGCCATGCTGATGGCGGCTACGTTCCTGTGCATCCTGCCGATCCTGGTGGCGTATCTCTTCCTGCAGCGCAGGTTCATGGAGGGCGTGGAGCGCTCCGGCCTGACGGGCATGTGATCCATTGATTCCCGAGCGGTGAAATGCCGCTGGAAATAATTTAGAAGGAGGTTTTCTTGTATGAAGAAAATCGTGGCGCTCATGTTGGCTCTGCTCATGGTACTGGCACTGTGCGGCACCTCTCTGGCCGCCGACAAGGTGACCTACTATGTGCGCGGCGGTTCCGCCGAGTACGAACCCTACATCTACCCCGGACTGGTGGGTCTGCTCAAGATCCAGCAGATGGCGGATGTGGAAATCGAATGGACCGTCGTCTGCGGAAGCGGCGAAGAGATCGACGCCCAGTACCTGGCCATGCTGTCCAGCGGCAAGTATCCGGACGTGATCCAGTGGCAGCACAACAACTCCTATGTGGGCGGTGTCAGCCAGCTGTACAATGACGGCATCATCATCGCGCTCAACGACGTCATCGACCAGTACATGCCCAACTACAAGGCGCTGCTGGACGCGCATCCCGAGGTGGCCAAGACCCTGAAGGATGACGAAGGCCGCTACCTGTACTTCACCGTCATCAACCCCCTGAGCACCCCCGAGGAGAAGGTGGCTGCCACCTGGTGGGGCCTGCAGGGCCGTCTGGACTGGATGGAGAACGTGGGCATCGAGGAACTGCCCACCACCATCGACGGCTGGTACGAAATGCTGGTGGCCTTCCGGGATCTGGATCCCAACGGCAACGGCCAGCAGGACGAGATCCCCTTCGACGCCGGTCAGAACGGCCTGGTGTATTTCATGCCCGCCTTTGACATCGTCAACGGCGCGTACGTGGATCCCGACACCGGCAAGGTGGGCTTTGGCGAGTACACCCAGAACTACAAGGAATACCTGGAGACCATGAACAAGTGGTATTCCGAAGGCCTGATCAAGGACATCTGGCTGGAGGACGGCTCCGTTGCCACCGCCACCGAAAAGGACGCGGACATCTACGCCGACCTGGCCGGCTCCTGGATGGGCCTGAGCAACTATTGGGAGCAGCGCCTGCCCCAGGTCCTTGAAAAGAACCCCAATGCCGATTTCGTGGCCTACCCCTGGATCCAGGATGCCCAGGGCCGCGTGTACGGCTGTGACTACAACATCGGCTACGGCGACCGTTACAGCGCCTGCATCTCCGTGGACTGCAAGAACGTGGAAGCCGTCGCCCGCCTGATCGACGCCATGTATACCGAGGAAGGCACCAACTGCACCACCTGGGGCATCGTGGACGGCGATCCCATCCTCTCCATCCCCGCCACCGAATGGACCCATGGCAACGGCACCTACACCGTGGATGAGAACGGCGTCAAGCACGAGACCGAATGGGCCAACAAGATGACCGAGAACTTCTACGACGGCGCGTTTGCCAACAAGTACCGCTACGCCATGAGCCATGTGTCCTTCCCGCGCTGGGGCGCCGGCGATTACCTGGCCTCCACCCGTGAGGCGCACTATGTGGAATCCGCCAAGCTCTGGGGCTCCGCGGACAACGGTCTGGAATATCCCGCGGCCATCGTGCTGAGCGTGGACGCCCAGAAGGCCGCCGCGCCGCAGCTGGATGACATGAACGCCTACATCGCGGAGATGACGAGGAAGTTCATCAGCGGCGAAGAACCCCTGACCAATTTCGACAACTATCTGGATCAGCTCCAGAAGATGGGCATGGAAGACCTCATCGCCGCCTATCAGGCCGCGTATGACAGCTTCATGGCCCGGTAATGATCCGGCAATTTTGACTTGCCGGGGCTGCCGGAAACGACCGGTGGCCCCGGTTTTCCTGCGGGAAAGAGAATTTTGATGTTGGGAGCGGACAGTATGACCATTTATATCTGCGGCGACTCCACCGCCGCCAGCTATACCCCGGAGAAAGCGCCCATCACCGGCTGGGGGCAGGTGCTTGGGGAGCTTCTGCCAAACGTCCGGGTGGAAAACCGGGCCATGGGGGGCAGGAGCACCAAATCCTTCCTGTCGGAGGGAAGGCTCGTCGGGATCGAAAAGGAGATCTGCCCGGGAGACCTGATGCTGATCCAGTTTACCCACAACGACACCAGCGACCTGATATGGCGGCATACGGACCCCTGGACCTCCTTCCAGGCCAATCTTGAGATCTATGTGGATACCGCGCGGCTTTACGGCGCCCATCCGGTGCTGATGACGCCCATCTGCCGCAGGTACTGGCGGGATGGGAAGCTGCTGGAATCCCACGGGGATTATCCGGAGGCGGTCCGTGTCCTGGCGGGAAAGCGGAACGTGCCCCTGGTGGACCTCTACATTGAGAGCATCCGCCTGGTAAAGGAACTGGGCGAGGAGGAAAGCCGGAAGCTGTACATGTATGTGGAGCCCGGGGTGTTTCCCGCCTATCCGGAGGGACAGACCGACGACACCCACACCCGCCGCGCCGGAGCGGAGGCCTATGCCCGCATCACGGCGAAGGCGCTCAAGGACCTGGGATTATTGATTTAAGGGAGAATGACTATGATTTACATCATCGCCAAGGACGGCAGCGGGGATTTTACTTCCATTCAGCAGGCGGTCGACGCCCTTCCGGGCGGGGGACAGGCGCCGGCCATTCTGCTTGTGCGCATGGACGAATATCAGGAGCGGGTAGTGGTCGACAAGGACAACGTGCGCATCGTCGGCGAGGCCCGGGACCGTACGGTGATCACCGCCAAGGGCTGCGCCGTGGACAAGAACCCGGACGGAAGCGACCGGGGGACCTTCCTTTCCGCTACCTTTATGGTGACCGGCCGCAACGTGGAGGTGGAGAACCTGACCATCCGCAACGACGCGGGGGACGGCCGGGAGGTGGGCCAGGCAGTCGCCGTGTATGCCGCGGGCGACCGGGGCGTGTGGCGCAACGTGCGCATGATCGCCCATCAGGATACCCTGTTCTGCGGCCCCCTGATGCCCAAGGTGGTGAGTTTTATCGCGCCCCGGCGGGGCAGCGCGGAATGCGTGGAGAGCGTGGGGGACAGTCCCCTGACTTTCAGCAGGCAGTATTTTGAGGACTGTTTTATCCAGGGGGACGTGGACTTCATCTTTGGCCCCTACCGCTGCTGGTTTGAGCGCTGCACCCTGTTCATGAACGCCAGGGGCGGGCTGTATACGGCCGCCAATACGCCCGAAGTGCAGCCCTATGGCCTGGTGTTCCACAACTGCCGCCTGACGGGGGAGTGTGAAGAGGGGCAGGCCTTCCTGGGGCGTCCCTGGCGGAGATTTTCCCGCACGGTCTTCCTGAACTGCGACATGGACGCCCATGTGTCCCCTCAGGGGTTTGCCGACTGGGATGAGGTCAAGGTGGTTACGGAACGGTATGCGGAATACGCAACTTCCGGCGTCCGGGCGGACCAGACGTCCCGCCATCCGAAGCAGAAGCGCATGTCCGCCGAGGAGGCGGCGCAGTATTCCGTCGCGGAGGTGCTGGGGGGCTATGACCATTGGCAGCCGGACCGGCGGACCCCCACCTGGTTTATGTGCGGCGACAGCACCATGGCCGACTATCCCGCCGACCGGGCGCCGATGACCGGGTGGGGCCAGAAGCTGCAGGCCATGGCGAACGCCGCCGGGCTGCAGGTCTTTGTGGAGAACTGCGCCGTCAACGGGCGAAGCAGCAAGAGCTTTGTGGCGGAAAAACGGCTGAACTTTATCGAACTGTGCCTCCGGAAGGGGGACAAGCTGATCGTCTCCTTCAGCCACAACGACGAAAAGCCGGACAGGGAACGGGGGACGGATGCCCGCGTCACCTTCCCGGAATACCTGGGCATGTACATCGACGCGGCCCGGCGTCAGGGGGCGGAAATCGTGCTGGTGACCCCCGTTGCCAGACGCAGGTTCGACGCGGAGGGCCGCCTGCAGCCCACCCACGGCGCTTATCCGGATGCCCTGCGCGCCGTGGCGGACTACCGGGGGGTCCGCCTGGTCGACCTGGAAAAGGCCACCATGGCCCTGGTCCAGCAGGCGGGGCCCGAAGGCTCCAAACAGATCTTCTGCCATGTGCCGGCGGGGGACCCCCATTATCCCGAGGGGCTGGAGGACAACAGCCATCTGCAGGCACGGGGCGCGGCCCGCATCGCCGCGCTGTTCCTGACGCGCCTTCTGGGCCGCGGACCGGAAAAGGAAGCGGACATTGAGGCAGGGGTGGCGGAGGACTTTACGGACCTCATCGCCCGGGAGGATCATGTACTATGCTGAGCGCGGATCGATCCCTGGCGGACCGGATACAGGCGTTCACGGACCGGCTTTGGAAAGAGGACGTGAACATGCACGGCTACCTTTTGACGGTGGACGGGCGGGAGATGGCGAAGGCCTATTATGCCCCCTTCCGGGAGGGGGAGCCCCACCGGCTGTATTCTGTCAGCAAAACCATGACGGGCATTGCCGTCGGCATGCTGATGGACGAGGGAAAGCTGAAAATGGAGGACCGGATCGCCGATCACTTCCCGGATTGGCTGCCCGAAGAGACGGATGGGAGGCTGCTGCGGCTGACCCTAAAGGATATGCTGCGCATGGCTACCTGCTACCGGTGGACCACCTACCGGGAGGGCGTGGACGAAAACTGGGCCAGGACCTTCTTTACCGGCAAACCCACCCATGAACCCGGCACCGTGTTCTATTATGACACGGGCTGCTCCCAGGCGCTGGCGGCGCTGGTGAGGCGGATCAGCGGCCGGGAGGTCATGGATTTCCTGGAGGAAAGGCTGTTTGGACCCCTGGGGTGCCGGGACGAACGTTTCTGGCTAAGAGACCCCTCGGGCTGCTGCCAGGGCGGCACCGGCCTGTGCATGAGCCTGCGGGACCTCCATCGGGTGGCCCTGTGCGTCCTGAACGGCGGGGAGGGCCTCATTCCCGCCTGGTACGCGAAGAACATGGGGCAAAAGCACATCGAGACCCTGCTGCAGACCAACGAGGAGGAGCGTTACGGCTATGGCTGGCAGTGCTGGCGCACCCGGAACGGCTTTGCCATGTACGGCCTGGGCGGGCAGCTGGCGGTGATCTGTCCGGAAAAGAAGGCGGTGCTTTCCACCGTGGCCGATACCCGCCTGGATCCCTGCGGCGTGCAGCGCATTTACGACGCCTTCTTTGAGGAGGTCTACCCGGGCCTGGACGGGGGAGAGACGGAGCGTATGGTGCTGGCCCTGGAAAGCCGCGCGCTGCCGGAGGATGGGACGGAGGGGCCTGGAGCGTCCCCGGTCTACGCGTTTGAGGCGGAAAATCCCCTGGGACTCCGCTCCCTTTGGCTCAAGGGCGACTGCCTGTACTACGAAAACGCCCGGGGAGCGGTGGAGCTGCCCTTCGGGCGCGGAAAAAACCAAAGCATTCCCTACCCGGGCCACCCGGAGGTGCCGGCCCTGGCCAGCGGCTGCTGGGTGGAAAAGGACCTGCTCAGGATCCGCTGCTTCGCGGTGGGATATGCGCCCTGCGGCTTTGACATGCTGGTGCGCTTTGGGGCGGATACCGTCACGGTCCAGTGCCGCAGATCACACGACCCGGTTACGGAGGGCTACGACGGCGTGGCCTCCGGAAAACGCGTACCGTAAAAACCGAAAAACAAAAAAAGGACGTCTGCCGCCGCGGGAGAAACGCGGCGGCAGACACATATAAGTCTGAAAACGGAAGAGTGAAGACTAAAAATGAAGAATGAACGGAGAAGGGGAAGCGGCCCGTTATTCATTCTTCAGTTTTCAGTATTCATTAAGAAAGCGGGGGCAGCCGCAAATGCCCCCGCTTTCTCTACACGTCTCCCTGCAGGTACCTCTCCAGGGTATCGCCGATCCAGTACTGATAGCGGGGCCCCGGGCGCTCCATCGCCTTCAGGCGGCGGTAGAGGGGCAGGCCGTCGGCGACGTCGTGCCACAGGTCGGCGTAGACGACGTCGTACTCCGCGGGGGAGAAGGCGGCCAGGCAATCAAAGGCGTCCCCAAGGTAAAACCGAAGCTTGTCCCGCCCCGGGAAGCGGGGCAGCAGAAGGCGGGTGAACAGGTCCAGGATCTCCGGGTCCCGTTCCGCAATGAGGACGCTTTGCACCTGAGGGGAAAGGGACGCGTGATAGGCGTAATACCCCAATCCCAGTCCCAGGCAAAGCACCCGTCCCCGGGCGGCCCGCGCGTGGGGCAGGACGGTGGCGATCTCGTTCGGGTGCAGGCTCATCCATTCCCGCCCGCCGTCCCGCAGGGAGGGGTAGGAAAATGCGCTTTCAAAAAACCCCAGGGGCTGCGTAACGCGGCCGTCCGGCTGCTTTTGCATGCAGCCGCAGGGGAACAGCTCCATGGCCGCAAGGTTCCCCTCCTCCAGGGTGATCCGCCCGCCCCCGGAACGGAGGGAAGCAAGGAGGGCGGCGTAGGGATCCTCCCGGAAGGGCGCCGGGTCCAGAAGACGCACGGAAGGCCTAAGGCGGCTCTGATACAGGGAACGATCCCGGGGAATATCCAGGTCCAGGCCCAGGCGGGCGGCCAGGAGCAGGCGGAAGGCCTCCGCGGGATCCAGCAAAAATTCCTCCGCCAGGGCGTGGACGTCCCCGGGCGAAATGGCGGCGGGGGTGTGGGTAAGATAGGCGGCAACGAGGGCCAGCAGGCGGCTGTTCTCCGTCCGGACGGGGTCGTTCAACACGTTTTCCTCCTTTGGAAAGGGGATGATGCCTGATTATAGCACGTTTTCATCTTGACGGGAGCGGACGGACGTGTCATTATTTTGCTTGCGCCGCCGGGGAGCCCCGGCAAAATCAGGAGCGAGGAGTTTTTTTATGCAGGCAAGAAGAGAAGATCCGTCGGCCATCCTGGGGACCCTGCCGATTGTCAAACTGGTCCCGAAGGTGTCGGTGCCCATCATGTTCAGTATGCTGATCCAGGCAACGTACAACGTGGTCGATTCCGTGTTTGTATCCCGGTATGATCCGGACGCGCTGACCGCGGTCAGCCTGGCCTATCCCATCCAGATGCTGATGATCGCGCTCGGCGTGGGCATGGGGGTGGGCATCAACAGCCTCATCAGCCGGAAGCTGGGGGCGGGAGCGCCCGGGGAGGCCCGCCGGGCCGCCTGGAACGGCCTTGTCATAGAGCTGTGCGGAACGCTGCTGTTCATCCTGGTGGGGGCGCTGCTGGCGGGCACGTTCCTGGACCTGTTCACCTCAAGCACCCTGAACAACGCGGACAAGATCCGTACCCTGGGCACGACCTACCTCAGGATCGTCACCACCTGCTCGGCGGGGCTGTTCATGTCCATCCTGTTTGAAAGGATGCTGCAGTCCACCGGCAATACGGTTTTGTCCATGATCACCCAGATGAGCGGGGCCCTGGTCAACATCGCCCTGGACCCCATCCTGATCTACGGGCTGTTGGGCCTTCCGCAGATGGGGGTGGCCGGGGCTGCCGCTGCCACGGTCATCGGGCAATGGATCTCCATGCTGGTGGGATTTTGCCTGAACCAGAAAAAGAACCCGGAGCTGCGTCTTGCGCGCGCGGAATTTGCTTTGGACCCCGTGCTGCTCCGGGGCATTCTGGCGGTGGGCCTGCCCTCCACGGTGATGCAGGCCATCTCCTCCGTGATGAACATCGGCATGAACGCCATCCTGTCCTCGTTCCCGGCCCAGGGCAACGACGCGGTGAACGTTTTGAACATCTATTTCAAGCTGCAGTCCTTCGTGTTTATGCCGGTCTTTGGCCTGGGCAGCGGCATGGTGGCCATTATCGGCTACAACTTTGGCGCCGGGCTGAAGAAACGGGTGTATGAAAGCATCCGGACCGCCCTGTGCATCGCGCTGGCCATCATGGCATTGGGAACGCTGATCTTCCTTCTGTTCCCGGGTCCGCTGATGAGCATCTTCGAGGGGGAGGAGGCCGCGGCCTCGTCCTCCCTGCAGGCCATCGGGGTAACGGCCATGCGCACCATCTGCATCCATTTTATGTTCGCGGCGGTGGGCATCACCCTGTCCAACGTATTCCAGGCGGTGGGAAAGGGCATGTACAGCCTCCTGATCTCCCTGTGCAGGCAGCTTGTGGTGCTGCTTCCCGCGGCGTGGCTGCTGTCGAGGATCTCCCTGGACGCGGTATGGTGGGCCTTCCTGATCGCCGAATGCGTGTCCCTGGTTTTGTGCCTCTGGTTTTATCACAGGTGCGACCGGACCATGATCGCGGTGCTGCCGGACCGGAAAAACTAAAAAAACAATAAAAAAACAGCTTTCCCTTTGGGAAGCGGAAAAAAACGTTTGCCTTTGAAGGGGTTTCATTGTATCATGGACAGGCACGGAAAAACGCATTTTTCGTGCGACAAATATTCATTTTAAGGGCGGTAAACGGACATCATGAAGCGTTATTCGGATATGACGGCTGAGGAACTTGCAGAAGAGATCGCCGAACTGAAAAAACAGTACAACCGGGCCCAGGACCTGGGGCTTCATCTGGACATGAGCAGGGGCAAGCCCTGCAAGGAGCAGCTGGACCTTTCCATGGGCATGATGGACGTGCTGGATTCCTCCTCGGACCTGACGTGCGAGGACGGCACCGACTGCCGCAACTACGGCCAGCTGACCGGCATCGACGAGGCCCGGGTGCTGTTGGGGGATATGATGGAAAACAACCCCAACGACATCATCATCTACGGCAATTCCTCCCTGAACGTGATGTACGACACCGTATCGCGGGCCTACACCCACGGCATCATGGGCAACACCCCCTGGTGCCGTCAGGAGCTGGTGCAGTTCCTGTGCCCGGTGCCGGGCTATGACCGCCATTTTGCCATTACGGAGTACTTTGGCATCGGCATGATCCCCGTGCCCATGAGCCCCACCGGGCCGGATATGAACCTGGTGGAGAAGCTGGTGGCGGAAAACGCCTCCATCAAGGGCATCTGGTGCGTGCCCAAGTATTCCAATCCCCAGGGGTATTCCTACAACGACGAAACGGTGCGCCGGTTTGCCCGCCTCAAGCCCGCGGCCCCGGACTTCCGCATTTTCTGGGACAACGCCTACGGCATGCACCACCTGTATGACGACAAGCAGGATTACCTGATCGAGATCCTGGCCGAATGCAAGCGCGCCGGCAATCCGGACATGGTGTACAAATTCGCCTCCACCTCCAAGATCACCTTCCCCGGCAGCGGCATCGCGGCCCTGGCCACCTCCCCCAACAACATGGAGGACATCCGCAGGCAGCTGCAGCACCAGACCATCGGTCACGACAAGGTGAACCAGCTCAGGCACGTGCGCTTTTTCAACAACATCCACGGCATGGTGGAGCATATGCGCAAGCACGCCGACATCCTGCGCCCCAAGTTTGAGATGGTGGAAAACGTCCTGGAGGAGCAGCTGGGCGGCCTGGAAATCGGCACCTGGACCAAGCCCCTGGGCGGATACTTTATCGGGTTCGAGTCCCTGCCCGGCTGCGCCAAGGCCATTGTGGCCCGCTGCAAGAAGGCCGGCGTGCAGATGACCCCGGCGGGCGCCACCTGGCCCTACGGACGGGACCCGCAGGACACCTCCATCCGCATCGCCCCCACCTTCCCGAACCTGCAGGACCTGGAGGACGCGGCCAAGCTGTTTGCCCTGTGCGTGCGCCTGGTCAGCGCGGAAAAGATCCTCAAGGAGAAGCAGGCGGGCTGATTTTTCCTTAAAGCACTGCCGTTCCGGTTTTGCCGGGGCGGCTTTTTTTGTGTTCGGAAGCGGGACGGGTCTTGTAATTTCCAGGAATTTGATTTATCTTTAATAGGTAAGGAACAACCGCATGGACCTACCGGAATATGAAAGGGGTTTGATCGGCATGAACAGCAAAAAGATCCTCTCCCTGGCCCTGGCTTCCACCCTGGCGCTCTCTGCCGGCGCTGCCTTCGCGGATTGGGGCGAAGCGGAATACGAAGCCGCCGCCAAGATCTGCACGGAATTCGGCGAGGACTACACCGGCAAAACCGTGATCCTGCACAGCAACGACGTGCACGGCCAGGTGGACGGCTACGCCTATATCGCTGCCCTGGGCGACAAGTTTGAGTCCCTGGGCGCGGAAGTGCTCCTGGCGGACGTGGGCGATTTCAGCCAGGGCACCACCTACGTCAGCGCTTCCAAGGGCGCTACCGCCGTGGAGCTGATGAACGTGGCGGGCTATGACATCATCACCCTGGGCAACCACGAATTCGACTTCGGTTACTCCCAGCTGATGGAGAACCTTTCCGAAGCGGAATTCAAGACCGTCTGCTGCAACGTCATCGTGGACGAGACCGGCGAGCCCATCCTGCCTGGCACGGAGATCATCGAGACCGCGGGCGGCCTGAAGCTGGGCTTCGTGGGCATCGAGACCCCCGAGACGGCCACCAAGGTCAACCCCGGCCTGATCACCTCCATCCACTTTACCGCCTTTGACGAATTGTACACCACGGTACAGGCGGCTGTGGACTCCATCCGGGACAAGGCAGACCTGGTCATCGCCCTGGCGCACCTGGGCGTGGACGAGGAATCCAAGCAGAACGGCTACCGCTCCCTGGACCTTGTGGCCAAGGTCAACGGCATCGACTTTACTCTGGACGGCCATTCCCACACCGTGATGACCGCCGGTGAGGGCGGCGAGAAGATCCAGTCCACCGGCACCAAGTTCGCCTATGTGGGCGTGGTCATCATCGACAATGCCACCAAGACCATCGAGGACAACTACGTGATGCCCACCAAGCTGAACGGCTATTACGTCATGGCCCAGAAGGCGGAGGTCGCCGCCAAGGCTGCCGAGATCATACAGACCGTGGACTGGCTTTACGGCGACGTCTTTGCCACCTCCGAGGTCCTGCTGACCGGCGACAAGGCCCCCGGCAACCGCACCATGGAGACCAATAACGGCGACCTGATCTGCGACGCGATGGTATGGAGCGTCCTTCGGGCCGGCGGCGTCATGAACGTGGATGACACCCAGGTGGTCGGCATCACCAACGGCGGCGGCATCCGCGCGGCCATCAAGCCCGGCGACGTCACCATGAAGGACATCAACACCGTGCTGCCCTTCGGCAACACCGTGGCGGTGGTCTACGTGACCGGCAACGAGCTGCTGGAAGCCCTGGAAGCCTCCACCTTCTGCACGCCGGATTCTGTCGGCGGCTATCCCCAGACCAGCGGCATCAAGTGGACCCTGGACACCACCAAGGCCTTCGACCAGGGCGACGTCTATGTGCTCAACGGCAAGGAGAGCAGCTACTATGCCCCCAAGACCATTCAGCGCGTGACCATCGAATCCATCAACGGCCAGCCCTTTGATCCGGAAGCCACCTATGCCGTGGTGACCAACAACTTCTGCGCCGCCGGCGGCGACACCTACAACGTCTTCGGCCGCAGCGAAAACAGCTTTGACACCTCCCTGCCCATGGACGAAGCCGTGATGGACTACATTACCGACGTCCTCAACGGCGTGATCACGGAGGCAGCCTACGGCGCGCCCAGGGGCGACGCCACCCAGATCCTGCCTGCCGCGGAATAAACCGCTTTCAGGAACAAACGAACAAAGACGAGGCCTTCGGAACCGTGCGTTCCGAAGGCCTCTTTTATTGTGCGCCGTAGGCGTGAAAAAACCACCAGCAGAGCTGGTGGAATAAAAAAGCT
>CAMJUL010000028.1 GCA_946408995.1 uncultured Clostridia bacterium | reverse complement strand
CCGGGCGGGTTCGGGTCTCTCACCCGTTAGAAACGTGCGCCGCCGGGCGCACCAGCCAAAGCGGGGGGCCGGGTCTTTCTTCCCGGCCCCCCGCTTTATTGGAGGCAGCGTCAAGCATCGGTCCCTTCCGGGAGGCCCCCCGGTTTATTGGATGGACGCGTTGAACGCGTCGATCTCCGCCTTGGTCATCAGGGTGCAGCAGTACGGACAGGCCTTGGGCGTCTTGAAGAGCTCGTCCAGCGCGCCGTAGGTGGTGGGCGCCAAAGGCAGATACCTGGATTTGACCGAAGGGCAATTCTGCAGCTGGTGGAAATACTGCCCTCCTGTCGGATTGTAATAGACCACCGTTTCCGGATCCGGATAAGGGATCTTGCGGCCCGTATCGTCCCAGATCAGCACTTTGGTATTGTATTTGATGTTGTCCCAAAGCCATTTCATGTTCTGCCCGTTCTCGTTTTTGTCCTTCTGGACCCGGATGCAGCCATGGCTGGCTTTGGCCCCGAGTTTGGGCACCGTCGAGGAATAATCCCGGTATTCGCCGATATAAGGGACTTCATGGATCAGGCACCCGCAGTTGATCCGCATGGCCATGTCGCAGTAAAGATTCCCCGCGTAGAAGCCGCCGACTTTGCTGACCATCAGGAACTCGCCGGCCGGGGTCTCGTTCCAGGGCTGGGCCTTTGTGGGCTGGCCGGTGGATACAAGCAGCGTGCCGATGATCCGGCCGTCCTGGAAAATGTACATCGTCTGCTCCAGCTTATCGATCAGAAGGCCGTAGGAATCCACCGGCTGCACGGTTTCGAGCCGGTCCGTAGGGACATAGCCCCGCAAAAGCTCGTCCGTATTCCCATAGCCCCGCCTGGAATCACAGTCCGGGCCGTAGGAAGAATTGTACGCCTCGATCAGCGACCAGCCGTCTTCACGGTTCTCAAGCACATGCACCCCCTGGGACGCACAGGTGATCTCCCCGATCAGGTTGTCCCTGGCCGCGGAAGTGTCCGGGTTTTTGCGAAGCTTGTAGGTGTCTTTCTGGTCTCCGCTGATGACGGTCATCGGCTGCATCATGATTTCCCAGATGTGCTGCGGATCGCTCAGATCCCCGATGGGGAGCGTCCAATAGCTGTTTTCGCCGGAATCAAAGCCGACCGCCTTGGAGGGGAGATACGGTGTTGGCGTGGGGACCGGTGTGGGCGATGGCGTGGGGGTCGGCGGGGTCTCGATGGTCAGGACGACCCGCTTTGCCGTTCCGCTGATCCCCCTTTCGTCCGTTCCCACAGCCTGAAGGGGATACCTGCCCCCTTCAGGGACCGTCCCGGAGAAAAGGCCGTCCCAGGAAAGAAGGACGACGCCCTCCTGCGTTTCCCCACGGGCAATCGGATGCCATTCCCCCAGGGCATCCTGGATGTTCAATTCCACAAGTCCGTCCAGCGAGCATTCCACACGGAAGGAAGCGGCGCTGCCCGCAAGCAGAGGATCCTCATACCCGATCCGGAGGATCTGCATGGTCTCCTCCCCGATCTCAAGGGACGCTTCGGTCCGCGCATCCCCCATGGTCAATACAAGGCGGGCCGCCCCGGGACGCACGGCCGTCCCGTCCGGCATACGGCCGTCCCAAACCAGGTTGTTGCTGCCCTGTGCGGCGGCGACGCCGGAAAAAACCGGGCAGACGTTATTGCCCTCCCCGTCCTCAAGGACAAGGTCCGCAAGCCCCGCATCGGAGGCGGAGAAAACGATGCGCTCCGTCCTCCCCGGGTAAAGGATCTCCGGCACGCGCACAAAGGAAAGGACCTCTTCCTCCGCCAGTGCGCCTCCAAAGGAAAAGGCGGCATAAAGCGCCAGGAAAAAACATGACAGGCAAAACTTCCTGAACATAAACACTCCTTAAACAGTTTGTGCATATTTTATCATTCCTTTTAATGGGTTTCAATACCGGGGGCCGTCGTTTTTACAAAGGGCGCTCAATTCAAAAGAGAAAATTTGGAATAACTGTTGACAAAGAAAGATTTGTCGAATAAAATAAACAGGCACGCGGGTGTAACTCAATGGTAGAGTTCCAGCTTCCCAAGCTGGCTACGTGGGTTCGATTCCCATCACCCGCTCCATTTCATACGTTTAACGTGTGAAAGCCACCGGCTGATGCCGGCCAACTCAAGCACCGCCGGCTATGCTATCCGGCATCAAAAACGCGTTTGAACGTTTAAGGAGGAGATTCCCATGGCCAAGGAACATTTTGAACGCAACAAGCCGCACGTAAACATCGGCACCATCGGGCACGTCGACCATGGCAAGACGACCCTGACTGCCGCCATCACCATGGTGCTTGCCAGCTTGGGCAACGCGCAGGCGATGAAATACGATGAAATCGACAAGGCGCCCGAAGAGAAAGCGCGCGGAATCACCATCAACACGGCGCACGTGGAATATGAGACGGCGAAACGTCACTATGCGCACGTTGACTGCCCCGGCCACGCGGACTATGTTAAAAACATGATCACCGGCGCGGCCCAGATGGACGGCGCGATCCTGCTGGTATCCGCTCCCGACGGCCCGATGCCCCAGACCCGTGAGCACATCCTGCTTGCCCGTCAGGTCGGCGTACCGTACATCGTGGTCTTCATGAACAAAGTGGACCTGATGGACGACGAGGAGCTCCTGGAGCTGGTTGAAATGGAAGTGCGTGACCTGCTGAGCAGCTACGACTTCCCGGGCGACGAGATCCCGATCATCAAGGGATCCGCGCTGAAGGCCCTCGAGTACATGCAGAACGGCGGAACCGATCCGAAGAACGCGCCGGAATGCAAGTGCATTTTCGAACTGATGGACGCAGTGGACAGCTACATTCCGACGCCTGAGCGCGCGACGGACAAGCCGTTCCTGATGCCGGTCGAAGACGTGTTCTCCATCACCGGGCGCGGCACCGTGGCGACGGGCCGTGTTGAGCGCGGCACGGTGAAGGTGTCCGACACGGTCGAGATCGTCGGCCTGATGGACAAGCCCCGCGCGGTGGTAGTGACGGGTGTTGAGATGTTCCACAAGCTTCTGGACGATGCGCAGGCGGGCGATAACATCGGCGCACTGCTTCGCGGCGTGCAGAGGAACGAAGTGGAGCGCGGCCAGGTGCTTGCCAAGCCCGGCTCCATCAAGCCCCACACGCATTTCTTCGGCCAGGTGTACGTGCTGAAGAAGGAAGAAGGCGGCCGTCACACGCCGTTCTTCAACGGTTATCGTCCCCAGTTCTACTTCCGGACCACGGACGTGACGGGATCCATCAAGCTGCCGGACGGCGTTGAGATGGTCATGCCCGGAGACAACGTGGAAATGGAAGTGCAGCTGATCACCCCCATCGCCATCGAGGCCGGTCTGCGTTTCGCCATTCGTGAAGGCGGACACACCGTGGGTGCTGGTGCCGTTACCCGTATGGTTGAATAATTCAAAGCGTTCTTGGAGGGTCGCGCAAGCGACCCTCTTTTTTTCTGCGTTCAAAGGCCGCTGCGCAAAGCAGCGGCCTTTCAATCGATTGAAGCGTTCCCTTCCCTATTGCTCCAGGGATTGTCTGATGCTTTTTTCCAGGGCCGTCAGGCGGTGATAAACCCCTGATTTGGTCAGCGGCGGATCAAAAAGGGTCCCCAATTCCTCCAGGGATGCCTCCGGATGGTCCACCCTGATTTTTAAAGTCTCCCATTGTTTTTTTGTAAGCGCCTTCCCCTCCGGATCCTTCTCGAGCCAACCGTTGAACAGCTCGGTCTGTTCCGAGGAGAAACGAAACTGCCTTATGGAATTGCCGACATCGCAGTTGCTGGCGCGATTCACCTGGTTGCGGGTCTCCCGCTGGATGCGGATGTTCTCAAGGCGCATCATGGACTGATAGGCGCCCATCATGGCAAGGACCGCGGCCACATCATCGCCTCTGACGATCTGCGTCTGCCAATTACCCCGTTTTTCCCGCAGGTGGTACCCGATTCCGCTTTTTTTCAGCACAAAATCAACGATCCCCGCTCTGTCCTCGTTGGAGGACAGAAAGGTCAGCCGGTATCCTTTATCCGGCTCCAGCATGCTGCCATTCCCCTCAAAAGCCCCCCGAAGATAGGCGCTTCGGCAGCATTTTTTATTGAACGTGTTCCTTGGGACCCCCCGAAGATGCTCCAATTCCCCCGACTTGCGAAGCATGCGGATCTGCAGCAAAAGCTTCCTGGAATCGGCCTCGCTGAGGGTAAGCGTATACACCCTTCTCCCCCCGAAACGGGCCACCTGGGAATAGGCCAGTGAACAGGCAATATTCAATCGCAGCTTCAGGAGCAGGAAGATCCTTTTTGCGAGCGTTGCGTTTTCCGTGGAATAGGTGACCAGGATCCGCCCTCCCCCGCGAAACCGGAGGGATGCGCAGGTCTGCGTCAGGGCGCTGATCTCGCTGAGCATGCAGCAATTCTTCTCCGGCTTCAAACGGATCAGCTCATCCTTGACTTCCGATGAGAAGCTCATGGTGCCCCCCCGATCAAAAGCACCTCGGGTTCCAGATGAACGCCGCTATCCGCGTATACTTTTTCCTGTACCAGCATCATCAATTGCAGGACATCCCGACAGGTCGCCTTCCCGGTATTGATGATGAAACCCGCGTGCTTTTCAGAGACCCTCGCGTCCCCGATATGGGCCCCCTTCAGCCCGGCTTGCTCGATCAGGGCCCCGGCGAAATATCCCTCCGGGCGTTTGAAGAAAGACCCCGCGCTTGGATACTCCAGCGGCTGTTTTTCCTTCCTTCTTGCGTCCAAATCCCGGATCTGTCCCCGGATCGCCGAGGAGTCCCCCTTTGACAGGGAAAGCGTAACGGAGAGCACCGTGCCGCCTTCCTCCTTGAGACGGGAGGTCCTGTACCCAAAGCGCATCTCATCGCCTGAGAATTCCAGGATCTCCCCGTCCCTGAATACACGGACTTTTGTGACGGCCTGGGCCATCTCGCCGCCATAGGCCCCCGCGTTCATATACACGGCCCCCCCGAGCGTACCCGGAATGCCGTGGGCAAATTCCAGCCCCGCCAGTCCCTTTTCGCAGGCGAAGGCAGCCAAGCGGGCCAGGGAAACCCCGGCCTCTGCCCGAAGGCAGGTCCCCTCCACGGTGATCCGGTCCAGTTTTCCCGTCTGGATCACAAGTCCCCGGAAACCGTCATCAGACACCAGCAGATTGGACCCTTTTCCAATGACAAGGCACGGGATCCCTCTTGCGCCTGCCTCACGAAGGAGTCCGATCATTTCTTCTTCCCCGGCGGGCTGGACAAAACAGTCCGCCTCTCCGCCGATCCGAAAGGTGGTGTGGCTGTCCAGACGCTCCCCGCACACAAACGCGGAGGCTGGAAAGGCTTCTGTCAATCCCTTGTATTCCGGCTTCATTCCTGGCCTTCCTTATACTGTCGGATACGCGATCAGCGCTTCTTCCGTCCGGATGTTCAGGTCGTACCCCTTTGCGGGGAGCAGCACGGTCTGCCCGGCAGGCAGGGTCATTTGGCCCCCTTCCCATTGAAGCAGGGTCTCTCCCAGGGCGGTCAGAATCTTAAAGCACCTTTCGTCCGCCTTCAGTTGAGCCTCCGTCTTTTTCCAGCGCTGCAGGGAGAAATACGTCTCCCGAAGCAGCTGCTCCCTGCCTTCCGCGATTTGCACCGGGACGGTTTTCTCCTGGCGGATGGAAAGGTCCACCACGTCCAGGGCTTTTTCGATATGCAGCTCCCTTTTGTTTCCCTTGCTGTCGGTTCTTCCCCAATCGTAAAACCGGTACGTCACATCGCTGGATTGCTGGATCTCATAGATCAGGATGCCCGCGCCAATGGCATGAACGGTCCCCGCGGGGATATAGTATACGTCCCCCGGTTTGACCCTGACCCGTCCAAGAAGGGATTCGACCGCCTTGCCGGCCATGGAGGCCCGCTTCAGCTCTTCCTTCGTGACCCCCTCCCGAACGCCAAAGACCAATTCGGCCCCTTCATCACAGTCGAGTATCACCCAGGCTTCTGTTTTTCCCTGCTTGTTTTCCACCCTCGCGGCGTATGCGTCCCCGGGATGGACCTGGACCGACAGCCTGTCTCTGGCGTCCAGGAGCTTGAGCAGCAGGGGGAAAGGGCCCTGCACCTTCGTCCCGACCAGGTCTTCCCCGTATTTTGAAAGGAGTTCCTCCAGCCCCACGCCCTCTTCCGTGACGCTATTCAGGTTCGGGATCGCGCTCAGTTCCAGGCTTTCCCCGGTATGATCATCGGGAATGTTTTTGTGAAAGACCTCCCTCAGCCGGCTGCCTCCCCAGGGGGTCTGTGCGCCGTGCCTGTACGCCGGATACATTTTGATCGGTTCCAAGAGCATATTCGTTTCCTCCCCTTTCCTGCAAAACCCTCAGGCGTCTTCCCGCAAGGCCCTTGTAGCCACCACTTGGGCCCCGGTCCCCAGCAGGTCCTCCAGCAGCACCTGTCCCATGTCAATAGGCAGGGCATATTCATGGGAGAGGATCTCTTCCATACAGGCCGCAATTTTCTCTTTGGGGACCGGCTTGTCCGTTTTCACGCTGACCGGACACCTGCTTCCCTTCACCGGTACGGAGGCCGTCAGGATCCGCATCGGACGGACACATTCCTGGCGGGCATAAAGTTCACCGCGCTTGCAGCCGTTCCCGGTAACACGGACCACTTCCCCCTGCTGGATCTCCGCCGTCATTCTGCAGCCAAGCGGACAATTGATGCATGTCAGTTCCTGTTCCATAGCCTACTCCCTTCAGGCGCAAAGGCGCACAATGGCATACGCAAAGATGCGCATGTTCTGATAGAAACGGTTCATATCGATGTACTCATCCGGCTGATGCGCCATTTCCTCGTCTCCCGGGAACAGCGCGCCGAACGCGACCCCCTCCTCCATGGCCCTGGCATAGGTGCCGCCTCCGATGGCCATCGCCTTGCCTTTCTGGCCGGTCCCCTTTTCATAGCTGTACAGGAGTTCCCGGACCAGACGGCTCTCCGCGCTCACAAAATGCGGCGTCCTGGAGGAAAGCAATTCAGCCTTCAGACGGCCATCCAGCGTCATGGTCAAGGCCTTCATCATCCCATCCACGCTCATCAGCAGCGGATACCGGATATCCAGAAGCGCACGGATCTCGCCCGTGCTTTCATCCCCGTCGATGATGTCCATGGAACAGGTCAGGGGCCCTGACAAGGCGTCCGATACGGCAATGCCCAGCCTTTCTCCGTGATAGGTCATCCCAACCCATTCGGCAAGCTCCGCGACGGCCCCCTGGACGCCGATTTCACGAAGGATCAGAAGCATCTGGCCGATGGCGTTTTTGCAGTTTTCCCCGATGGCCGCATGCCCCTGAACTCCCCTTGTAAGGATGTGGACCCGGTCCCCGTCGACGGACGCCTCCGTTTCAAATCCAAGCTTTTTGCCCGCCTCCAGCACCCGAGCCGCGAGGGCTGCACCCCCGCGCACGTCCGCCTCCGCTTTTCCCGGGATCACGTTGGCAGCGTGCCCGGTATGAAAGGAGAGCAGCTGTACGCCCTGCGAGGACAGTTTGCCGGAAAGGGCAACATGACACCCGCCCTTTTCAATATTGATCACGGGATAATCCGCGTCCGGGCTGAAGCCGGAGCGGGGCATGGTTTCGCGTTGTTTGAAAGCCTCGATGGAATCCATGCCGGTTTCTTCATCACATCCAAAGACAAACCGGACCTTCCTCTTCAGGGAAATGCCGGCCTTTTGGACGGCCAGCGCCGCGAACAGGGCCGCGACCATGGGACCTTTATCGTCGCTTGTTCCCCGCCCGTACATCCTGTCCCCGATCCTTTGCGCTCCCCAGGGATCCATGGTCCACCCCTCGCCCACCGGGACCACGTCCAGGTGTCCGAGGATCCCGAGGGCTTCCTCGTCGCTCCCCTCTCCAAGGTCTGCAAGGCCCGCGTACCCCGCCACGTTTTTCGCCCGGAAGCCCAGCTTCTCACAGTCGTTGACACACATCTCCAGCATCTTTTTGACATCCGTGCCAAAGGGCGCGCCGTCCTCCGCCTTGCCCTGTACGCTCCTTTGACGTACCCATGCAGCCAGGGTCTCCTCCGCCCGGGGCAAAAGGTCCCGCAGACTGCTTTCAAGCCGGTCTTCCATATCCCGGTTCCATTCCTTGTCCATTCTCAAGGCTCCTTCCATCCCGCCATTTTCATGGCTGTCACTCGTTCAAAGCCCGGACGATCCTGTCCAGCCCCTCTTCCAGCTGACCGGACGGACAGCCGAAATTGATCCGCGCAAATCCTTCGCAGGACGAACCGAAAAACGTCCCCAGGGTCAGCGATACCTTGGCCCGCCTCAATTTGTCCTCCAGGGTCTTCTGATCCGCGGCGTACTCCCCAAAGTCCACCCAGGCCAGGTAGGTCGCCTCTATGGGGGTCAGCCGGACGAACGGAAGGCCTGTCCGAAGGGTCCTTTCCACGGTTCTACGGCTGACGTCCAGGTACTCAAGGAGGGCATCCAGCCAGGCGTCTCCCTCCCGGTAAGCCGCCTCCGTCGCGGTCATGGCGAACAGATTTCCGGCCAGAACACCGCATGCTTCACATTCCCTGCGGCACCGCTCCAAATAATCCCCTCTGTGCGTGACCATTTCCGCCTGCTGCAGGCCGGCGATATTGAAGGTTTTGCTGGCGGACATCAGCGCCACGACCGTCTCCTCCGCCCCGGGAATGGAGAGCATGGAGGTAAAGGTCCCGGGGGAATAGACAAAGTCCGCGTGGATCTCATCTGACACGAGCACCGCCCCGTATCGTCCGGCCAGACGGACCAGCCTTGTCAGTTCCTCCCTGCTCCAAAGCCTGGAAACCGGATTATGGGGATTGCAGAACAGGATCAGCCTGACCCCCTCGGAAAGGGCGCGCTCTATCCCCTCAAAGTCCATATGATAGCGGTTTTCCGGATCCCTGAGGAGCGTGCAAGGACGGATCTTCCGATCGTTTACGCGTACCGCATCATAAAACGGGCCGTAAACGGGATCCATGACGCAGACTTCCTCTCCCGGACGTGAAAACGCCCTGACACACAGCTTCAGCCCGGTCACCACGCAGGGGATCATCAGGGTCTCCTTTGGAAGGAAGGACACGCCGTGCCGCCGGCTCCAGAAGGCGCAGAAAGCCTCCGCCGCTTCCTCCGTCATCCTTGTATATCCGTATACCGGATGGGCCGCCCGCTTTTTCAACGCTTCTTCCACGGCCGGAGGGGATCTGAAATCCATATCCGCAACCCACAGAGGGACCGAGCCCTCCGGACAGACCTCCGGGCTGTCCCATTTGACGGAGTCCGTATGCCTCCGGTCCGTTTTCTCATCAAAGAACGCCTTCGTTATCATGCGCAGCCGCCTCCCCGCACCGAATGATCCAGTAGCCTCCGCTCCGGTCGATCACGTCCACTTGCCCAAACAGGGTCTGAAGATACCGGACCGCCGAAGCGGCCCCCTGCTGTTTGCGGATCACGGCAAACAAACGGCCACCGGGCCTCAAATGGCGCGCGGCGTCCGCAAACAGGCCATACACCACGTCCTTCCCGGCCCGGATGGGCGGATTGGTGACGATGATGTCATACCTTTCTTTGAGTTTTTCAAACCCCTCGGAGCACACCGCCCGGCAGCGCCCTTCCATGCCGTTTTCCGGAATGTTCCGCTCCGCCAAAGCCAATGCCCTGGGATTCACGTCCGACAGAACGGCCGTAAGGCCCGGATTCATTCCGCACAGGATGATGCCAATGGGTCCCCATCCGCATCCCAGGTCCAACAGCAACCCGGAGGGCAGTTCCGGCAGGGCTTTGAGAAGAAGCTCCGTCCCGCGGTCCAATTCCCCCCTGGAAAAGACCCCATGGTCCGTCCAGAAACGGTACTCCCGTCCACGGAAGGCCAGCTCCATACGAACAGGACGGCTTTCACTTTGAGGGTCTGTGGAAAAATACATCTCTGTCAACGCGGTGCCTCCATTCCGGCCGCTTCGTAAAGCGCCCCGGCTTCCTCCCCTGTCAGACGCCTCCACGCGCCGGGAGAAAGCTTGGGATCCATCTCCAGCGGGCCAAAGCGTTCCCTCTCCAATTGCAGCACCGGACAGCCGCAGGCGCCGAACATTCTTTTTACCTGATGATACTTTCCCTCGTGTACGGTGACCCGTCCCGTATGGCTGTCCAGGATCTCCAGCTTCGCGGGGAGGGCCGTGAAATCCTTCAACGGGACCCCCCTGGCAAAAAGCGCCTCCGTTTCAGGGGTCAGTATGCCCTCCACCCGGGCCAGATATACCTTTTCCACATGCCGCTTAGGGCTTATCAGACGGTGGGAAAGGACCCCGTCCGTCGTCAGAAGCAGCAGCCCGGTGGTATCCTTGTCCAACCTTCCCACCGGCATGCATCCTCTCGCTGTCATTTCCTCCGGCAGCAGGTCCATCACCGTCCGCTGCCGGGAATCCTCCCTGGCAGTCAGGAAGCCCGCGGGTTTATTCAGCATCAGATGGATCTCTCCCGGGAGAGCCATCTCCCTGCCGTCCAGGGTGACCCGCTTTCCCATCGTCTCCGCCCCCGGATCCCGGGTCAAAACGCCCTCCAGGCAGACCCTGCCCGCACGGATCCATTTCTGGACCTCTTTTCTGCTTCCGGCCCCCTGGTTGGCCAGATACCTGTCAAGCCGCACCTGTTTTCTCCTTTCCAAAAGGGAATCCGTTTATTTTTCGGCGGCAAAGAAATGGGCTGCGTTCCCCAGTTTTCTCAGAATCGCAAGCGGCATATGCACCAGCACCAGGACCACACCCATCTTCAAAAGGACCGTGCCCGGCACCGGCCTCCTGATCATGGAAGAAAAGGAGGTCAAAGCAGCCATGGCCCCGTTGTTCAGGTCCACCTCCCCAGCGTAGTGCCTCCAAAAGATCCATCCCCAAAGCAATACCGAGGGCAGAAGAAGCAGAAGATTCCTCACGCAGAGCCCCCATTCCCATGCTTGCGGAAACCGGGGCGTTTTTCCCCCGGCTTCGGATAAAGGACGGGTGATGTCCCTGAAATCCAGGTACAGATCCCGCCGCCACCAAAAAGCGTAGCAAAGAAAGGACAGCGCGATCAAAAGAAACCACAATACAAGGCCCAGATCCGCCTTTCCTCCAAAGACAGAGCCGATCGCCTTCAGCAGGCCATAGAACGATTTGAAATCCACCAGGTGATACTCATAGTAAAACAGGCCCGAAAGGAGAAAAAACAGGGCGCCGTAACCAATCCCTTTCCCCACGCGTATCATCCCGTTCCGGAGACAGTCAACGTAAGTCAGCCTTCTGTGCAGGGGACCAAGCGCAAAGAAACGCAGCCGCATATACCCTGCATTCCTTACAGGCATCACAAGAAAGAGCCACAGCAGCAGGGAAAGCAGCACGCCGTCCCCCAGGAACAGCAGCCGTCCGCCCATAAGGGTATACAAGGCGGGCAAAAAGGCACAGCCCCTCAGAAGAAGGCCGCCGTAAGCCCTCAGCAAAACCTCGTCCAAATGCGCAAGAAAAATGCCCATCCGATCCTCCCCTGTATTTTTCCACTACATTATATATGAGGAACGCTGAAATTGCAATCAGGCCCAACGTCCGGGAGGTTCCGCTCCGCGGACCGCTTTTTCCTCCTCCCGCAGTCCGCAAAGGATACCGCACGAAAAAAGGGAAAGGCAAAACGCCTCTCCCTCAGGATCTCCTCCGTTCAGGGGCCCGCTCAGACCTCCCGTAAAATGCTGGAAACCATATCCTCCCGCTCCCAGGGCAGATCCACGTCCGTCCTGCCAAAATGACCGTAGGATGCCGTAGCCCGGTATATCGGCCTGCGAAGGTCCAGCCGATCGATAATGGCGTCCGGCCGCATGTCAAAGAGTTTTTCCACCAGGGCCGCGATCTTCCCGTCGGAAACCTTGCCTGTTCCGCGGGTATCCACCATGAAGCTGACAGGCTTTGCCACGCCGATAGCATAGGCCAGGGCTACCTGACACTGGTCCGCAAGGCCCGCCGCCACGATGTTCTTGGCCGCATGACGGGCCGCGTACGCCGCGCTGCGGTCCACCTTGGTAGGATCCTTTCCGGAAAAAGCCCCGCCGCCATGAGGCGCGTAGCCGCCGTATGTATCCACGATGATCTTTCTGCCGGTCAGTCCGCTGTCCCCCATTGGCCCTCCAACGCAGAAGCGCCCCGTGGGATTGATAAAGTATTTCGTCTCCTTTGAAAGCAGTTCCTCAGGGATCACCTTCCGGATGACGCCCTCGAGCATCGCGTGATGGATCTCGTCATTGGTGACTTTCTCATCATGCTGTGTGGAAAGCACCACCGTATCCACGCCAACCACCTTCGCGCCGTCATAGACCACCGTTACCTGGGCCTTTCCGTCCGGACGCATCCAGGGATACTCCCCGCTTTTGCGGACCTGGGCCATTTTATGCGTGATCCGGTGCGCCAGGGCAATGGGCATCGGCATCCTTTCCGGGGTCTCATTGCAGGCAAATCCGAACATCATTCCCTGATCCCCGGCGCCGGTCTCCTTCCTGGGGCCGCCTCTCCCGTCCAGGGAATCGTCCACGCCCATGGCGATGTCCGGACTCTGGGAATGAACGGCCGTCAGCACGCCGCAGGTATAGCCGTCAAACCCGGTCTTGGCCCGATCATACCCGATCCCCACGGCCACCTCCCGGGCAATGTCAATGATCCCGATATTCGCCGTGGTGGTGATCTCCCCCATGACCATGATCAGGCCGGTGGTGGTGCAGGTCTCGCAGGCGACCCGGGCCATAGGGTCCTGGGCAAGGATCGCGTCCAGGACCGCATCGGAGATCTGATCACACATTTTGTCCGGATGGCCTTCCGTTACCGATTCGGACGTAAACAACCTCTTTGCCATTGAATGGCTCCTTTCTTTGTTTCCAAATACCTCCGATTTCAGGCCGTCTTATCAAAAAAGCCGCCCGATTCACAGAAACGGGTGGCTTGTTCAATCCAAAGCGCGCCTTATCTGTCAGCACTGCCGTGCTGCTGGAATTGGCACCAAGCTGCTTGAGCCGGTTGCCGGGCATCACAGGGCCAGTCCCTCCGCCACTCTTGATAAGGTATTCGGTTATGACTACTATAACACACCGACTGCTTTTGTCAACTGGTTATGACGGATTAATCTCCATTTTTTTCCGGCTGCGCGTCTTCCGGGGGTTCCGTTCCGTTCTCTTTCTCGTCAGGCTGCTTTTTCATGGGGATATACTTCAGCTTGTCCTCCTCGCAGGTGATGTGAACCGAATCCCCGAGGGCGATCTTCCCAAGCAGCAGCTGTTCGCTCAGGTCATCCTCCACCGTCCGCTGAATCAGCCTGCGAAGAGGCCTTGCCCCGTACTGCTCGTCGGTCCCCGCCTTGGCCAGATATGCAACGGCTTTCTCGTCGTAGGACAGGAGAACGCCGCTGGCAGAGATCCGGTCCGCCACGGAATGGAGCATCAGCGCAGTAATAGAACGGATATGCGTCTCATCCAGCTTGTGAAAGACGATGATCTCATCCACCCGGTTGAGAAACTCAGGCTTGAACACGTTGCGGATCTCGGTCATGATCCTCTCCCGCATCCGTTCATAATCCAACACCTGACTGGCGCCGCCCCCAAATCCCATGGTCCGTGAGATCACCTGGGCGCCAGCGTTGGACGTCATCACGATGACGCAGTTGCGGAAGGAGACGGTTCGTCCCATATTGTCGGTCAGCCGCCCGTCCTCCAGGATCTGCAGAAGGATATTGAACACGTCCGGATGCGCCTTTTCGATTTCGTCAAACAAAAGCACGCTGTAAGGCTTTCTGCGCACAGCCTCGGTCAGCTGTCCCCCTTCGTCGTAGCCCACATAGCCGGGAGGCGAGCCCACCATCCTGGAAACCGTGTGTTTCTCCATGTATTCGGACATGTCCAAACGGATCATGGCGTTTTCATCCCCGAACAGCGCCTCCGCCAAAGCCCTGCAAAGCTCTGTTTTCCCAACGCCCGTAGGGCCCAGGAAAATAAAGGAGCCGATGGGGCGCTTTGGATCCTGCAGACCTGCCCTGGCGCGCCGGATCGCCTTGGAAACCGCCGTGACCGCCTCTTCCTGTCCGATCACCCGTTTGTGAAGGGTCTCCTCCAGATGCAGGAGCCGTTCCGCTTCCGATTCGGTCATCCTGCTCACAGGGATCCCGGTCCAGCCGGCCACCACCTGGGCGATCTCCTCCTTGCCCACGATATCCTTCTTTTGGTTTTTCGTTTTTTCCCAGGCCGCCCGCTTTTCTTCGATGGCCTTTTTCAGGACGCTTTCCCGGTCCCTCATGGCGGCGGCTTTTTCATAATCCTGCCGGTCGATGGCCTCCTGCTTTTCTCTGCGGATCCCCTCCAGCTCATTTTCCTGCTCCGTTACATCCACCGGGGCGGTGAAAGAATGGATCCTGACCCTGCTGGCGGCCTCATCCATCAAATCAATGGCCTTGTCCGGCTGGAAACGGTCCGGAATATACCGGTTGGACAGGGAAATGGCCGCCTGCAGGGCCTCGTCCGTGATGCGTACCCGGTGATGGGCCTCATACTTGTCCCGGATCCCGAGCAGGATCGCAAAGCACTCTTCCTCCGTGGGTTCATTGACGGTCACAGGCTGGAAGCGCCTGGCCAGCGCCGCGTCCTTTTCGATGTTTTTCCGGTACTCATCCAGCGTCGTAGCACCGATGCACTGGATGTCCCCCCGCGCCAGGGCCGGCTTGAGGATGTTGGCTGCGTCCATGCTGCCCTCGGCCTTTCCGGCGCCGACGATGTTTTGGAGCTCATCGATAAACAGAATGACGTTTTTCTTTTTGCGGACCTCGTCCAGGGTGCTCTTGAGGCGTTCCTCGAATTCCCCGCGGAATTTGCTGCCGGCCACCATGGAACCCATGTCCAGGCTGATGAGGCGTTTTCCTTTCAGGTTGTCCGGGATCGCCCCGGACACGATACGCTCCGCCAGGCCCTCCGCCACGGCGCTCTTGCCTACACCGGGTTCCCCGATCAGGACAGGATTGTTCTTTGTCCTGCGGCTGAGGATCTGGATGATCCTTTCGATCTCCGTTTTTCTGCCGATGACCGGGTCCAGTTCCCCCTTCTCAGCCGCCTCATTCAGGTCCCGGCCAAACCTGGCCAGCGGAGATTTTCCTCCGGAGGCGTCCCCGTCCCCTTCGCTTTCCGCTTCCGGGGCGTTCAGGCTTTCCGCTACGCTCCCGAACAGCTTGTCCACATCCTGATTCAGCGCCCGGAGGATCCGGACGGCCACAGAATCCGTCTCCTGGAGAAGCGCCGCCCACAGATGCCTGCTGTTGACGTACGCCTGTCCCCTTTCCCGGCTGAGCCGGATCGCATTCTCCAGGATTTTTTTGACCCTGGGGGTCAGCTCCAGCTGTTTGGGGACCTCATTGCCCTCCCCGGTCAGGCCTTTGACCTGTTCCAAAAGGCGTTCCGGGGTAATGTTCTCCCCAAGCGCCGGGACATCCCCCCGGGCCTGCTTCACAAGGGCAACCAGCATATGCTCCGTGCCCACATAGGAATGGCGCAGCTGGACCGCTGTCTGCTGGGCCGCCCCGATCACCTTCTGGGCACTTTCGTTGAATCTCCCAAATATGGGCATGTTTTCCTCCTCTTCCGCGGGCCGCTCCCGCGGCGTTAATTCTGTTTTTGTTCCAGCTCCCTGCGGATCATCTCCGCCCGGGCAATGCGCAATTCCTCTTCCGTCAGTTCATGCCCCGCCGCCCGGGTCAGATGGGCCGGCTGCGCTTCCCGGAGAAGGACGTCGCATTTTTCCACGGGGATATCCAAAAGACCCATGGACGCCCCCAGTCTAAGGCCGGACCACAGCGGATAAAACTCCTTCATATCCATCAAACGGGCATATCGGAGGACACCCTCCGCCCGCATGATCTGGTCTTCCAGACGGACCGGCTCCTCATGGAGCGCCTTTTCCCTGACCAACTGCTCCATGCCAGCGATCTGGCCCGCCACCGCGGTGACTGCTTCCACCAGTTCATGCTCCGTTTTCCCCAAAGTCACCTGATTGGACAATTGATAGACATTCCCGAGGGCCTCGCTGCCCTCCCCATACATCCCGCGCATGGTCAGTCCAAGCTTCGCGGCCAACTGCGTCACCTGTCCCATCTGTTTTTTGGCCGTCAGCACGGGCAGATGAAGCATGACCGACGCCCGCATCCCGGTCCCCGTATTGGTGGGGCACGCCGTCAGATACCCAAGCTGGTCATCAAAGGCAAACACCAGACGGCTTTGCAGAATATCCTCTGTCCGGAAGGCCCGTTCCGCGGCGGTCTCCAGCGCAAGGCCCGCCGAAAAGGCCTGGATGCGAAGATGGTCCTCCTCGTTGACCATGATGACCACCTTGCCGTCTTCGCTGATCAGCGCGGCGCCCCGGTCGTCCAGTTTGTACAGATCCGGACTGATCCTGTGATCCTCCACCATAGACTGCCTCTGGACGGCGTCGATGCCGCGCATGGGATAATACCGGTACTCCTCCTGTCCCTCCTTGAGCACGTCCAGCACCCGATCGATGCATTCGTCCGCCATCTCTGCCGTCATCTTCGGGCGGAAAAAAAGGTCCTTCAGGTTTCTGGCCAGACGTACCCGGGAGGACAGGACGATGCCGTTCCTGCTTTCGATCTGCTCATTCCCGCTCATCCCCGTCCGCCCCCCTTCCGTCGGAAACGCTCTCAGGGGCTGTCAGCGCTTTCAATTCGTCCCTCAGGCGCGCGGCCTCCTCAAAAGCTTCCTCACTGACCGCCGCTTCCATGGCACGCCGGATGCGGGTGATCTTTTCTGCCTTCGCCTGGGCCTCCGTATCCATGTGCGGCTTTCTCCCGGCGTGCTGCATACGGCCCTGGATCCGGTTCAGCATGGGGTCCAGTTCCTCCCGGAAGGCGCTGTAGCACCCGCTGCAGCCAAACATCCCTCCGGAGTTGAACTCGGCAAGGGTCATGCCGCACCTCGGACAGGCTTTCCCGCCGGATTCCTTGGCCTTGTACATGCTGGACAGAATGGCCGCGAGCAGCGTGGATATATCTCCGCCCTTCTGGTATTTTTTTACGCATTCCCTGCACAGATTCCGGGTCGTTGTTTCTCCGTTGATCACCGTGGTCACAATAACGGTAGCGTCTCTTTCGCCGCATTCTTCACAAAGCATGTTTTTCCTCCGTTATCTTCCGTTTTCATTCAGGGGATCGTCCCTGTCTGCCGCCTTCCGCTCCTCGCCCTGGGTCTCCTCCGGCTTCTGGGCCACTGAAAGGAGCATGCTCTTGAGGATCCTCGCGCGGAGGGCGTCTTTTAGATTCTCCGGGACCGGCACCCCCAGCGCCTGCCTGGATACGGCCGCTGCCATCATGGCCGCCTCCCCCGGTGAGACCGTTCCCCGTTCCTTCAGCTGCCGGCAAATGATCAATGCCCGCTGCTCGTCAATGGAATCCCCGATACGTTCGTTCAGGTAATAGGAAAGCCGGTCCACCCGCGAAGCCCGGATGCGGACGATCCGTACACACCCGCCTCCGCCCCGCTGGCTGGAGATCACGTATCCGTGGTCCGGGGTAAAGCGGGTCGAAAGAACATAGTTGATCTGGCTCGGCGCGCAGTGAAAATACGCCGCCAGCTCATTTCGCTTCAGTTCACAGGCTTCCTGGTCCTCCTGCATCATGGTTTTGATAAACGCTTCTATGGTATCGCTCAGCCGCATTCAAAACACCTCCATGGACAAAGAGCCGTCCGGACGTCTGACTGACTTTCTTTGACCTATGATAGTATACCACAGCTTTTCCAAGCTGGCAAGGGACATGCTCAAAATACAATAAACAAACACCCCTTTCCCAACAAAAAACGAAGAAATCCATCCCGTTTCTATTGACAAAGCAATGCGTATATGGTTTAATAACCCCTGCCAAAAAGTTTAGCTTTATTAAACTACAGCACCATTAAACTTTTTGTTTAAAAGCATGATGCATCGCCCGGCGTACCTTCGCCGGGCAGCGGCAGGAGGTGAAACATGGAAATCGGACCAAAGCTGAAAAGGCTGCGTCTGCTTCGCGGACTGACGCAGGAGGAATTGGCTGACAGGTGCGAGCTGAGCAAAGGTTTTATCTCACAGGTCGAGCGTGACCAGGCCTCCCCATCGATCGCGACACTGACCGATCTGCTGGAGTGCCTTGGGATCACACTGAAGGAATTCTTCAGCGATGACGGCAAGGAAAAAACCGTCTACACCCGGGCCGATATGTTCGTCAAAACGGACGAAGACCTGCTGCACGGCCGCATCACCTGGCTCGTCCCCACCGCGCAGAAAAACAGCATGGAGCCCATCCTGGTCGAACTGGGGGCCGGCGGGGAGACCGAAGAGTTCAAGCCCCACGAGGGGGAAGAATTCGGCTATGTGCTCAGCGGCACCCTAACCCTTCTGACGGGAGCGACCCGGCAGAAGATCCACGCGGGCGAAAGCTTCTGCCTGCATCCGAAGACCTCGCACAGTATCCGCAACGAAGGCAAGCATCCGGCAAAATTCATCTGGGTCACCGATCCGCCGATGTTCTGAAGCCTCTTTCATCCGATCGGCCCCGACCGGGCAGTCCTCCCCCAAATCTTACCGCAGAAAGGATTAACGAATCATGCGAAAACTGATCGAATTCAAAAACATCGTCAAATTCTTTGACGGTCAGGTCGTCCTGAAAGGCGTCAATCTGAACATCAACGAAAATGAATTCGTAACCCTGCTCGGCCCGTCCGGATGCGGCAAGACCACGCTGCTGCGCATTCTGGGGGGATTCCTTGAGCAGGACGAGGGCACGGTGATTTTCGACGGTCAGTGCATCGACAAGGTGCCGCCCTATAAGCGGGAGATCAACACCGTATTCCAGAAATACGCCCTGTTCCCGCACATGAACGTCTACGAAAACATTGCCTTCGGCCTGCGGATCAAAAAAATGGGCAACGACATCATCCGTCAAAAAGTCAACCGCATGCTCTCCCTGGTCAATTTGGAAGGCTACGGCAAGCGGAACGTCACCCAGCTCTCCGGCGGACAGCAGCAGCGCGTGGCCATTGCCCGCGCGCTTGTGAACGAGCCGGAAGTGCTGCTGCTCGACGAGCCCCTGGGGGCTCTGGATCTGAAGCTGCGCAAGGAAATGCAGCGTGAGCTCAAGCGGATCCAGCAGGAAGTGGGCATCACGTTTATCTTCGTCACCCATGACCAGGAAGAGGCCCTGACCATGAGCGACAAGATCGTGGTGATGAACGCCGGCGAGATCGAGCAGATCGGCACCCCGCTGGAGATCTACAACGAACCGGCCAACGCCTATGTGGCCCGTTTCATCGGCGAGAGCAACATCGTCAACGGCGAGATGAAAACCGAAAGCCTGGTCCGGTTTGATGACCGTGATTTTGAATGCCCGGATTATCGCATGCATCCCGGCGAAACCGTGGACGTGCTGATCCGTCCCGAGGACCTGACCATCGTCAAACCGCAGGACGGCGTTCTGCGCGGCGAAGTCAAATCCGTCGTTTTCAAGGGCGTTCATTACGAGCTGATGGTGGAAACCCGGACCGGCGTGACCAAAACCGTCAAAATGCATGTTGTGACCCAGCACGATGTCAACAACACTTCCACCGGGGAAAAAATCAGTGCCAACGACTTCTATGTGGATTCGGAGGATCTGGAAAACAAGGAAATGACCGATCAGGATTTCATTTCCATCGCCAACGCCCAGGCCTGGGACGATGAGGACCGGGACATTTCCCTGACCCGCGTGACCCACAACATCGAAAAAAAGCCCGGCGTCTACTCGATCACCTTCGGCACGGACAAGAAGACGGAAATCACCGTAAAAGTACATGTGATCCACCCCGAATATGTGGAAGACGCCAGGCACAACATCGGCATCAGCGCGCTGGACTTCTTTATCACGCCGGACGAAATCAGGGAATCCATGGCCATTTCCACCGACCTGAAGACCTGGGCCAGCGCCGAAGCATGGAATCTGCAGGACGATTCGCCCGTGGACATCACGGACGTTAAATTCGACTTCGACCCGGCGGAGATCTCCGAAGGATCCTACGACATCACCTTCGCCACCCAAGGCCGTGAATACAAGGTGGAAACGACTGCCCGCCTGGAGACCGGGGATCGCGTCGGCCTCTCCTTCGGGCCGAACGAGATCCATCTGATGCGGAAGGCGGTGCATGAGATTTGAAATCCTTCTTCCGCATGTCCTATCCTTACATCCTGTGGATCGCACTGTTCATCGTTGCGCCCATGATCATGATCCTTCTCTACGCCCTGACCAAGGACGGCGGCAACAGGACGCTGATCTTCAAGTTCACCTTTGAGAATTTCACCCGGTTTTTCTCCGATCCGACGTTCATGCGCGTGCTGTTCACCTCTCTGAGGATCGCGCTCATCACCACGGTATTCTGCATCCTGATCGGCTATCCGGCAGCGCTGTTCATCGCGAACCTTTCCGAACGGTCCCAGACCATGATGGTGCTGCTTCTGACGCTGCCCATGTGGATCAACATGCTGCTCAAAACCTATGCCTGGCGCGGCATTCTGATGAATTTTGACCTGGAAAGCGAAACCAAGGTTTTCATCGGCATGGTGTATGACTTTCTCCCCTACATGATCATCCAGATCCACACCTCGATCGCCAAGATGGACCGGGAACTGCTGACCGCCGCCTATGACCTGGGCGCGAACCGGTGGAAAACCTTCCTGAAGGTCACCCTGCCGCTGAGCGTGCCGGGCATCATCAGCGGCATCACGCTGGTGTTCCTGCCCGCAGTGTCCAGCTTCGTCATTCCAAAGCTCCTGGGCGGCGGGGATTACGTTTTGATCGGCAACCTGATCGAAACCTTCTTCGTCACGACCGGCGACTGGAACTTCGGCTCCGCCATTTCCCTGGTCATGGCGCTGATCATCATCGCGTCCATGTGGGCCACCAAAAAGCTGGACCGCAGCGCCAAGGAGGATTGACAGTATGGATAAGAAGAAAAGATCCCCTTGGTCTTTCATGTCCCGCGGTTACCTGATCCTGGTGCTTTTGTTCATCTATCTGCCGATCGGCTATGTGGTCGTGTTCTCCTTCAATGAAAGCAAATCCATGACCAACTTCGCCGGTTTTTCCCTGAAGTGGTATGAAAGCATGTTCAGTGACCGGACCATGCTTGACAGCATCAAATACACGGTGCTGGTGGCTGTGATCGCGACGCTGGTGTCCACCTTGATCGGCACGGTGGCAGCCATCGGCCTGTCCAAGGCGCGCCCGCTGATCCGATCCATCATCCTGGAGGTCAACAACCTGCCGGTCATGAACCCGGATATCGTGACGGCCATCGGCATGATGCTATTGTTCATCGTCCCGGGCATCCAGCTGAGCCTGACCACCCTGATCCTAGCGCATATCACCTTCTGTACGCCTTACGTCATACTGACCATCATGCCAAAGCTTCGGCAGCTGGACGACAATGTGGCGGAAGCGGCCCTTGACCTGGGGGCCAATCCCATGCAGGCCCTGACCAAGGTGATCCTTCCGCAGATCTTTCCGGCGATCTTTTCCGGGGCGCTGATCGCTTTCAGCATGTCTTTTGACGATTTTGTCATTTCTTTCTTCACCGCCGGTGTGGGCATCAACAATATCTCGATGTACGTCTACTCCATGAAACGGTACAATCCCAGCGTCAACGCGCTCTCCACTCTGATCGTGATAGTGGTGACACTGATCCTGGTACTGGTCAATGTCATTCCCTATATCAAAGAAAAGCAAACCAAAAAGGAGGCAGAAGCATGATGAAAAGGATGATTCTTGTACTGATGGCGCTGTGCCTGATGGCGCTCCCGATGATGGGCGCGGGGGCGGAAGAGGTCCTGAATGTGTACAATTGGGGCGAGTATATTGACAAGCAGGTGATCACCGCCTTTGAAAAAGAGTACAATGTACGCGTCAATTATTCCGTTTACGATTCCAACGAAACCATGTATACCAAGCTGATGTCCGGCGCTTCCTACGATGTGATCATTCCCAGCGACTACATGATCGAACGCCTCATCCGGGAAAACAAGCTGCAGCCCATCGATCATACCGTGGTGGACAACCTGGACAATCTGGCCGAAGGCGTACGCAATATGCAGTACGATCCGGACAATACCTACAGCGTCCCCTACCTGTGGCAGACTGTGGGCATCGTTTACGATACCACAAAGATCAGCCGCGAGGAAATGGAAGCCCAGGGCTTCTCCGCTTTCCTGAATCCGGACTACAAGGGCCACGTTTATATGTACGACTCCGAACGCGACGCCTTTATGATCGCCCTGAAGGCGCTGGGCTATTCCGCCAATTCCTCGGATATGAACGAATTGAACGCCGCCTATGATTGGCTCCGCGAAATGGACAAAGCCGTTCGCCCCTCCTATGTGACCGACGAGGTCATCGACGCCATGGCGAACGGTGAAAAATGGATGGCGCTTGTATACAGCGGCGATGCCGCCTACATCCTGTCCGAAAACGAGGATATGGGCTATTGCGCCCCGAAGGAAGGAACCAACGTGGCCATCGACGCCATGGTGATCCCTGCCAACGCTTCCAACCCCGAAATGGCCAATCTGTTCATTCGGTTCATCCTGGAGTATGAAAACAGCCTGATGATCTCCTCCGAGGTCGGCTATGCCTCCTCCAATGCCCAGGTGCTGGAAGAGCTGTCCGGCGAAGGCGGGGATTACGAGGGAAACGAAGCCTATATCCCCCGCAGCGGCTATGAACTGGATGAAATCTATCACGACATCCCCGAAGACCTGCGCAGCCAGTATTCCTCCATGTGGATCAAAGTCAAGCTGCACGAATAAGCGAAATCCCTGCACGGTTTCTTTGTAAACATCCGGGAAAAGGGGAGCTGTGACGATCACGGCCCCCTTTTTATACTGCTCCTGTTTAAAAAGGCTAAATGCCTTTTTATAGCGCCGAGGGCGCGTTCAGGAGCTATGAGACCATGACGCACTTAAAGCGGCATGAGCGTTCGCAACGCGCGGGATCTCAAATGGAGCCTTTCAATTTGAGATCCGTATTACAAGGCTCCTTTCAGGCATAAAACAGCGGATATCCGGGCAGTCCGCCCGGATATCCGCTGTTTTATGCGTTCAATTGGGAGATCCTTGCAGGCCGCTTTTCGGCCTGCGGGATCCGTCAAACCGGCATCGTGCCGTTTTCCCTGTTGAAGGTCGTGGGATCGCCCTTCATCTGCTGGGCCTGGCGCCACTCAAAATACTTGGTCGCCACCTGGGGGAACAATGCGTAGGACAGCACGTCCTCGTCCTGCTGGATCCATTTCGCCGCTTCCTTGCGGTAGGTCTCCATTTCAGGGGCGATGTCATCGGCAGGGCGATGGGTGATCACCTTTTCGTTCCCGATGCATTTCCTGCGGACATCCTCATTGACAGGCGCCGGCAGCCGGCCGTATTCGCCCTTCAGAAGGCCCTTGCTTTCCTTGGTGACCATCTTGTACCGCTCGCCGCCAAGGACATTCATCACGGCCTGGGTACCCACGATCTGGCTTGTGGGGGTCACAAGCGGCGGATAGCCAAAGTCCTTGCGGACCCTCGGAACTTCTTCCAGCACGGCATAATACTTGTCCATGGCGTTGGCCTGCTTCAATTGGCCAATCAGGTTGCTGAGCATGCCGCCCGGCACCTGGTACTGCAGCGCTTTGGCATTGACGGAAAGCACCTTGTCCGGATCGCGCCATCCGTCCTTGGTCAGACGGTCCGCCACCGTTCTGAAATGCTCCGCGATCTCAGACAGCTTTTCCCCGTCCAGGCCCGTATCATATCCGGTCCCTTTGAGCGCGGCGACCAGGGATTCCGTAGCCGGCTGGCTTGTGCCGCCTCCCAGGGGGGAAAGGGCGGTATCCACCACGTCCACCCCCGCCTCAATGGCCTTGAGCAGGGTCATGGCGCCGGTCCCGGCGGTATTGTGGGTGTGCAGCACGATCGGAAGCTTTGTATTCGCCTTCAGCTTTTTGACCAAGGAATACGCGTTGAAGGGCAGGAGCAGGCCCGCCATGTCCTTGATGCAGATCAGGTCCGCGCCCATGCTCTCGATGTCCTTGGCCAGCTGGACAAAGTATTCCTCCGTATGGACCGGGGAGGTGGTATAGCTCATGGCCACCTCTGCCATTCCGTTGTATTTTTTTGCGGCCTTGACGGCAGTCTCCATGTTCCTCAGGTCATTCAGCGCATCAAAGATCCGGATGATGTTGATGCCATTGTCAATGGACTTTTTCACAAAATAATCCACGACATCATCCGCGTAATGCTTGTATCCAAGGATGTTCTGGCCCCGCAGCAGCATCTGGAGCTTGGTGTTGGGCATGGCTTTGCGCAGCTGGCGCAGCCGCTCCCAGGGATCCTCGTTCAGGAAGCGCAGACAGCTGTCAAAGGTGGCGCCGCCCCAGCACTCCAGGGAAAAATAGCCGATCTTGTCCAGCTTGTCGCACACCGGCAGCATTTCATCCAGCCGCATGCGGGTCGCCGCCTGGCTCTGGTGCGCGTCCCTCAGGATGGTATCGGTGATCAATACTTTCTTGTTATCAGCCATAGCTGTTCTCCTCCTTTCATCAGCCAAACATGCTCAAGAGCACACCGGCGGCAATGGCGGAGCCGATAACACCCGCCACATTGGGCCCCATGGCGTGCATCAAAAGGAAATTGCCGGGGTTGGCCCTCTTGCCTTCTTCATTGGATACACGGGCCGCCATCGGGACCGCGGAAACTCCGGCGGAACCGATCAGCGGATTGATGGTGCCTCCGGAAAGCTTGTTCATCAGCTTCGCAAGGAGCAGTCCGCCGGCCGTTCCAAATCCAAAGGCGACAATGCCCAAAGCAATGATCTCGATGGTCTGCAGGCTGATAAAGGTTTTCGCCGTCGCCGTAGCGCCTACCGTAATTCCAAGGAAAATCGTAACGATGTTCATCAGTTCGTTGGTAGCGGTTTTCACAAGCCTGTCCGCCACGCCGGATTCCTTCAGAAGGTTCCCCAGCATCAGGCATCCCACCAGGGAAGTGGCGGAGGGCAGCAGCGCCGACACCAGCACCGTGACCACAATGGGGAACAGGATCTTTTCCTGTTTGGAAACCGTACGCAGCTGCTTCATGACGATTTCCCGCTCTTTTCGGGTCGTCAGGGCTCGCATGATGGGCGGTTGGATCACGGGGACCAGGGCCATATAGCTGTATGCAGCCACCGCGATGGGGCCGAGCAGCTCAGGCGCCAACTTGCCGGTCAGCCAGATGGCCGTAGGGCCGTCTGCCCCTCCAATGATGCCGATGGCTCCGGATTGGGCCGTCGTAAAACCAAGAAGCTTCGCGCCAAGGAAGGTCAGGAAAATACCCAGCTGCGCTGCGGCCCCCAAAAGAAGAGACTTGGGATTGGCGATCAAAGGACCAAAGTCGGTCATGGCGCCTACGCCGATAAAGATCAGGCAGGGATAGATGCCCAGTTTCACGCCCAGGTACAAATAATCCAAAAGGCCGGGAGTGATGGTCTTGACGCTGGCGCCGCTTGCAAGCAGCGCCCCGTAAGCGTTATGCGCAGCAAAGAGTCCACCCGTCAAGTCCACGATGTAGTTGCCGTCCCCGCTCAGGATGATCCCTGTAGACTGGGCCAGCTGAACGCCTTCCTTGACCAGGGCACCGCTTTCCGTCAGCTGCGCGCCGGCCTGAAAAGCCGTGGTGATATGACCGATGATGTCTCCGGGCTGAAGGATGACCGCGCCGGCCGCGTTCAGCTGCTGGGCACCGGTATAGATCAGGTAGCCCGCGTCGTTGACCCGGTATTGCCCGAGGTGTGCAAGGTCCGCCGAGTCGGTCAGAATGGCGCTCCCAAAAAGACTCCAGTTGGCATGACCACCCGCAAACAGTTCCTCATGATAGACCTCGCTCCCCATCAGGTTGGTCAGCAGCATGCCAAAGGCAATGGGAAGCAGAAGCAGCGGTTCAAACTTCTTGACGATCGCCAGATAAAGCAGGACGAAGGACACCAGGAGCATGATCAGATTGGATGGGCTGGACAGCACCAGCGCGATGCCCGATTCCTTGGCCAGGTCCCCCAGTGTCTGGAAAAAATTGACGCTTTCCACGCTGTAATCTCCTTTCGCGTCATTTCGGATAGAGGACAGGTCAGTTCAGCACCACCAGCACCGCGCCGGAATCCACGGTGTTCCCTTTGGCAGCGAGGATCTGGGCCACGGTCCCATCCTGGGGCGCGGGGATGTCGTTTTCCATTTTCATCGCCTCAAGGATCATCAGGCAATCGCCCTTTTTGACCTTGGCGCCGGTCTGTACCTTTACATCCAGCACGGTTCCGGGCATGGGGGCCTTCACCTGCACGCCGCCGGCCACCGGAGCCGCGGGTTTGGCAGCCTGTACAGGCGCGGGAGCGGCCGCACGGGCGGCGGGCACCTTGGCCTGCTGCGCGCCGGCAGCGCCGACTTCTTCCACTTCCACTTCGTAAGAAACCCCGTTCACGGTAATATTGAATTTACGCATCGTTATCTCTCCTTTACGTTTGTCTGCTTATTTTGTCATACACCGATGCCTGCGCTTATCGCAGGGCGGTTTTCCTTTCTCAGGCGTTGCGCCATGCGCTGGGGGCGGAGACCCTGCGGATCCTGCGGACCACAAAGCCGCTCTCTTCCCCGTCCCACACACAGGCGATGGCAGCGGTCACCGCCGCGATCACCGCGTCGTCCACGGAATCGTCGTTCCGCGTCTCTTCCTTGGCCTTTTCCGCTGCCGGCACACCCACGGCCGCATACGAGGCAGCGGGAACGATTTCCTTGAGGCGCTGTTTTTTCCGGCCCGTGATCAAGGTCATGATGTAGATCATGCCGATCAGGATGATCAGTCCGATGAAGACCACCACCAGACCGATCGCCATGGTCGTCAGACCCAGGACAAGATTGTTCATGTCATCCTCCTTCTTACAGCGGCAGGTTCCCGTGTTTCCTGGGCAAATTCGTGTCCCGTTTGGAAGACAGGTATTCCAGGGAGGCGATCAGAACCTTGCGGGTCTCTTTCTCGTCGATCACGTCGTCCAGAAGACCAAGCTCCGCACCTTTGCGCGCGCAGGTGGACTGGCGGTACCGGTTTTCGATCTCCCCCCTGTCAGCCCCTGCGGTCAGGCTGTCGTCCTCAAAGGCAGCGGCTGCCACTTCGGGCGTCAGGGGCGCGATGACCGCCCTTTCCCAGCCATACACCACGTCAGCCACCGCTTTTCCGCCCATGGCCACATAAGCGGGCCCAATGGCGCTGCCGGTGATCACCGCCAGCTTCGGGCAGGTGGCTTCCGCATAGGCATACAGCATCTGCCCCGCGGTGCGCATCAGCCAGGACTGGGCCCCGGCAGCGGGCACCTCGAGCCCATCCGTGTTCACCAGGGTCACCACGGGAAGGGAAAAGCTGTCGCACATACGCACGAACCGTGCCGCTTTGGCGCAGGAGGCGGCGTCCAGACGTCCGTTTTCCACCGCGTGGTCAGTGGCGACCAGCCCTACGCTGTGCCCGCCAAGGTGGCAAAGATACGTATGGACCCTGTTCCCGTACATCGGAGACAGTTCCAGATACGCACCCCCGTCCGCCAGGTCCTCCACAAGGGCCGCAACATTTTCGCCGTCGCAGGCGGAAAGCAGCCGGTTCAGATCCTCCCCGTCCTCCAGGGGGGCCTCCTCGGCGTTGCAGCCGGGAAGGGCATCCAGCACCCGGCCCGCCAGGTCCAGGGCCTCCCCGGCGGAAGCAGCGCAAAGCGTGACCGCTCCCTGGGACGCCATGGTCTCCGCTCCGAAAAGGGCCTCTTCCGTGCGGTTCTGGCCTTTGACCGTATTCATGACCTGAAGGGAATGCAGCGCCACGCGTCCGTCCCTGCACTGGATGGAGACATCGCTCAGCTGGGTAAACATGGCGGCGATGCCCCTGCATTCGCCAAGGACCACGCAGACCAGCGGGATCACGCCGGAAAGCCGGGCCATTTTGGTAAAAATCTCGCTGTACGCGGGCAGGGAAGCGGCCCCTTCGGTCACTTTTACCCCTGCCGAATCGATCAGAAACACCACCGGCGCGCCCGTAGTCCTGGCCATATCCAGCAGCTTGACCGCCTTCATGGCCTGGGCCTGGGTCATTGCGCCGCCGGCGCTGGCATGGTCCTGGGCAAAGCAGTAAACAGGCCTTCCATGGACGCATCCAAATCCCGCTGCGCTGTTGCATCCAAGGCGCAGCGTATCGATCTCCATAAAGCTGCCCGCATCAAACAGCTGCGAGATCCATTCACGAACCGCGCCTTTGCGCGCTTCCAAATTCATTTCCAATACGGTTTTGCCATCCGTTTTGTCCATAATCGGTTTCCCCCGTTTCAAATAGACTGAAAGGAATGATCCCAGGGTTTCCTGAGAAACCCTTATCACCCGAATTCACTAATACCACAAAAAGTCCTGTATTCCTTCCTTGAAACCCGCTGTTTTTCGTTTTTTTCATTCGGGCACGGACCCCCTTGCCCTTGCAAGGTTTCCGGTTTGGGACTATACTGTTTCCGGGATGCCGGATCTGTCCGCAGCCATCCGCCGCACCCGAAGAGAAAAAAGAAAGCCCATTGCGCTCAGGCAATTTGGAAGGGGGTTCTTCTATGAAAATCGCCATCGCCTGCGACCCTGCCGGAAAGGTGCTCGTCCCTGCCATCGAGGAAGTCTGCGCCCGTTTGGGTCATGAATGCCTTTACCTTGGGATCCGGGATACCGACACCACCCGGGATTATCCTGTCTTTGCGGTCCGCGCGGCACACGCCGTCTCCGAAGGAGAATGTGATCTGGGGATCATCCTCTGCGGGACCGGCGTCGGGATCTCCATCGCCGCCAACAAGGTCCAGGGGATCCGGTGCTGCTGCTGCTCTGACGTGTATTCCGCCAAGCTGTCCCGGGAACACAACGATGCCAACATTCTCGCCATGGGCGGAAGGGTCCTCGCCCCCGAAAGCGCCGCCCTGATCGCCGAAGCCTTCCTGACCACGCCTTTTTCCGGGGTGGACCGCCACGCCAAACGGATCGCGATGTTTTCCGCCATCGAACGCGGAGAGCCCCTGGAATAAGCCCGTCCCTCGGGGCTCTCAGCGCTCAAGCCATTCCTTGACCCGGATGGACGCCGCGTAAACGGCGTTCTTTTTTTCGCCCTCGCTGGTCAAAGCCTCCTTGGCCTGCCGAAGGTCCATCCCCTGAAGGAGCCGTTCCATCAGCCTCGCCTCCAGAGAAACGCCCGGATCGCGTTTTTCTTCCCGCGCCTCGCAGTCCGACAGGTCCATCACGACGCAGTATTCCCCTTTTTCACTCTTCTCATTGTCCTCCAGCGCCGTCAGGACCTCCGCCGGGGTCCCCCGGAGGGTCAGTTCATGCAGTTTGGTCAGGTCACAGCTGACCGAAACGCGCGCCTTGGGAAGCGCCTCGCAGACCGCCCGCAGGGTGTCCTTGATCCGATAGGGACTCTCATGGAAAACCGCCCCTCTGCACCTGGCGGGAAAGGATCCCAGCTTGTCCATAAGGTCCTTCTTTTCCCGCGGGAGAAATCCGTAAAACGCAAATTCCCTCAGGTCCAGGCCGCTGACGGACAGGGCGGAAGCCATGGCAGTCGGGCCGGGCACCGCATAGACAGGGATCCCCCGCTCCGCGCAGGCCTTCACCAGACAGGTCCCCGGGTCCGAGATGGCGGGGGTCCCGGCGTCCGTCACCAGCGCAGCGGTCAGGTTTTCCGCCGCGATGCGGTCCGCAAGCTGCGGGGCCAGGTTTTCCTCGTTGTGCTGATGGCAGCTGACAAGCCGGGTGTGAATGTCAAAATGGTTCAGCAGCTTCAGCGTGACCCTGGTATCCTCGGCGGCGATCAGGTCCGCGCCGCGAAGGGTCTCCAGGGCACGGGGACTCATGTCTCCCAGGTTTCCGATGGGCGTGGCCACCACATACAAAACGCTCACCCGTTTTCCTCCCCCTTCTCAAAAACACGCAGGACGGCTGAATGACTGCGGGGGTTCCTGTCCAGCTCCTCCCGGGAGGGCTTCACCGCGCCGCCCCCGAGGACGCGCCCCTTGCTTTTTCTGCCGCAGGTGCAGATCGGCGCCTTCGGCGGGCAGACACAGGGGAACTGCATCTTTCGAAAGGCGTTCTTCACGGCCCGGTCTTCGATGGAATGGAAAGTCAGCACGCACAGCCGCCCGCCCGGCAAAAGCAGGTCCACCCAGTCGTTCAGCGCCTTTTCAAGGGGGCGGATCTCATCGTTGACCGCGATCCGCACCGCCTGAAAGGTCCTTCTGGCGCTGTGCCCCTCTTCCTTTCGCCTGACCGCCTTTGGAATCGCGGCGTCCACCACCCGGACCAGGTCAAACGTGGTTTTCAGGGGGGACTCTGTGCGCTTTTCCACCAGCATTTTGGCGATGCGGGCCGCCCACTTTTCGTCCGCGTATTCGTAAAGCGCCTGCGCGAAGACTTGTTCGTCCACCGTGTTCAGCCACTCGGCTGCGGTGATGCCCTGGGTCTGATCCATGCGCATATCCAGCGGCGCGTCTTCATGGAAGCTGAACCCCCGCTCCGGCGTGTCGATCTGATGGCTGGAAACGCCAAGATCCAAAAGCCCTCCGTCCAGCCGGGTCCCCGGCGGCAGCAGGTCCTTGATATCGTGGAAGTTTCCGTGCACCGCACGGAAGCAGGGATACGCCTCCAGCCTCTCCCCGGCCGCCTTCAGGGCTTCCGGGTCCCTGTCGATCCCATACAGCGTTCCCTGCCCGTTCATTTTCTGCAGGATCCTTTCGCTGTGACCGCCGCCTCCCAGGGTCCCGTCCGCATAGACCTTCCCTTCCTGCGGGGAAAGATACGCAAGGATCTCATATGGCATTACAGGCTCATGGTAAAAAGAACTCATAACGCGCTCCTGTCAAACAGGCGGAGAATGGCGCCAGGCCATCCTCCGCCCAAATCCTGTCTCCGGGGCGTCTCCCCGGTCCCCTTTACTGGCAAAGATCCGCGATCTGCTTTTCCAGGGCGGTAAGCATTTGCCGGTTGGTCTCAAGCTTGGCTTTTTCGCTTTCCACCAGCTGGGCGGGCGCTTTTCCGAGGAAGCCCGGATTGCCAAGCTTTCCTTCTCCCCGCCGGATCTCTCCCTCCAAACGTTCCTTCTCCTTGGACAAACGTTTCTTCTCCGCCTCAAGGTCCACCAATTCTCCCAGCGGGATAAAAAACTCGCCCGCTCCGCTGACGGCGCTGACCGTCTTCCCCTCCGGTTTCTCCTCTTCGCCCAAAAGGCTCAGCGTGCTGACGGCCGCCAGCCTCTGGAAGGTGGCTTCCTGGGCCGTGAGCACCTCCCCCCAGCCCGAAGACGGCCTCACCATCAGCCTGGCGCGGTGTCCCGCCTGGACGTTCATGCCCGCCCGCAGATTGCGGATGGCGCGAACCATCTCCATCACGCCTTCCATCCTGGCGCAGTCCTCCGGGAAATCCAGCGCCGCTTCTGCCTTGGGCCAGGCGGAAAGCATGCAGCTCTCCTCCTGTTTGCCCGGCAGATAGCTGTATACCTCTTCCGTCACGAAGGGCATAAAGGGATGAAGCAGCTTCAGAAGGCCGCTCAGGACGGTCAAAAGCACCGCCTGCGTGTTCTCCCGCCGTTTCGCATCTTCCCCGAGCAGGGCGCTTTTGCTCATTTCGATGTACCAGTCGCAGAATTCGCTCCAGGCAAAATCGTAGATCTTCTGGGCCGCCAAGCCGTAATCCGCTTTGTCAAAATTCTCCGTCACCTGACGGACCGCTTCGTTGTAGCGCGTCAGGATCCAGCGGTCCTCCAGCCTCAGGGCGTTCCTGTCCATTTGAGGCTCGCGCTTGTCCACGTTCATCAGCACGAACCGGCTGGCGTTCCAGATCTTGTTGGCAAAATTCCGCGCCATTTCCACCTTTTCCTTGGAGAAGCGGGTGTCATTGCCGGGACTGATGCCCAGCACCAGGGAAAACCGCAGGGCGTCCGCGCCGTACTGCTTGATGACCTCAAGGGGATCGATGCCGTTTCCAAGGGATTTGGACATCTTGCGTCCCAGGGCATCCCGGACCAGTCCATGGATCACCACCGTGTCAAAGGGCGGCTTCCCCATCTGCTCGATGCCGGAGAAAATCATCCTGGCCACCCAGAAAAAGATAATGTCGTAGCCCGTCACCAGGGTGTTGGTGGGGTAGAAGTACTTCAGGTCCTCGGTTTCCTCCGGCCATCCCAGCGTGGAGAAGGGCCAAAGCGCGCTTGAGAACCAGGTGTCCAGCACGTCCTCGTCCTGGGTGACGTTCTTGCTGCCGCACTGACCGCAGGTGCAAACGTCTTCCCTGCTCACGGTCGTCGCGCCGCAGTCCGCGCAGTACCAGGCCGGGATCCGGTGGCCCCACCACAGATGGCGGCTGATGCACCAGTCGCGGATGTTTTCCATCCAGTTCAGGTAGGTCTTGGTAAACCGCTCCGGCACAAAACGGGTCTCCCCCCGCCTGACCGCCTCAATGGCCGGCTCGGCCAGGGGCGCCATGCGAACGAACCACTGAATGGAGATCATCGGCTCGATATTCGTATGGCAGCGGTAGCAGGTGCCCACCTCGTGGCTCAGGTCCTCCACAGCCTTCAGATACCCTCCTGCTTCCAGGTCCTTCACAATCTCCCGGCGGCACGCTTCCGTGGTCAGATGGGCATACTTGCCCGTATCCATGACCCTGGCCTCCCCCACGGCAGCCTTGCCAGAGGCAAACAGGGCGTCATTCTCCGCCTTCTCTTCCGCCCCGGTCATATGACCATCGTAAGTGAACACCCGGATGACTTCCAGATTGTGCCTCTGTCCCACCTCATAATCGTTGGGGTCATGGGCCGGGGTGATCTTCACGACGCCCGTACCCTTGGACTTGTCCGCGTGCTCGTCACACACAATGGGGATCTCCCTGCCCACCAGCGGCAGGATCACATGGCAGCCGTGCAGATGGGCATAGCGCTCATCTTCCGGATTGACGGCCACGGCGGTATCGCCAAGCATGGTCTCCGGACGCGTGGTAGCCAACTCCAGCATTTCCCCCGTTTCCTTGACTGGATAAAGCAGGTGCCAGAAATGTCCCTTCTGCTCGGTATACTCGACCTCCGCGTCGGAAATGGAAGTGCCGCAGCAGGTGCACCAGTTCACCAGCCGGGCGCCGCGGTAGATCTGCTTTTTCTCATACAGGCGGCAAAATACCTCGCGCACCGCAGCCGAGCAGCCTTCGTCCATGGTAAACCGCTCCCGGGACCAGTCACAGCTGGCCCCAAGGCGTCTGAGCTGCCGGGTGATCCTTCCGCCGTATTCTTCCTTCCAGGCCCATGCGCGCTTCAGGAAGCCCTCGCGGCCCACATCCTCCTTGGTCAGGCCCTCCTCGCGCATCTGGTCCACCACCTTCACCTCCGTGGCAATGGAGGCGTGGTCGGTGCCGGGCAGCCAAAGGGTCGGGTCCCCCTTCATACGATGGAACCGCACCAGGGAATCCTGCAGGACGCAGTCCATGGCGTGCCCCATATGCAATTGTCCGGTCACGTTTGGCGGCGGCATAACGATGGTGAAGGGCTTTTTCCCCTCCCGACGATGGGCCGTGAAGGCCCCGGCACTCTCCCAGCGCCGATAGGTCTCCTGCTCGATGCTGGCAGGGTCATAGGCTTTGGCCATGCTGAATTCTTTCCCGGATTCGCTCATTGTTTCATCCTCCGCGTTCATTGTGGCTGTTTGTCCGATAAAAAAAGCCGCCCTGTCCCAAAAGGACGGAGCGGCTCCGTGGTACCACCTTCGTTCGCGGCTGTGTCCAGCCGCCTCATTTGGGGATAACGCGCACCTGCGGGCAGACTACTCTGTTCCCCTGCCTCCCTCCGGAGCGACTTCCGCACCCCCCATCCAAGCCGCTTCCAGCCTTGGCGGCTCTCTCTGCAGGACGGAAAAACGCGTACTCCTCTCCTTCTCCGGGTAAAGTCAGACCGTTTCTACACGAACAGGATCATCCGCGTAAAAACGGTCGATTGTATGAACCGTTGTCAGGCCTCGGCCTTTTCCAGTACAACAACCTGCTTGCCGTCATAGTATCCGCAATGCTTGCAGACACGGTGCGCCAGCTTCAGCTGATGGCACTGAGTGCATTCCACCAAGGTCGGCGGATTCAGTTTCCAATTGGCACGGCGGCTGCGTCCACGCGCTTTAGATACTTTCTCTTTTGGCAGAGCCATACTCTACACCTCCTGATCCTTTGTCAGCAATTGCTGCAATGCCGAAAAAGGATGCTGGTCAGGCAATTCCTTCTGGCAAGCATGCGATGAATAATCTTCCCGCAGCGCCGTCTGCGCACCGCATTCCGGCTCACACCTGAACCGCATCGGCAGCTCCAGCACCGCGAGGGTCAACGCCAAATGAGACAGCTCAACCCGTGAGCCCTCAAAAACGAGGCGTTCTTCCCCAAAGGTCTCCGCTTCCTCCCCTTTTGCCTTTTCCGCAAGCACCTCCCTGCGGTCCGTCTGACGAAACGTCTCGTCAAAGGGAACATGCAGGGTATAACGGACCGGCGAAAGACACGCGTAGCATTTGCCGCAGGCCTCCCCGGTCAATTCGCCTTTCAGGCGAAGGGTCTTGTCCTCAAGACAAAAAGTGCCGCTGAGCCGGATTTCCCCGAACCGGATGGTTTCGCCGAAAATCTCCTGCGGCGGAATCGTTTCCAAGTGAGTAAAGGGATGTTCAACTCCCTGTGACCTGATGGCAGCGGTAATGTCGAGCAGCACCTTCATCACTCCAATCGAGACCTACAGTATTATAAAGGTCCGGCCTTTGCTTGTCAACTGTTTTTCCAAATTTTCAGCGCTTTCCCGGACCCTTTTCCTCCCCTCCGGAGGCCTTTAATGAAGGGCCTTCCGGGCATCCGGCAGCGTCCGGAAGGCCTGCGGCGCGCCCAAGAAGGAACCGGACGGCTTTTGCCACACCGCCCTCCTCGTTGGAAGCGGTCACCAGGTCCGCTTCCTCCTTCACCCGGTCCGCCCCGTTTCCCATGGCGACCCCCCAGCCGGCCCAGCGGATCATGGGAAGATCATTCATCTCATCCCCGACCGCCATGATCTCTTCCCGCCTTATCCCCTTCAGGTCAGCCAATTCCATGATCCCCGTGGCCTTGTCAACCCCTTCGGTCATGATCTCAAGGTTGTCCCGCCCGCTTCTTGTCAGCGTCACCCGCCCGACCTCTTGGGCCTCGCGGATCAGCCGCTCCGGGTCCTGCATGCGGCAGACGTAATACTTGTAAACCGCCTCCTTTTCCGCGGCCCTGCGGACGGTTTCCCTCCCCCGGAAAAAACGGTATCCCATTTTTTCCATTTCCGGCCCGTATTCCAGCTCACTGTGATGATAAAAATCTTCCCTGCTGGTGCACAGGACCTTCTCGCCCATCAGCACATAATCCGCCTGATGTCCGGCAAGGACCCGCTCGATCTCCACAGCGGTCCTTCGCGTCATGGGATGACGGCGCAGCACGCTTCCGTCCTCATCCGTCAAAACCGTTCCGTTCATGGCCGAAACCGGGCAGAAAATGCCCGCCTGGCGGATCTTGGCAAGCGCGTTTCCGGTCGCCCTGCCGGTAGCGACCGCAAACAGTATTCCTTTTTCCCGCGCTTCCCGGATCGCGCGCAGGTTGTCGGGGTGGACCGTGCCGTCCTTCTTCAAAAGGGTCCCGTCCAGGTCCGAGCAGATCATCCTGAGTTTGAACGTGTTCATTTTCTCTCTTTCCGGCTAAAAGGGCGCGGGGACGGAAAACTCCTTCCCGTACAGGTAAAACAGCGTGCTGCCTTGCGGGGGATACAGGGTCAGGGATACCGCGCACAGCTTCAGTTCCCCCACGGAATGGGCCCTTCGGTTCAATTCCCGGTCCCCATACACATCGTCTCCAAGGATCGGATGATTCAGATAGGCCATGTGTGCGCGGATCTGATGGGTCCTCCCCGTAAACAGTTCCACCCGGAGGCGGGAAAGCTCGCCTTTTTTTTCAAGGCATCTGTACCCTGTCCGGATGGGCTTGGCCCCCGGCGTCCGGTGGGAAATGACCCGGACGACCCCCGCTTTGCTGTCTTTGATCAAATATGCGTCGCAGACGGCCTCCTGCGGCCGCATTTCCCCCCGCACCAGGCATTCGTATTCCTTTTTCAGGCATCTGTCCCTGAACAGGTCCTGGATTTCCTTTTCCGTCTCCTCCTCCGTGCAAAGCAGCAATAAGCCGCTGGTTCTTGTGTCCAGCCGGTGACAGAGCCGGTATTCCTTCCCCCGTTCCCTTTCGAGCAGGCTCAGCACCGTCATTCCCACATGGGGATCCGAGGTGCACAGTCCCGCGGGTTTGTTGATCAATAGCACCTTTTCGTCCTCGTACACCACTGGAAGGCTGACCTTGTAAAGGGTATACAGGGTGATCGCCGCCCCGGGCCGTATCCCGTCGGCGCTGTCGATCCGTTTTCCGTCCATCAGTACGTCCCGGCGGCGAAAGGCTTCCCTGCGCTCCTTCTCCGGCATCAGCGGCATGGCGTACCGGAGATAATTGGCGGCCTGGATGGGTTTTTGCGCGTCGGACACCCTCCACTGATACCTCTCCATCTCAGTTCAGTCCCTCCGAGGAAAATAAGATCCAGGGCATGGTTTCCTGCCTCAGCCGCTCCAGGGCGTCGAGCATGCCTCTGTCGGGAAGCACGCAGAGCGATTCGGCGAGGATCTTTTTCATGTCCGCAAAGGACGCGCCCTGCTTGGCCATAAAGCGAAGGTCGTCCGTCAGGGTCTGCAGGTCGTTTTCAGGCCGGACCGCCTTCCGGATGGTGGATACAAACAGATCCACAGCCGGCTTTTCCTCCGCCAGAAGGCTGTTCATCCCCCCCAGCATCATTTCCCCGGAGATCTTCCAGTCGGACGCGTCGGTTTGGTATATGCGCTCAAGACAGCCGCCCGTCACCCTCAGGGCCGAATGGGTCAGCAAAAGGGTCCCGTTTCCCGTAACCACATACGGGAAAGCGGCCATTACGTACCTGCGCAGATGGGGATACTCCAGGATCCCCATCCAGCTTTCCGCTTTGGCGATGACCTGATTCAGGATGGGCTCCGGAAAGACATATCCGTACAGATACAGCATGCAGTTAAGCATCGCGTCCATGCGGAAAAGCGTTTCCCGCACGGGGACGTACCTTTCCCCGCTCATGGCCTCCAGCAGCGGCCCCCTCAACTCCTCCGCAAGAACCAGCGTCTCTTCCCCGTTTTCGTCGGTCCTGAGGGTACACCAAAGCCTTTTCAGGAGGGATTCCACCGCCGGCAGCATCTGCCAGTCTCCCGCGTAGACCGTCCCGTCCGTAAGAAGCATCCGCTTTACCAGCGTGTCCTCATCCATACTCAGGCAGAGGGCTTCCTTCCTTACGTTCTCCAGGATGCGATTTTTAACATCCGCCCCGGCCGCCTTCCCGTTTTCCCGGGAATAATAGGAGTGCTGTCTGAGCCATTCGGCCTCCAGGACGCTCCCCGTGTCAAAAATGCCCGTCCCCGGCCAGGAAACCACTCGGTCCCTGCATTGCTGGAACTGCGCATCCTCCAGGGCCGATTTGATCCCCTCGTGCCAAGTCAGGTCTTCCGGAAGCACCGGTCTTTGCATCTGTCTGTCCTCCGCTTCTTTTTCGCCGGACCCTCCGGTCCATTCCCAATCCTTAGAATAGCTTGACCGTGGATGGTTGTAAAGATATAATTGTGCAAAAACCGGAGGAATCCATGCCCACCCTCAAGACGCTTGCCATCGTTCTAAGATATGCCGATTATCGGGAAAACGACCGGATGCTGACCCTGCTGTCCCCCACCCTCGGCCGCGTTGACGCCCTTTGCCGCGGCTGCAGGAAGCCCAAATCCCCGCTTCTTGCCGCCAGTGAATGGTTCGCGGAAGGGGAATACGTTCTTTATTCCGCCTCGGGAAGGGTCACGGTCACATCCTGCCAGCTGTCGGACAGTTTCTATCCGCTCCGTCAGGACTATGACCTGCTCAAATACGCAAGCTATATCCTCTCCATTGCGGAAACGGTCGCCCGCCCGGGGGAAGAAGCCCTTGGCCTGTTCACCCTCCTGGCCCGGTCCCTTTCCCGGCTCGCCTACAAAAGCATGGATCCGCGGGCGGTAACGAGCGCGTTTCTTTTGCTTCTTGCCGCGCTGGAGGGGTATCGTCCCCGGCTCAGGCACTGTGTGCGCTGCGGGGAACCCGTTTCGGCGGAGGCTGCCCTTCGCATGGATATTGACAGCGGGGGCCTGGTCTGTTCAAAATGCGCCTCGTCCCTCCCGGAGAAACTCTACCCCGTGCGTCCCGCCCAGGTTGCCTGGATGCAGGACGTCCTGGCCGAAGGGATCGAAAAAACCGCGCGCCCGCCGGCGGATGCGCCATTGCCCCTGCTGGCCGAATACGTGGAACGCCGTCTGGAAAAACGCCCTGCCTCCTCCAAGTACATGCGGTATGACGCCTGAAAGAAAAAAGCCGCCCCAGGCGGCATAAAATCAATAGAGTCTGTCGGTGGATATTCTGGAGTGGGACGCCATGACCTTCTTTTTGTACTCCGGCCGGACGATAAAGGCGTAGGCATCGTCTTTGGTGCCGTTGGGCCTTTCAAGACGGTACTTCTCCAGCTTGTAGTCCTTCGCCGACTGAAGCTGGGGAATGTCGAAAGCCAGGACCTGGGCCAGCGCGTACACTTTTTCATCATTCAGGTAACTGTACCCATGCTGGCTGAAATCAAATTCGCCGATCCTCCCCGGAGGATAGATCCCGAAGAAGGAGACCTTTCCCCGCTGTATGCGGATCTCCTCGATCTCTTTTCCACGGATACTGTCCACCAGCCCGTACAGGTCTGCGTAGAGCGTGCTCCCGCGCATCTTCCTCATGGCGATCAGCAGGTGATTTTCCTGTATATGCTCACGAATCAGCAGTGTCAGCGCAGTTGCGACACATACGGCGATCGCTGCCCACATCCATCCATTCATTCAGGGTTGCCTCCGCATTTCTTGTGCACATGTGGTATCTTAGCAGATTGTCACCACAAAATCAAGGAAAGCGCAAATTTGTACGCCAATTGTAATATTCTTTCGTGCGCTTGGACGAGACCTGTTACCAAAACGGGAACATTTCATTTGTTTCCCGTTTCTCTTTTTGGAACTGGGCTCTTCCCTCCCGCCTCCTCCGGACACGGCGCTCCCTTTTTTTCTTTCCTCCTCTGTACTTTAATTGTTCTTTAATTGTTCTATTCTGTAAATTATCTTCCGTTCCCTGCATTTTTCTTGACTTTCCGATCCTTTCAGGGTAAAATAAACTTGTTCAATGGTACTTGAATATGCCCGACGCGCAGTGGGTTTCCTGAACCCCGGTTTCTTTCCGTATTTCCTCATGACCCAAAAGGAGGCATGAAAGATGTCCGAACGGATCGGCTATAACGATTTGCAATCTCTCGGCGCCAGCAGGGAGGTACTGTCTTTTTATTCTTTTGCCAAGCCCCAGATCTCAAGAGAGGATGACGGGAGCTTCAACATTTCCGGAGCCGCCAATCTGAAAGGCCTTTCCTCTGTCGAAATGATCCAGGCCCTCAGCGAGCTCGCCCTGGATCACAAATGCTAAGTTGTTTTTTTCCCTTGCGTGCCGTCCCGCTCAGGGACGGTTTTTTTGTAGCATTTCTTGTCTATCCAACTTGTTTTGTACAATAATTGACAGATGTTGCTAGACCCTCTATAATGGGCCCTGTCGTCTTATTGTATTCCCCGGGGGCTCCCGGGATCGTCTGCCAGCGGAGGGGATCACATGCCGGACGGAAAAGAAAACGCGCGCATGGACCTGCGGGTCCAGCGAACCTACAAACTTCTCAGTTCTTCCTTTGAAGAGCTTTTAAAGGAGCACAGCTACAACCAGGTAACGGTCCAGGAGATCTGCGAGCGTGCCATGGTCCGCAGAACCACTTTTTATCAGCATTTTACCGACAAGCACCATTTCCTTGTCTGGTTTCTGCAAAACAAGCAGCATGAGTTTATGGCCAACAAAACGTCCGTCTGTGCCCAAAGCACCTTCAGAGACTGCTTTACCGTCATTATGACCCGGCTCCTGATCTACATCCGGGAGAACAAGCAGATTATTGATTCTCTGGTTTCCTCCGGCCTTGGCAACCCCAACGCGGTCGATGCGATCGCGGACTCCTTCGCCAACGAGCTTAACGAACGGTTTCAGAGCTTCCCGGAGGCCCACCAGCTTCCCGAGGATATTCCGGTCTCTCTGGTGGTTTCCTATTATATCGGCGCGGCCAAGGGGGCGGCCCGGTGGTGGTTCAAGAACGGATGCGTGACTCCAGAGGAAACCCTGGCGTCCAACATCTGCGACCTGATCCTGGCTGCCCCGTCCTCTGACGACCGGAATCAGGGAGGACAAGCATGATCCTGAGCCTCTGCGTGAACCCCTGCATCGACCGCACCGCCTCCTGCCCCGTCTTCGACCCTTCCTCAGCCAACCGGATCTCTTTGGAGCGTGAAGACATCGGCGGGAAAGGCATCAACACCGCCATCGCCCTGCGGAACCTGGGCGGAGAGGCGGAAGCCGTGATCCTGGTGCCCGAGGACAGCCGCTCCCCGCTGCTTTCCTTCCTTGCCCGGTCCCGGATTCCCGTCCATGAAGTCCCCGTGGCCGGCCGCCTGAGGGTCAATCTCAAGATCCGCACCCGGGACGGGAAAACCATTGAGATCAATGAGCAGGGCGCTTTGACCGGCCCGGAGGAGCAAAATCGCGTACGGGAGGTCCTCCTGTCCGCCGCTTCCCCCAGCGGCATGGTCCTCTTGACCGGGTCGCTTCCGCCCGGAATGAACGCCGATTATTATGCCCGTCTCGTCTCCGACCTGAAGCGGAAGGGCATTCCCTGCGCCGTGGACGCCGACGGAGAAGCGCTGCGCCTGGCGCTCAGGGAAAAGCCCGCGCTGATCAAACCCAACCTTCAGGAATTCACCCGCCTGACCGGGCAGACCCCCTCATCTCCGTCGGAGGCCGGCCGTATGGCTGACGACCTGCGGATGCAAAGCGGATGCGGCGCTGTCTGCCTCTCCCTGGGCGGGGAGGGGGCGGTGCTCGCCTCTCCGTTCGGCCGGTTTTACGCGCCCGCCGTTCCGGTCACGGTCCGGTCCCTGCACGGCGCCGGGGACAGCATGCTGGCTGCCCTGTGCCTGAAAGCCGGTTCCGTGGGCTTCACAGCGGAGGCGCTCCGGTTTGCGTCCGCGGCCGCAGCGGCCACCGTCCGTCTCAGCGGCACCCAAATGTGTACCCTGGAGGACACCCTCCGCCTGGCTGAGCTGGCGCAATGCCATCCCCTTCCGGTTTGAAAAAGAAAGGATCCGGCATACATGGAAAACCGTATTCCCTTTGTCCCTGCCACAGCCCCCGGCAATGAAAACTGTGTGGTTTCCTGTTCGATGAAAACCTGTTCCGTGGACATGAACGGCCTGTGGCGCCTTTCGGACCTGCTGATCCAATTGCAGGAAGCAGCCGGCAGGCATTGCGAGAACTTGGGCTGCGGACGGATCCCCCTCTATCGGGATCACGGCGCCGTCTGGGTTTTGACCCGCAACGAAGTCCACATTCACAGGAGCCCCGTCCTGGGAGAAACCGTCACCATCGAAACCTTCGCCGGCCCCGTCCGAAGGACCCTGTTCCCGCGGTATTTCATCCTCCGGGACGCCGACGGAAAGACCGTGGCGGAGGCGGCCAGTTTCTGGGTCCTCTGTTCCGCAAAGGACCGGCGCATGATCTTTTTGCCCGAAGTGGCCGCCATGGTCCCGACCCCGGATCGGGAGCCTCCCTTCACCCGGTTTTCCCCTCCTGTTCCGATCCAGGGCAGCGGAACGGTCCTTTCCTGCCACGCGGTCTATTCGGATCTGGACGTAAATGGGCATGTCAACAACACCCGGTATGCCGACTGGCTCTGCGATACCCTTGGAACGGCGTTCATGGGCAAAAACCGCATCGTTTCCTTCCGGATCGATTACCATCGGGAAGTGCTGCCGGATCTGGAGGTGCGCCTGGAGGTCAAAACAGACAGCGCCGCCTTCTCCATGTCCGGATTTCACGAAGACACCCTCCTCTTTGACATCAGTGGGCGGTATGAAGCCCTCCCGGAAAGGAGTCCTGTATGAGGTATCCCGCTTTCCTGCCGGACGGGGGGACCATCGGTTTTCTGGCCCCCTCCTTCGGATGCGCCACAGAACCCTATAAAACGGCATTCCTGCACGCGCTAAAGCGGTTCGAGGCCCTGGGCTTCCGGGTCCGTCTCGGCCCCAACTGCTTCAAGGCGGAAGGCATAGGCATCTCCGCCTCCCCGCGCGAATGCGGTGAGGAACTCAACCACAGCTTTTCGGATCCGGACAGCGACGTGCTGATTTCCTGCGGCGGCGGGGAACTGATGTGCGAGATCCTGCCCTATGTGGACTTTGACCGGATCGCGGCTCTTCCGTCCAAATGGTATATGGGATATTCCGACAACACCCATTACACCTTCCTTGCGGCCACGCTGGCGGATACGGCCTCCATTTACGGTCCCTGCGCCTCCGCCTTTGGCATGGAGCCCTGGGACGAGAGCCTTGAGGACGCGTTTGCCCTTCTTCGGGGAAAAAAGCTGGAATTCAGGGAATACCCGCTCTGGCAGCTTGACAGCCTCAGGGACGAGGAACACCCCCTGGCGCCGTATCAGCTGACAGAAAAAGCCCGGATCCGCAGGTATCTTCCCGATGGGCCCTCCCGCAAAAAGATCCTTTTGCAGGGACGGCTTTTGGGCGGCTGTCTGGATTGTCTGGTCAATTTTGCAGGTACCCGCTATGACCGTGTCCGGGAATTCAACCGCAAATACGGGGAAGACGGAATCCTCTGGTATCTGGAAGCCTGTGACCTGAATGTCCTGGGCATGAGGCGGGCCCTTTGGCAGCTGAAGGAAGCCGGCTGGTTTGAGCGCTGCTCCGGATTTCTCATCGGACGGCCCCTTCACTTCGGCGAGGAGATCATGGGTCTGGATGCGTACGAGGCGGTGCTGTATCCCCTAAGGGAATTCGGTGTCCCTGTGCTGATGGATCTTCCCTTCGGCCATCTCCCCCCTGCGATGCCCCTGATCAACGGGGCCTTTGCCCGCCTTGAAAGCTTCGCAAACCACCTGACCCTCCGGTATGACCTCCGGTAGTCTTTTTCCCTTTTCCCTCCGCGGCGCCGGTCCTTCTGCCGGCGCTTTTTTCCGCGTTTTTTTCCGCTCCTGTAACACTCCGCGACGCTTCTTGTTCCGTCTGCGGTTTTATGGTATACTGCTTCTGTTCGTTTCTGTCCTGTATGAATCCGGAGGAATGCCTCCCTTCAGTTCCCATTCAAGGAGGGTCTCATGCCATGCGAAAATGCCTTCTGCTTCTGACCGTTTTTCTCTTGCTTTTGGGGTCCGCTCTGGCTGACAATTCCAGCCAAATCAGGGGATATGACCGCAAAGGCGGCTACGTATACGTTCAGTTGGGCGCCTATCCCACCGACAGGGACGGAACCATCCGCCCCATCGTCTGGCGGGTCTTGTCCGCGGACGGGGAAAGCGCCTATCTGCTCTCGGAATACATTCTTGAGGCCTCCCAGATCCATTCCGACCGCACCACCTACAAATCCTGGGAAACTTGCGACCTGTTCCGTTATCTCAACGGCGTGTTCCTGCAGACCGCTTTCTCATCGTCGGAACAGCGTTTGCTCGTGTCCAAAACAGAGGACGAAGGCCTTGTCACCCTGATTACCGCCGCGGAAATGCAGTCGGCGGACCTTGGCTTTGTCAACAACAATGCCCGCAAGTGCCTGAGCACCGAGTACGCCAAGGAAACCGGCCTCTACATTTATTCCAAAGGCCACCGCTATTCCCCCTGGTGGAGCCGCACCCGTTCCGACTCCAACAAAAACCAGCAGCGCCGCGTGATGGACGAGGGCAAGACAGGGCGCATCGACGTTCAGGCCAAGGATCTTGGGACCCGCCCCGCCGTCAACATCGATCTGAACAAGACAGCTATTCTTTCCGGAAGCGGGACTCTGGAGGATCCATGGGTCCTGTCCCTGGTTTCATCCGAACAATAATGGGGGACCTATGAAAACAAAGCTTCTTCTTTTTTTAACAGTCCTGCTGATCCTTCTCCCCTGCGTGAATGGGACCGCCGAAAACGTCCTGCGGGGCTACGACGAAAACAGCGGCGATGCCTATGCCCTCTTTGGCGTTTACCCGGAAAGCAAAAACGGCGAACCAGCCCCCATCCTGTGGCGGGTCCTTTCCTGCGACGGAGATACAGCGCTGCTGCTGAGCGAATACATTCTGGACAGCGCCCCGGTCCACAGCGACAAAAATGCCTATTCCGGCTGGGAGCAAAGTGAGCTTTTCCAATGGCTGAACGGCTCGTTCCTTCAAACCGCCTTTACCGAAGGAGAGCAGGCCGCCCTGGCCGCCGGCCCCAGCGGGGAAAAAGTGACCCTTCTGTCCGCCCAGGAAGTCCGTACAGAGGCTTACGGCTTTACGGACAACGCCTCCCATGAGGCCACCGGCACCGATTACGCCCTGGCCCAGGGTCTGGATTCCTATTCCGGACGGATACGCTACAGTCCCTGGTGGCTCAGCGATGCTTCGGCCGATCATCCCCAGCAGCAGCGGCGGGTCATTGAGGACGGCAAGCTCGGACGGACCGGCGTCAACTCACGCACCACCGGCGTCCGTCCCGTCATCCGCGTTGTCCTGTCTGTGATCCGTTCCGAAGAAGGCGACGGAAGCCGGGAGGCCCCCTGGATCTGCGCTGTCCTGAAAGGGATGGATGCCCCGCAGGAAACTGCTGCTCCCGAACCCTCCGCCGCCCCGACCGAAGAAGCCACGGCCCCTGCTGCTCCCACCGATCCCCCCGTGCAGACGGACGTCGTGCCCACCGGCATGGCTGTGCCGGTGATCGCGGACCGTGAAAACGCTTCTCCCCTCTTCCCGGCCCTGGCTGAAAACGGCTTCCTTCCCGAGGGTGAGCCTGAGTTTGTCTACAAAGATGATGAAAACGGTCTTTGGCTCTACGCTTCCCAGACCCTGCGCGTTGAGATCCACCGGCGGGCGGAAACCAGCCCCAAGAAGATGCGCTGGTATGAGGCGGAAATCTACTGTCAGCCGGAAAGCGACATGTTCACCACCTATCCCTTTGACGAGACCCGCTATAAAAGCTACAACCGGCTGACGGATCCCCAGGAGATCGCAAAGCAGCACCACCTGGTCTTTGCCATGAACACGGATTTCTTTATTTACCGCGTGGGCAGGCAAAAGGAAGTGAACTACACGTACCCCATCGGCATCGTCATCCGGCGGGGCGAGCTGATGTATGATGTGCCCAAGAAGGCCAACAGCACCGTGTATCCACCCCTGGATGTCGCTGCGCTTTTCCCGGACGGGGACGTGCGTCTGTTCCTGAACGCGGAAACCACAGGCAAAGCCCTCCTGGCGAAAGGGGCCAGGGATGTCCTCTCATTCGGCCCGCTGCTGGTTCAGGATGGAGCCATCAGCCCCAGGGCCAGCGCCTTCGGCGATGTCAACAACCCCCGCACAGCCTTTGGCATGGTGGAAAAGGGACATTATTTCTGCGTCCTTCTGGAAGGAAGGCTTGAAAAAACCTATTCCGTCGGCGGAAGCTGCATGTGGATGGCTGATACCATGCACCGCCTCGGCTGTCAGTCGGCGATCAATCTGGACGGCGGCCAGACCGCCTGCATGCTTTTCATGGGAGACCGCATCAACAAGATCGGCACCTATTCCGGGTCTGCCACCGACAAAGACCGTCCCCAGAACGAGCTTCTTGGGATCGGCGTCTCCCCCCAGGTCGCACCGTAAGGAAGGGCCCATCGCCGTTCCCATAGAAGAAAATAGGGTAGAGGGAGGGCGTTAGCCCTCGCCCCTCCCATTGCACCGTACGT